>NZ_QEYV01000034.1:0-349882 GCF_003992815.1 Xanthomonas sp. DAR33341 | reverse complement strand
CGCCGACAACGCGGCCCGGTGAGCCGGAGGATAGGCCCGCCAGCAAGCCGATCACCGCCGCACCCGCGCTGGCGAACAGCAACGACGTCAATAGCAATGCGGCACCGCCGGCGGCAACGCCGGTCAGCACGGCGCGCAGCGGGCGCGGTAGCGCGCCCAGGATGCCGCGCGCCACCATGGCCACCACCAAGCCGATGAACAGCGCCATGATCCAGCCACCGCCGCCCGCGCCGTTGCCGCCCTCGGCATGCCCGCTGACCGGCGCCGGCAGGGCCTCGCCTTCGATCAGGCCGGCCAGGGTTGCGGTCGCCGCCGCGATGCCGCCAGCGTAATCGCCCTCACGGAAGCGCGGCGCCAGATACTCCTGGATGATGCGGTTGGCGGTGATGTCCGGAATGGCGCCTTCCAGGCCGTAACCCGGCTGGATGCGGACGCGACGGTCGTCCTTGGCCACCAGCAGCAGCACGCCGTCGTCCACACCCTTGCGGCCGATCTTCCATTGGTCGAACACGCGCTGGGTGTATTGCTCGATCGCTTCCGGCTGCGTGGTCGGCACGATCAAGATCTGCAGCTGCGCGCCCTTGCGCTGCTGCAAGGCCAGCGCCTGTTGCTCGAGTTGCTGGAGCTGCCCCGCATCCAGGGTGCCGGTGACGTCGACCACCGGCGAGCGCAGCGACGGGATGGCAGCCAACTCCTGCGCCAGCAACGACGCCGGCAGCAGCAACAACGCCATCATCCACACCACTCGCAAAACCATTCGCCGCATTGCCAACTCCTATGTGATGCGCGCCGCTCGTCGATCAACGCTGGGTTTTGCCAAGCCCTCTCCCTGCGTGACAGTGCCTCTTACAGAGAGGGGGTCCGTCCGAAGCGAAGCCACGGGTAGTCGGGACGATTGCGAGGACTGGCACCGTCCCCTCACCCAACCTCTCCCCCCGACGGCAGAGCGGCTAGCTCTCGCCTCAAACGTTCTGTGGTTTGGTCCGCAGATTCGTGCTGATGTGCCGCTTGGCATGCGTTGCCTTGATGCGTGCCTGTGCGTACTTCGACAGCGCGTGCTGCGCTTGCTAGCGGCGACTGCACAGGCACGCACAGCCGCTGATTACTGCGCAGGCTGCTGTGGCGCCTGCTGCGTGCCGAAATCCACCTGCGGAGCGCGCGAGATCTGCGCTTCGTTTTCCACGCTGAAATTGGGCTTGGGCTGGTATCCGAAGATCTTGGCCGTGATCACCTGCGGAAACGAGCGGATGTAGGTGTTGTAGTCCTGCACGGTCTGGATATAGCGGCCACGCGCCACGGTGATACGGTTTTCGGTGCCTTCCAGCTGCACCTGCAGATCGCGGAACGACTGGTCCGACTTGAGCTGCGGATAGTTTTCGCTGACCACCAACAACCGCGACAGCGCGCTACCCAGCTCGCCTTGCGCCTGCTGGAACTGCTTCAACGATGCTTCGTCATCGGCGTTGACCTGGATCTGGCCGACGCGCGCGCGCGCATTGGTTACTTCGGTCAGAACCTGACGTTCCTGCTGGGCATAGCCCTGCACGGTGCGTACCAGGTTGGGAATCAGATCGGCGCGACGCTGATACTGATTGAGCACCTCCGACCAACCGGCCTTGACGCCCTCTTCCTTCTGCTGGATCGCGTTATAGCCGCAACCGGACAGCGACGCGGTCAGGATCAGCAACACCAGGGCGCGAATCAGGACAGGCATGCAGGCGATTCCGTTGGAAGAGAGCCCGAGCATGCCACGTGCCAAGTCAAGCCCGCATGCACACGCCACTGACCGGTTCGCCCTGCCCACCGTGCGTCACCACAGCCGCGGCAGCAGGATCAATCCCCAGCAGAGCAGCACATTGATCAGCAGCACGAATACCGCGGCCGAGCCCATGTCCTTGGCACGCCCGGCCAATACGTGGTGTTCCGGGCCGTAGCGTTCGATCACGGCCTCAATGGCCGAGTTCAGCAGCTCGGCAGCCAGCACGATCAACAGCGGTGCAATCAGCGCGATGCGCTCGAGTCCCGACTGCCCGAGCCACAGACCGAGCGGTACCAGCACCGCCGCCAGACAGACCTCCAGGCGGAACGAAGATTCGTGCAGCCACGCCGCGCGCAATCCCTGCCATGACCAGATCGCCGCCTTGAGCATGCGACGCGGGCCGCGCGGGACGTGCCCCAATTGATCGGCCATGCGTCAGCGCGTCCTGCCGCATGGGCGAAGAAGGGAACAAGTCGAACGCATGGCATGGTCGCTGCTTGGGAAAGTGCGAATCTTGCACCGTGGCGGCCCGCCCCGCCAGCCGCTGCCAGGTTTGCCCTCAGCTTCCAGCCTGGCGCACCATGGCAGCCCGCTTCACTTTGAAGGTTCCTGCATGACCATCCATCGCCTGCGCAGCGTGCTGTGCGCCCTCGCCCTCCTGTCCGGCCATGTGTACGCCGACGCCCTGCACACCGCTCCGGCGGTGCCGGCGCAGGTCTCCAATGCCGCTTGGGAAGAAGACATGCAACGCTTCGCCGAAAGCGACGCGCGTCAGCCGCCGCCCAAGCACGGCATCGTGTTCGTCGGCAGCTCATCGATCCGGTTCTGGGAGACATTGGCACAGGATTTCCCGGGCAAGCCGGTGATCAATCGCGGTTTCGGCGGCTCGGAAGTGCGCGACAGCACCTGGTACGCGGACCGCATCGTGATTCCATACGCGCCACGCCAGGTGGTGCTGTACGCCGGCGACAACGACCTCAACAGCGGCCGCACGCCCGAACAGGTGCGCGATGACGTGCTGGCATTCGTAGCGCGTGTACGCCGCGACCTGCCCGAGGCACGCATCAGCTATCTGTCGATCAAGCCCAGCCCGTCGCGCGCGCAACTGCTGCCGGCCGTGATCAAGGCCAACCGCCTGATCAAGGACGCGCTAGCCCCGCTGCCGCGCGTGGACTTCGTGGACATCTACACCCCGATGCTCGATGCCAGCGGCAAGCCGCGCGCGGAACTGTTCCGCGCCGACAGGCTGCATATGACGGCCGATGGGTACGCGATCTGGCGCAAGGTCGTGGCACCGGTATTGGAACAACGCTAGAACGCAACCGAGCCAATCCGGCGCGCCTGTCGCCGGATCGCCGGTCTGCAGGCGAGACGTTGGCTGCCGCTCCAGGGCGGCACGCTGCATCGTGGCGGCAAACTGCCGGTCCTGTTCTCACACACAACTGACGTAGGCGTCTGCGATGTCGGCCCGCGGCGAACGCGTTGGCGGTGTGCGCGAACGATGCCAGCCATGCCAGGCCTCTGCAACGTCGCTAAACACGCCGCAAGCGCGTACGCGTCGCGCGCTGCACTGTCGACACCACGTTGCGCGTTCCGGCTGCCGAGCAAGCAACATAGTGGTCCAAGCGGTGATCCAATACCGCGTGCGGCAGGCCTTCGTCGTTATCTGCCATCGCTGCCTGACGACTTGGCCGGCAGCAAGGCATCATCAGCACGCGCCAGGACCACCGAATGCCGCCTCAGGCGACGACCACCGCCACGGACGTACCGACGCCGGCTTCGCTCTGCAGTTCGATACGCCAGCCGAAGCGATCGCACAGTCGACGGACGATCGACAGGCCAAGCCCAGTGCCTTGCGGGCGGGTGGGGTCGGCGCGGAAGAACGGTTCGAACGCGCGTGCCCGCGCTTCTTCGCTCATGCCAATGCCGGTATCGCGGACCACGATACGGTCGTGGGTCACCTCGACCTCGATGCTGCCGGTATCGGTGTAAGCGCAGGCGTTACGCAACAGATTGCTGAGCACCACCCGCATCACCCTGGGCGGGGCGAACATCTGCAGGCTGCGGTCGCCGACCATGCGCAACGACACCGGTTTGTCGCCAAGCAGCTCACGCGCGCTTTGCAGTTCTTCGCTGGCAAGCTCGGCCACATCGAAGTTTTCGCTCTGCGGGTCGATCTCGGCTTCGCGTGCCAGGATCAGGAACGCATCGATCACCGCCTCCATATCGTGGCCGGCGCGCTGGATACGGCGCAGGCTGCGCTGCGTGCGCGCGGACAATTCGTCGTCGGCCAAGGCCATGTCGCTGGCCACGCGGATCACCGTGAGCGGAGTGCGCAATTCATGGCTGGCATCGCGGGTGAAGTTGCGTTCGCGCGCGACATGCTCGCTGACGCGCAACCCCAGCGCATGCAGCGCGGCGGCCAGCTGGCGCGTTTCGCCCTGCAGTTCGGCAGGCAGCCGCTCCGGAGCCAGTTCGTCCACATCCGGGTTGCGCGGGTCCCAATGCGACACGCGCCGGGCCAGCCAGCTGATCGGCGAGACCAGCCGCTTGGAAACCCGGTAGGTGAACCACGACACGCCGTAGATTGCCACCAACACCACAATCGCCGGCACCACACCGAACCACCAGGTCAGATGCGCCGCGCGCGAGCGCGGAAACACCAGATACAGCCGCCCCTCCGGACGTTGATCGACATACACCAGCGCATCGGCGGCAGCCACTTCGCTGAAACCCGGAGACAGGTGGCGCAGCGCGGCCGGAGCCGCCTCGGCGGCGGTACCGGCGGGCGAAAAATAGCCCTGGATGTTGCGCGTATTCGGCGGCCGGTTGTCCGGCACGCTCTTTTGCATCTGCCAGAAATGCACGGCCTCGTCGGCGAGCACGGTGCGCACCAGGCTGTATTTGATGACGAACGACACCAGATACCCGGCCAGCACAAGCGCCAAGCTCGCCAGCGCGACCTGCAGCAGGAAGGCCAGACGTATTTTTCTCGGGAGCCCGTGTGGCATTGCTGCATCCAGGAAAGAGCGCCCGAGTATAGGCAGCACTTCCGTGAGTCCTTCGTGCAACCAGCCGGCAGCACAGGAGATCGATCGGCGCGTGAGCGCCTGCACAGCGGCCGGCCGCCAGAACGGCGGCCGGCGCGCAGGACATCACGCCATCGGTTGGGCGATGTCGGCGATGCGATAGCCGGCGCTCTGCACGGTGTGCAGCAGCGGACGGTCGAACGGCTTGTCGATGATCTTGCGCAGGTTGTACAGATGGCTGCGCAGGGTGTCCGAATCGGGCAAGCCGTTGCCCCAGATTTCGCGCTCGATTTCCTGGCGGGTGACCACACGCGGCGATTCGCGCATCAGGATGGTCAAAAGGCGCAGGCCGATCGGCGAAAGCTGCAGCTCGGTGCCGGCACGGGTGGCGCGCATGCTCACCGGGTCAAGCACCAGGTCGGCGACCTTGAGCACTTCCGAGCCCACCTGGCGACGCTCGCGACGGATCAGGGCACGCAGGCGCGCTTCCAGTTCCTGGATCGCGAACGGCTTGGTCAGGTAATCGTCGGCGCCAAAGCCCAGGCCGGTGAGCTTGTCGTCCAGCGTGTCGCGGGCCGTCAGCATCAACACCGGGGTGGACTTGCGTGCGTCGTTGCGCAGGCGGCGACACACTTCGATGCCGTCCAGGCGTGGCAGCATGAGATCCAGCACGACCACGTCGTAGCTGTTCTCCGCGGCAAGACGATAGCCGTCCAGGCCGTCCTGCGCGTAGTCGACCTCGAAGCCACGGCCTTCCAGGTACTCGCCGATCATTTCGGAGATATTGCGGTTGTCTTCGACGACCAGCACGAGGCCGGACGTTTCCTTGGTCTGACGCATGGACTTTCCTCGGTCTTCAGCTTTGTGAAACATGCCGGATCGACGGTGGAAAGGGCGTGAAGACTGGATACCGTGTTGCGTTGTCCGGCATTTAGCGGCCGAGCAGCGGGCGCAACGCCGGCCACACCGTCTCCAGCACCTTCGGTTGCGCAGCGGCGGTGGGGTGCAGACCGTCCGCCTGCATCAGGCCGGGCTGCAGCGCGACCTTTTCCAGAAAGAACGGCACCAGCGCGGTCTTGTACTGTTTGGAAAGGTCCGCATAGGTCGCCTTGAGCCGCTCGCGGTAGGCTGGGCCGTAATTGGGCGGCACGTCGATCCCGAGCAGCAGTACCTTCGCGCCGGCTTGCTGGCTGAGCTGAATCATCTTTTCCAGATTGCCCTTGAGCTGGGCCGGAGTCAGCCCTCGCAGCGCGTCGTTGCCGCCGAGTTCGATGACCACCACGCCGGGGCGGTGCTTTTCCAGCAGGCCCGGCAGCCGGGTCAGCGCGCCGGATGTGGTTTCGCCGCTGATGCTGGCATTGACGACTGCCGGTGGCGTCGCCATGTCACGCTTCAGGCGTTGGTCCAATAAAGTCACCCAACCGGACTGCACCGGGATGTTGTGCGCAGCGCTCAGGCTGTCGCCGACGACCAGGATCGGCGCGGTGGCGACCGGACTTTTGGCAGAGGCGATCCCCGGCGCAAGCAGGGAGAGTGTCAGCAGCCACAGGACCAGCACGCCATATCGCAGTGTTCTTTCACGCATTCGGAGATTCCTCATCGACAGTCTGGCCCCCCGCTCCAGCACCCGCACCGCCATCGACGTTCGCGAGGTCGGCAAGTCCGTCAGTGGCCCGGAGGGAACGCTCCACATCCTCGACAACGTGAGCTTGACGGTCAGTGAAGGCGACAGCATCGCCATCGTCGGTGCGTCCGGTTCGGGCAAGACCACCCTGCTCGGCTTGCTGGCCGGGCTGGACCTGCCCAGCCGCGGCAGCATCGTGCTGGCGGGCCAGGACCTGGGCCAGCTCGACGAAGAGGCGCGCGCCGCGCTGCGCGCCCGCGACGTCGGCTTCGTGTTCCAGAGCTTTCACCTGCTGCCGGCGCTGACTGCCGAAGAAAACATCGCACTGCCGCTGGAACTGGCCGGGCGCGAGGATCCGGCACGGGTGCGCGAAGTGCTGGAGGCCGTGGGCCTGAGCGCACGTGCGCGGCATTATCCGCGCCAGCTGTCCGGCGGCGAGCAGCAGCGCGTGGCGTTGGCGCGCGCATTCGTGGCGCGCCCGCGCATCCTGTTCGCCGATGAGCCCACCGGCAGCCTCGACCAGGCCACAGGCGCGCAGATCAGCGACCTGTTGTTCGCGCTCAATGCCACCAGCGACACCACGCTGGTCCTGGTCACGCATGACATGACGCTGGCGCAGCGTTGTCGCCACATCTACCGCATCGACAGCGGCCGCCTGCACGCACAGACCGGTCCGGCCGCATGAACGTCGTGCGACAAGCCGCGCGCGCAGTACGCCGCGAATTCCTGGCCGGGGACCTGCTGACCGTGTTCGCCGCGCTGGTGCTGGGCGTGGCGGTGATGACCGCGGTGGGCACCCTGGTCGACCGGGTGACGCTCGCGCTGACCTCCAGCGCGGCCGAAGTGCTCGGCGGCGATCTGGGCGTGACCGGGCGGCAGGAAATCCCGGCCGACTTCGCCGAAGAAGCCAGACGACGCGGCCTGCAGAGTACGCGCATGGTCAGCTTCCCCAGCGTGTTGTTCCATGGCGATGCCAGCCAGATGGCCAATATCCGCGGCGTCGGCGCCGGCTACCCGCTGCGTGGGCAGTTGCTGGTGTCCAAGAACGGCACCGGGACGGAAGGCAGCGTCGCCAGCGCACCGCCGCCGGGCCAGGCCTATGCCGATCCGCGCCTGCTCGAAGCGCTGAGCCTGCACATAGGCGAGCAACTGGAATTCGGCGCCGGCCATCTGACCATCACCGGCGTGTTGCGCGCCGAACCCGATGCCTCCGGTGAGCTGATGCAACTCTCGCCGCCGCTGCTGGTCAATCGCGCCGATATCGAAGGCGCCGGCCTGCTCGGCCCCGGCAGCCGCGCCTCCTATCGGTTGATGTTCGCCGGCGCACCGGATGCCATCGCCGATTTGCGCGCTTGGTTGAAACCACGCGCCAGCGAGTATCGCCTGGTCGGCATCGAAGACACCCAGCGCGGCATGCGTGCAGCGTTTGATCGCGCCGGCCGCTTCCTGGCCTTGTCGGCGTTGCTGGCGGTGCTGTTGTCCGGTGTGGCCACGGCCCTGGCAGCGAACCGGTTTGCGATGCGACGCATCGACACCGTGGCGGTCCTGCGCTGCCTGGGTGCCCGCCAGCGCGACATCCTGGCGATGCTGTCGCTGCAATTGTTGCTGACGGCGATACCGGCCTGCCTGGTCGGTATCGGGCTTGGCATGCTCGCGCAGGAAGGCCTGGTGCAGGCGCTGGGCAGTCTGATCCCGAACCGGTTGCCGCTGCCACAGGCCACCCCTGCTCTGGCCGGTGCAGGCATCGGCCTGGTGCTGTTGCTGGGCTTCGGCCTGCCGCCGCTGCTGCGGCTGCGCAACGTGCCGCCGATGCGCGTGCTCAACCGCAGCTTTGCTGCAGTGCCGCCCAGCTCGCTGCTGGTGTATGGCGCAGCCCTGGCCGCCACGCTGGCGCTCACCGTCTATGCCACCGGCAATCTGGTGTTGGCCGGCTGGGTGCTGGGCGGCCTGGCCGCGCTGGCACTGGTGGCGATGTTGCTGGGGCTGGGCCTGCTCGCGTTGCTGCGACCGATCCAGCACCGCCTGCGCGGTGCCTGGAAACTTGGCCTGGCCTCGCTGACCCGGCGCCGCGGCTTGAGCGTGGTGCAGCTGGTCGGGCTGTCGCTGTCGTTGTGCGCGCTGTTGCTGCTGGCGGTGGTCGGCCCGGGCCTGCTCGGTCAATGGCGCGACCGCCTGCCGGCGGACACGCCCAACTACTTCCTGATGAACATCCAGCCCGAACAAACCCAGCCGGTGCTGCAGACGCTGCGCGGTCTGGGGGTGAACGATGCGGCCGTGGAGCCGTTTTCCACCGGGCGCCTGGTCGCCATCAACGACAAACCGCCGGTGCGCGGCGAGCGTGACCCGGCCGACGATGGCGACGGCGACAACCGGCCAGTGAATTTTTCCTGGCGCCATGCGTTCCCGCCCGCAAATACGCTGCTGCAGGGCAAGTTCTGGGCGGCCGACAGCACCGCGGCGGAAGCCTCGGTGGAAGAAGGCTGGGCGCAACGCTACCAGCTCAAACTGGGCGATCGCATCACCTTGCTGCTGGGCGAACAGCAACGCACGTTCACCGTGACCAGCATCCGCAAGGCCGATTGGGATTCGTTCCGGGTCAACTTCTTCCTGCTGCTCAATCAAGGGTCGGTCGGCGATGCGCCGTACAACCTGATTTCCGCCTTCCACCTGCCGCCGGGCAATGCGTCCAAGCTGGCGGCGCTGAGCCGCGCCTATCCGAACATTTCGTTGCTAGATATCGACGCAATCCTTGGGCGCGTGCGCGAGGTCATCGACCAGGTGGCACAGGCGGTGCAATTGGTGATGGGCTTCAGCCTGCTGGCCGGCGTGCTGGTGTTGCTGGCCGCGTTGCAGGCCACCGCGGGCGAACGCCGTTACGACAGCGCGGTATTGCGCACCCTGGGCGCACGCCGTGGCCAGCTACGCGGTGCGGTGCTGGTGGAATTCGGCGCGCTTGGCTTGCTGGCGGCGACGCTGGCAGTGTCCGCTGCGGCCGTGATCGGCGCGGTCGTGGGGAAGCAGGCGTTCGAGATTGCGTTGACGCCGGATTGGCCGCGCCTGCTGCTCGGCGGCGCATTCGGGCTGGCGTTGAGTCTGTTGGCGGGTTGGTCGGGCACCCGGCGCATCTTGTCCACGCCGCCGGCGTTGGCATTGCGGAGCGAGTAAGCGCGGGTAACACGCGTCGCATGCGGGCAACGGCGTGCGACACGCGGCCTGGTGGCTGTGCTGCATGCCAGGCGACGGACGCCGTGGCGCGCCGCGTGAGACGCCTCGCCGTCGGTGAGTGCTGCATATGTCTGCAGCGCATAAGCACCTTGCAAATCGTACGTTCGCAGCGGTGGCACGACGGCCTAGAGTGGTGTGTCCGGCCGCCGGCCCAGGCGGCCTTTCGTTGCCGTCGAGGTGCCACGCCATGGCCAGCATCACTTCCGCAGCGCGTGTGCACACGCCGCGCGATGCGTCTCCCCCCGTGCAGACCTCCAGCGTCCGGATCGTGCCCTTCGACGCTCCGCTGGGTGCCGAGGTGATCGGCCTGGACCTTGCGCAACCGCTGGATGCCGCCACCTTCGCGCGTATCCATCGCGCGCATCTGGATCATCACGTGCTGGTGTTTCGCGATCAACGCATCACACCGGCGCAGCAGGTGGAATTCAGCCGTCGCTTCGGGCCGCTGCAGATCCATGTGCTGCGCAACTTTCAACTGCGCGGGCAGCCGGAAGTGCTGGTGGTATCCAACATCAAGGAGAACGGCGAGCCGATCGGCCTGGGCGACGCCGGGCATTACTGGCACTCGGATCTGTCGTACAAGCAAACCCCGAGCCTGGGGTCGCTGCTGCATGCGCAGGAGCTGCCCAGCGAAGGCGGCGACACGCTGTTCGCCAACCAGCACCTGGCATGGCAGACGCTGCCCGAATCGCTCAAGCGCACGGTGCAGGATCTGCGTGCCGAACACAGTTATCTGGCCAAGTACGAAGAGCTGCGCGCCCGCAATCCGTGGCGCCCGGCACTGACGCCGGAGCAGATTGCCGAAGTGACACCGGTGCAGCACCCGGTGGTGCGCACGCATCCGGAAACCGGCCGCAAGGCGCTGTTCGTCAGCGAGCATTTCACTACTCGCATCGTCGGCCTGCCCGAGGACGAAAGCCGCGCGCTGTTGCAGACGCTGTTCGAACACTCCACGCAGGCTGCGCTGGTGTATCGGCATCGCTGGCAGCCGCACGACATGGTGTTCTGGGACAACCGCTCGGTGATGCATCTGGCCGCCGGCACGCCGGATCATCTGCGCCGTCGGCTCAACCGCACCACCATCGAAGGCGATGCGCCGTTCTGAGCATCACCTGTTCCCTTCCCCTTCTCGACTGGAGCGCCGCATGCGTTTGACCGTCTCTTCCCACGCTCCTTTGCCGCACCGGCGTTTTTCGCGGCGCATCGCGCTGCTGGTGTTGGCCGCGTTGCCGCTGTTGCATAGCGCGCATGCGCAAGCCGAAGGCAAGCTGCGGATCGCCAAGCAATTCGGCATCGTTTACCTGCTGCTGGACGTGGCGCAGGACCAGAAGTTGATCGAACAGCGGGGCAAGGCCGCCGGCGTGGACATCGACGTGCAGTTCCTGCAGCTCTCCGGCGGGGCGGCGGTCAACGACGCGTTGTTGACCGGTTCGATCGATATCGCCGGTGCCGGCGTCGGTCCGCTGTTCACCATCTGGGACCGCACGCGCGGCCGCCAGAATGTCCGCGGCGTCGCCTCGCTGGGCAATTTCCCGTACTACCTGATCAGCAACAATCCGCGCATCAAATCCATCGGCGATTTCACGCCAAAGGACCGCATTGCGGTACCGGCGACAGGTGTCTCGGTGCAGTCGCGGTTTCTGCAGCATGCCTCGCAACAACGCTGGGGCGACAAGGGCACCCATCAGCTCGATGCGCTGCAGGTCGCGTTGCCGCATCCGGATGCCGCCGCGGCGATCATCCGTGGGCGCAGCGAAATCACCGCGCATTTTGCCAGCCCGCCGTTTCAGGAGCAGGAACTGGCGCGTAACCCGGCCGCGCATATCGTCACCAGTTCGTACGAGATCGAAGGCGGCCCGTCGTCGGCAACGGTGTTGTACGCCACGGAAAAATTCCGCCAGGACAACCCCAAGACCTATCGCGCATTTGTCGCCGCCCTGGACCAGGCAGCAAAGTTCGTCACTGCCCATCCGGAGCAGGCGGCCGATATCTTCCTGCGCCGTAATGGCTCGGGCATCGATCGCGCGTTGGTGCTGCAGATCCTCAAGGACCCCAAGGTGCAGTTCACCGTGGCACCGCAGAACACGCTGGGGCTGGGCAAGTTCATGCAGCACAGCGGGGCGATCAAGCAGGCGCCGGGCAAGGTGGGCGATTACTTTTTCGACGACCCGCTGATTGCGGGCGGGAGCTGAGCGATGTCGACGCCCCTGCTGCAGGTCGATCATGTCAGCCTGGAATATGCCTCCGCCCAGCGCGTGGTGCGCGCGACCCATCGCGTGCGCTTCGATGTGCACGAAGCCGACCGTTTCGTGCTGCTCGGGCCATCGGGCTGCGGTAAATCCACATTGCTCAAGGCGGTTGCCGGTTTCGTTGCGCCGCGCGAAGGGCAGATCCGTCTGGAGGGGCATGCGGTCACCGGCCCCGGGCCGGACCGGGTGGTGGTATTCCAGGAATTCGACCAGTTGGCGCCTTGGAAAAGCGTACGCGAGAACGTGGTGTTCGGGCTGCGCGCGGCGCGCAAGCTCGGCCGCGCCGAAGCGCGCGAGCGGGCAGACGAAAGTCTGGCCCAGGTCGGGCTGAGCGGATTTGCAGATGCCTACCCGCACACCTTGTCCGGCGGCATGAAGCAGCGCGTGGCCATCGCACGCGCCCTGGCGATGCGCCCGCGTGTCCTGCTGATGGACGAACCGTTCGCGGCACTGGATGCGCTGACGCGTTCGCGCATGCAGGAGCAGGTGCTGGAATTGTGGGAACAATTGCGCTTCACGCTGCTGTTCGTCACCCATTCCATCGAAGAAGCGTTGGTGGTCGGCAACCGGGTCTTGCTGTTGTCGCCGCACCCGGGCCAAGTGCGCGCCGAACTCAACGCGCATGCCTTCGGCCCGCACAGTGCCGGCAGCGTGGCGTTCCAGCAGACCGCGCAACGCATTCACCGGTTGCTGTTCGATCTGCCCGATGAAACTTTGGATGACGACAAGGTGGCACCGCTGCGTCGCCCGTCCCTGCGCCAACGCGAGGCGCTGACATGAGCCGCAGCACTGCAAGCGCATTGCCGCCGATTCCACCGGTGCGGCCCGAGTACGAAGTGGCGCTGACGCCGCTGGACCCCGCCCTGGTTGCCGCGACCACGCCCACGCGTTGGCGGGCACCGCCGTGGCTGCGCAAGGCACTGGTGCTGGCGGTCTTGGTCGCGGCATGGGAAATCGCCGCGCGGCTGGTCGGCGACGATCTGATGCTGCCCGGCGCAGGGCAGACCGCGCGCGCGTTCTACGACGGGCTGCTGTCCGGCGAACTGCTGCGCCGGGTCGGTGCCTCATTGCGGGTGCTGGCGCAGGGCTATGCGCTGGGCGTGCTGCTGGCGTTCGTGCTGACCGCACTGGCCGCTTCCACACGCTGGGGCCGAGATGTGCTCGGCACGCTGACCGCCATGTTCAACCCGCTGCCGGCCATTGCGCTGTTGCCGCTGGCCTTGCTGTGGTTCGGGCTGGGCACCGGCAGCCTGGTGTTCGTGCTGGTGCACTCGGTGCTGTGGCCGCTGGCGCTGACCACCTACGCCGGCTTCCAGGCAGTGCCGGACACGCTGCGCATGGCCGGGCGCAACTATGGCCTGCGCGGCCCGCGCTACGTGGCGCAACTGCTGATTCCGGCGGCGCTGCCGGCGATCCTGTCTGGGCTGAAGATCGGCTGGGCGTTCGCCTGGCGCACCCTGATCGCCGCCGAACTGGTCTTCGGCGCCACCTCCGGCCAGGGCGGCCTGGGCTGGTACATCTTCCAGAACCGCAACGAGCTTTATACCGACAAGGTGTTCGCGGGGCTGGCGATGGTGATCGTGCTGGGGCTGCTGGTGGAGGGCGTGGTGTTCCAGGCGGTCGAGCGGCTGACGGTGCGCCGCTGGGGCATGCAGCGCTAGAGCGGCCTCGGCGGTGCGGTCGCGTGCGCTTAACGAGGTTGGCTTATGCTTCGGCCCCCATTCTCTGCCGCTCGCCGCCATGCCCACCGCCCCCTTCACCGCCTACCTGTACCCGGTCCTGCTGCTGATCGCCAGCAACGTGTTCATGACCTTCGCTTGGTACGGACACCTGAAGTACAAGACCACGCCGCTGATGATCGCCATCCTGGTCAGCTGGGGCATCGCGTTCTTCGAATACTGCCTGCAGGTGCCTGGCAACCGTCTGGGCAGCGCGGTGTATTCGGCGCCGCAGCTCAAGGGCATGCAGGAAGTGATCACGCTGCTGGTCTTTGCCGGTTTCTCCACCTTCTACCTGGGGCAGTCGCTGAAGTGGAACCATTGGGCTGCGTTCGGCCTGATCCTGGTGGCAGCGTTTTTGATGTTCAAGGAATAAAGGCAAAGCGCCGTCTCGCTCGTAGGAGCGCAGCCGGGCGCGACCTCGCAAAGCCTCCCGCGGCGCGATGGGCCTTATCGGGAATGCCATGTCGCGACCGGGCGCGCTCCTACGGCATCCGGGTGCCTAGTTCGCCGGTTCGACCCACTGCGCGAACACCGCATCGATTTGCGCGTCCTTGACCCGCTTGCCCTTCTGCACTGACTCGGCCTGCTCGAACATCGGCACGATCATCGCCATGCCATCCGGCTTGGTTTTCAGATGCAGGCCCGGTGGTGCATGCAGGAATGAGGCCCAGCGCGTGCGCACCCGGGCCCAATAGGCTTGGGTGCCCTTCCAGTACGCATAGGCCGGGGCGAAATCCACCTCGGTGGTCTTGCGGTAATCGTTGAAGCCGAACTCGCGCGCAATCGCTTCCTGGGTGCCGTCGGGCTTGCGCAACACCTTGGTATTGAATTGTTCGTGGGTCCAGCCGTTCGGCGTCAGCGTATGCCGGTTGATCACCGATAGCGCGTTGTAGTCGCTGCGCTTGGTGTACTCGCGCCGCGGCAACGGGCGCCAGCTTGGATCGCTGGTCCAGGTGGGGTGGCCATCGGCGTAGTCCCAGCGGCCGGTCCCGCAATAACGTGGCGCGTCGCTGACTTCATATACGCATTGGGTCCAGGCACCGGCGCTGACGGCCGGCGGCAGCGCGTGCACCGTCCAGGTCTGCTCGGCGGTGAATTCAAACCGTTGCGGTGCCTCGAAGGTCCAGTCCTGCCGCCAGTGCTTGGTCACATGCCCGGTCTTCTCGTCGACCAGCAGATGCTGCAGCACCAGCTTGCGCGGCGAATCCTCCACCACGATCACCACTTCGCTGGCACCGCTGCGCATCGCCGAGGCGCGCTCGTAGCCGGGCTTGAGCAACACCGTCTCGTCGAAGGCAAAGTCCACCGCGTATTCGCCCTGCATCGCCAGGATGCTTTGCCGATCGCGCTGGGCGTCGGCGGCGGCAATCAACGGCAACAGGCTCAGCGTCAGTGCGATACAACGGGGAAACGTTCGGCTCATCGGAACTCTCGGGAGTGGTTGGAGACGTCAGCGGCGCAGGCGCACCAGCGACGTCGTCATGTCGGATGGGTTGTTGTTGCTGGATGTGGTGGAGGCCGTGCGCAAGGCGGCAGCGCGCGCGCAGCAGCAATCGTCCACCGCCACGCGGCCGTCGATGCCCTCTTCGCGCGCCAGGCGTGCGGCAACCTCCGCACCCAGCGCCGACACGGTCGCCAGGCTGGCGACAAACGGTTGCTCGCGGGCGGCGGCCGCCTGCAGGCGCAGCGCGCTCAATCGCCATGCCTCCCCACGCATGCGCCCGGCCAGACGACGCCACAGCCGCTCGCCGACGCCCAGCTCATGGGTTTCCATCGGCAATGGCGGCAGCCGCGCGACCAGGCGATCCCAGATCAAGAAATCGCTGTCAGGCAGCAGGCAGATGCGCCAGCAGCACTGCCCCTCGGCATCGAAGAACCAGATGCTCTCACGCACGCCATCGCTGTCGACCTGCCGGCACGCCGCCGCATCCACCGCGTGCTGCCAGCCATCCAGTTCGTTGCCCAATGCGGGCCGGTACAGGCACAGCACCGTGCCCAACGCCGCCAACTGCTGCGGACGCGGCAGCGCAGCGCGGGTGGCACGTGCATGCGACAACGACGGCAGCGGGCGGGCGATGGGCATGGCCGCTACCAGCTCACCGCCAGGCTGACCGAGGCGGTGCGCCCGGCGCCGGTGAAGCGATCGAGCACCGTGCTGCTGGCCAGCGTGCCATTGGGCAGCGCATTCCAGTCCACGTAGCGGCGGTCGGCCAGATTGAAGATGCCGGCAGTGACCTTGGCGCCAGGCGCGAATTCCCAGTGGCCCATCAGATCCAGCGTGGCGTAGCCGGCCGGGGTGTAATAGCTGTCCAGCTGCGGGCGACGCTTGCGCGCGACGAAGGTGCCGATCAGCTCCGCGCCCCAGGCATCGCTGTCGAAGGCCACGCCGAGCGTTCCGCGCAGCGGGTCGACCGAGTTGAGCGGGGTGTCGTCGGTGAGATTGTCGCCTTCCGCATACGCCAGGGCGCTGTTGAGCGACCAACCCTGCCAGCCGGCCAGGGCGCCCAGATCGATTCCGCCGCGCGCTTCGGCCCCCTTGATCACCACATCGTCCACGTTGCGCGACTGGAACAGCATCAGCCCTTCGGCATTGAAGCCGGCCGGCGCATACGATTCGATGAAGTTGCGGTAGTCGGTGTAGTACACGCTGACGCCCAGATAGCCGACTGCATCGTTGAAACGCAGGCCCAGTTCGCCACCGCGGCTGGTCTCCGATTTCAGATCCGGATTGGCGATGGCGGTATAGCGCGCCTGCAGATTGGTGAAGCCGATATTGACGTCGTTGTACGGCGGCGCGCGGAAGCCATGCACATAGTTGGCGTACGCCGACCATGCATCGGAGAACCGCCACACCACGCCGAACTTGGGCGAGACCTGGGTTTGATCGATGGTCTCGGCAGCCACGCCCGGATTGTCTTCGCGGAAGATGGCGTCCACCTGCGGCGACAGCCGGAAGTAATCCACGCGCACCCCGGGCGTCAGCGACAGCTGGCCATCGAACAGGCGGATCTCGTCCTGCGCATACAGCCCGAGCTTGGTGGTCTCGCTCTTGGGAAAATCGCGCACCGGGAACACGTCCTGACCGACGCGATTGGTGATCGCGCCATTGGCCAGATTGACCGAGTAACCATCGCGCTTGGCGCGGGTGTCGGTCCAGGTGCCGTCCAGGCCATAGGTGATGTCGTGGCTGAGCGTGCCGGTGTCGATGGCCCTGTGCGCGTTGACCAGCACGCCGTACACGCGCTGATCGAAGGTGTGTTCGTTATGACGGCCGGTGTTGTTGCCGCGCAGCTCGTCGGTACGCTGTAGGCTTTCGCTGTCCTGGCGATACAGCTGCCACTGCAGATCGTCGGCAAGCGCCCAATCCAGCGCATCCAGTTCGTGGCGTAGCGAAACGCGCGCGCGGGTCTGATGGTCGCGTCCGTCCTGCGACAGGATGCGCAGCGATGGCGTGGTCACACGCGGGTCGATGCCGGTCAACGCCTCGATGCTGCCATAGTCTTCGTTGCCTTCCACGGTGAGCTTGAAGCGCTGCTGCGCGCTCGGCGCGTACACCAGTTTGGCGAGCACACTGCGGCCATCGATGCGCTGCGGATTGGCGGCGGTGCGGGCGAAATCGCGGCTGCGGTGATCACCTTGGTTTTGCGTTTCCTGGCCCTGGCGATGACTCACCGCCACCATGCCGCTCCAGCGTTCGCCACCGAACGCGCCGGTGGCACCGGCGAACAGACCGTTCCAGTCGCCTTCGTAGCCGAACTTCAGGCCGACGTAGCTGTGCTTGTCGGCGCTCAGATAATCCGAAGGATCCTTGGTGACGAAGGCGACCACGCCGCCCAATGCATCCGAGCCATACAACGAGCTGGCCGGCCCGCGTACCACTTCCACGCGCTTGAGCGTTTCCAGATCGACGAAGTTACGGTTGGCATTGAGATAGCTGCCGAAACTGAAGGTGTCCGACACCGGCACGTTATCCACCAGGATCGCCACGCGGTTGCCATCCAGCCCGCGGATGCGGATGCCGTTGGCACCGGTGAAGCGGCCGCTGGTGCTGGTGACCGACACGCCCGGCGTGTAGCGGAACAGATCCTTGAGCTCGCGCACCAGTTGGTTGTCGAGCTGTTCGCGATCGATCACATCCACCGTGCTGGGCACATCCACCAGTGCGCGTTGGGTGCGTGTGGCGGTGACCTGTAGCCGGTCGAAGTCGTGCACCTCACGCGCACCCTCCGCTCCGGCATCGCGTTCGGCAGCATGGGCACACAAGGAAATAGCAGGCAGCGCCAGCGACAGCGCGACCACCAGCGGATGCAGGCGGATCATCAGGAACCCTTGAGCGTCCCCCGGCAGCGCGCATTGCGGCATAAGCCGCGCGCGGCAGGGAAGATAGAGTTGAGTGACGGGCGGCGGCGGCAGCGCCCGCTGCGATCTTTCCGCACACGCGTTGAGCGAGTGCGGCGAATGGATGTGATGGCGATCGAGCGTTGCGCGGAGAAAGATCGCGTCATCGGCACTGATGGCGCACGGCGATCGTTGCGGCAGCGGCTGCGCACAGTGGCTGTGCGCAGCCGCAGCTCGTGGCTGGAATTACTTGGTCAGGATCAGCTTGTCGTTGCTGGTGTGGCGCAGGCGATAGACGCGGTCGCCGTGCTGGATCAGCACTTCACGCCGGCCCTTGAGCAGCGCCTCGCTGCTGATGAGGTCTTCGGCGGGCACGGCGCGCGGCGTGGCGCGGTCGCGCAGATTGACCGGTTCGGAGCGAAGCAGCACGGGGTGAGCGGTCATGATCTGGTTCTCCAGTCGGTTGGCCAGACAAATAATAACCATTCTCATTTAATGATCAAGAGCCATTCTCATTTGAATGACCTGATGTTTAAATCGAACTCTGAATTTCGATTCATCACGCCAATCGAATCGATACGGTGTCGCTGTTCTCGGCTGCGGTGACCGCACAAGACGTCCACCGCAGCACCCGTCCGACTCAATGACTCAGCGCGTGCTCGACTCCACCCGCGCCCAGCCGGCGTCATCGACCTGATCCAGGGTGTTCAAGGCACCAAGGTTTTCTCCCAACTGTGTGACCCGGCTCGCGCCCAGGATCACGCTGGACACATGTGGATTGCGCAGGCACCAGGCGATGGCCAACTGCGCGGGCGACTGGCCAAGCTCGGCCGCTACCGCGCAGAACGCGCGGGCGCGCTCCAGCCGGCGCGCTTCCGGCGCGCCCAGCACTTCGTCCTGCAACCATTGGTTGCCCGGCTGGCCCAGACGGCTGTCGGCCTCCACGCCCGCGTTGTACTTGCCGGTCAGCAGGCCCGAGGCCAGCGGCGACCAGATCGTGGTGCCCAGCCCGTCCTCGCACAGCGACGCGTACTCGCGCTCCAGCCGCTCGCGGTGCAGCAGGTTGTATTGCGGCTGTTCCATCGCCGGCGCATGCAGATGTTCGCGTTCGGCAATGGCGATGGCTTCGCGCAACTGCGCGGCGCTCCATTCGGACGTGCCCCAGTACAGCACCTTGCCCTGGCGGATCAGCGCATCCATGGCGCGTACGGTTTCCTGGATCGGAGTGTCCGGATCGGGCCGATGGCAGTAATAGAGATCCAGGTACTCCACGCGCAGGCGCTTGAGCGCGGCGTGGCAGGCATCGGTGACATGCTTGCGCGAGAGTCCGCGCTGGGTCGGCCGCGGGCTGTCCACCGCACCGAAGAACACCTTGCTCGACACGCAAAAACCATCGCGCGGCAAACGCAGATCGGCGATCACATCGCCCATCACTTGCTCGGCGCGGCCGCGCGCGTAGACCTCGGCGTTATCGAAAAAGTTGATGCCGTTGTCCCAGGCGGCGGCGATCAGATTGCGGGCTTCGCTGCGCCCGATCTGCTTGCCGAAGGTGACCCAGGCCCCGAACGACAAGGCCGACAGCTGCAGCCCGGTGGAACCCAGACGACGGTAAAGCATGGCGAACTCCCGCAACCTCCAGGACACCTGCCCCGGACCGGCGTGCGCAGTGTAGGCCGTGGCGTCGGGCGCCGCACAGCGCGTGGCATGTGCGGCGCCTTGCATCGACCTCTCCTCGGCGCGACTGTCTGTTCGCAGCACCGCCTGCACTGCGCATGCATCGTGATCGGCGCTTTCGTCGGTATCGGTCTGCGGTTGGTTGTGATCTGCGTGGAATGCTTCGGCTTGCATGGGCGTTTGCATGCATACCGGCGCGGGACACGCCACACGTGCATCCACGAAGTTTCTGACGCGCCTCCATGCCCCCTCAGATCCCACGCTGATGCGCGTGTCATCACCACCGTTCGTTGTCGGCGGCCAGGGGAAAGCGGCATCCAGGTGGATCATCGTCGTTCTGGATCTGCTTCCCGGTGGCCGTCGCTGGTGAGCATGCGCGATGCGTCACCACCAATCCACAAGCAACAGACGCGCCGCCTTGCTGCAGCGACCGCTTGCCGATCAGCTAGCAAAATCGCTGGCGTGCGGAGCCGCATCCGGGATGAGGCCATTGGTGGCATGAAGGCCTCCAGCGAGCTTGCCTGGATGGATTCACGCCGTGCCCGGACGCCGGATGCGGCACCGTGCCTCGATAGACCAGCGGATGGCGTCGGCGGACGCATGCGTCAATCACCAGCACTCGAAGACACAAACGACAACCGTCCAAGCCATCTGCGCCGGAAACCCACATCCCAATGAAGCTGATGCAGCAACGACAGCCGTAGCAGTCGCAGCCGCAGATCGGCGCCACGCGCTCCAGCCACGCCTGGCTGCCCGGCACGTCCCCTCAACGCTGACGCATGACGTGAACACGTCATCCGGGGGCGGCACGACCGCCACCCGCCGCGCCGCCACGATGCGAAACGCCGTCCACCTCGCCCATGCGAACTCCCGACTTTGCGCAAGCGCGGTCCCACAGCGCGCCGGCGCGGGCCTGCCCGTGCCCGCCACCTCTCGCCTGTGGGCCAACCGGGAGCATCTGAATGCCGCTCGCCTTGCCCCCTGTCACCCCCTGCTCTAGGCTTCCCGTTTTGCCGTCAGCAGCCCGGGGATTGGAATGGTCGAAGGTTTGGGAAGGATCGGTTTCGGCCTGTTCGGTCTGGCGGTGCTCATCGGCATCACCTGGCTGTTTTCGAGCAACCGCCGCGCGATCGACTGGAAGCTGGTCGCCACCGGTCTGGCCCTGCAGATCTCGTTCGCCGCACTGGTGTTGCTGGTGCCGGGCGGGCGCGACGTCTTCGACGCGCTGGGCAAGGGCTTTGTCAAGGTGCTGAGTTTCGTCAATGAAGGGTCCACCTTCATCTTCGGCAACCTGATGAACATCGACAGCTACGGCTTCATCTTTGCGTTTCAGGTGCTGCCCACCATCATCTTCTTCTCGGCGCTGATGGGCGTGCTTTACCACCTGGGCGTGATGCAGATGGTGGTGCGTGCGATGGCGTGGGCGATCACCAAGGTGATGCGCGTTTCCGGTGCGGAAACCACCAGCGTGTGCGCCAGCGTCTTCATCGGCCAGACCGAAGCGCCGCTGACGGTGCGCCCGTACATCCCCAAGATGACCCAGTCCGAGCTGCTGACGATGATGATCGGCGGCATGGCGCATATCGCCGGCGGCGTGCTGGCTGCATACGTCGGCATGCTCGGCGGCAGCGATCCGGCGCAACAGGCGTTTTATGCCAAGCATCTGTTGGCCGCCAGCATCATGGCCGCGCCCGCCACGCTGGTGGTCGCCAAGCTGCTGGTGCCGGAAACCGGCACCCCGCTGACCCGCGGCACGGTCAAGATGGAAGTGGAAAAAACCACCAGCAATGTCATCGATGCGGCTGCGGCCGGTGCCGGCGACGGCTTGCGCCTGGCACTGAACATCGGCGCGATGCTGCTGGCCTTCATCGCGCTGATTGCGCTGATCAACGCACCGCTGACCTGGCTGGGCGAGGTCACCGGCGCCACCGCGCTGCTGGGCCGCCCGACCAACCTGTCGACGATCTTCGGCTACGTGCTGGCGCCGATCGCCTGGGTGATCGGCACCCCGTGGGTGGATGCGACAACGGTCGGTTCGTTGATCGGCCAGAAGGTGGTGATCAACGAGTTCGTCGCCTACAGCGAGTTGTCGCGCATCGTCAAGGGCGAAGTGCCGGGCGTGGGCCTGAGCGCAGAAGGCCGCCTGATCGCCACCTACGCGCTGTGCGGCTTCGCCAATTTCAGCTCGATCGCGATCCAGATCGGCGGGATCGGCGGGCTGGCGCCGGAACGTCGTCACGATCTGGCCAAGTTCGGCCTGCGTGCGGTGCTCGGCGGTTCGATCGCCACCTTCATGACCGCTACCATTGCCGGCGTGCTGTCGCATTTCGGTTGAGGTGGTGCGGGTTCATCGGCGTGACGGTCTAATCACTGCACGCCGCGTTTCATCCAGTCTTTCAAGTCAGTCATTCAAGGCAAGGTATTTATGAGTTCGGTCGTCGTTGTCGGGTCCTTCAATGTCGATCACGTGTGGCGCTGCGATGCCTTGCCGGTGCCGGGTGCGACCATCGCCGGGCGCTACAGCACCGGCCCGGGCGGCAAGGGCTTCAATCAGGCGATTGCGGCCGCACGTGCTGGCGCCAGGACGCATTTCTTGTGCGCGCTGGGCGACGATGCCGGTGGTGCGTTGGCCCGTTCGCTGGCCGCGCACGACGGCTTTGCGCTGATCGCCGAGCCCAGCAATGAACCGACCGGCACTGGCGGCATCTACGTCGACGGGCACGGCCGCAACACCATCGTGATCGGCGCCGGCGCCAACGCCGTGTTGAGCCCGGCCTTCATCGAGAACCAGCGCCCGCTGGTGGCTGCAGCAAAAGTGCTGCTGGCGCAGCTGGAATCTCCGGCCGAGACGGTCGAGTCTGCACTGGCGCTGGCGCACGAATGCGGCGTGCTGACGGTACTCAATGCCGCCCCGGCCAATGCGCCGACATCGATCGGCCTGCTCAAGCTCTCGGATGTGCTGACGCCCAACGAAACCGAATTCGCCGCGCTGCTCGGTCGCCATGTCGGCGAGCGCATCAATGCCGACGACGTCGCCGCGCTGGACGGCAATACGCTGCATTCGCTGTGCCGCAAGCTGCTGCCGGGCGGTACCGTGGTGGTGACGCTGGGCGCGGTGGGCGCCTTCATTTCGCACGCCGAAGAACAACTGCGCGGCGATACCCAGGCGCATTACCGCGTGGGCGCGGAAAGCGCGCAGACCATCGATACCACCGGTGCCGGCGACGCCTTCAACGGTGCGCTGGTTGCCTCGCTGGCGCAGCTGCCGGCTGCCAGCTTCGCAACCCACGTGCGCTTCGCCACCCGTTACGCGGCGCGCTCCACCGAGGTGGAAGGTGCGGCGGTGTCGATGCCGCGGCTGCGCGCGGACGACTGAGACCACGGTTCACTGCGATCGGCGTGCGCCACACGCGCATGCCCTGGATGCCGCACCCTGATTGGCGTGCCCAGGTTTTTGCAGGAATGCGCGCGCATGTCTCGCGCTCCATGACGCTTGCGACAAGCGCTAGTCGCGTCGCACCGCGCCGGGCGATGTGGCGCTGCAACGAGCGCATGTGTGTGCTCGCCGCGCTGCGCACACTCTGCTGCTAACGTCACGCCACCGGCTGCGCCATCGCGACGCCATGTGACCCAGCGCTGCTTTGGGTGCTCGAAAAACGAAAGCGCATCGCATAAAGCGTGCTGATCGGCTGCACGCGCTAGCGCGTTATCTGCGCTTGCCTACTGCGGCTTGCCGACATGCGCCTGCATCGTCGACTGGCGCACTGCCGCGTCACGCAATGGCAGTCACGCGTGTGCCTGGCCTTGCCTCCCCAAGCTCAACGGAACAACCGATGATCCTGCGTCGATCGCGCACGCCTCTCCTGCTGCCCTGCGTCTTACTTTCCTGCCTGCTCAGCTCCTGTGGCGGCGAGGATGCCGCCGATGCCGGCACCGCTGCGACCCTATCGCAGGCGGCGACGGTCGCCGTGAGTGCCCCCCGCGCCATGGCGCCAACCGCTACGCAGGCGTCCACGGCAACGGCGAGCGCCAGTACCGATCCAGCGTTTCGGCGCAGCCTCGCGCCCGATAAGCCGATGTTCGTGATCCATGCCGACACCTGGAACGCCGCCGATCCGCAGAAGATCATCGACCTGATTCCTGCAGACCTGCGCCCCTATACGGTACTGCTGATCTCGCTCTCGATCAGCCACAAAGGCGCCACCAACAATCAGTGCAACTGGAACCAGGTGGCGAACGGGATCGAGACGGCACGCTCGTGGATCAAGACAGCAGCGGCCAACGGTGTCTGGGCGATGGTCCAACCGTCCAGCGGCGGCTTCAGCCACTTCCCGGACTATCCCAACGGCACCGATCTGGAATCGACGGTCTACGGTGAGTTCTTCCGCGACTACCCGAACTTCCTCGGTTTCAACTATGCCGAGCAGTTCTGGGGATTCGACAAAGCCTGCTCGGTCTCGGCAGCGCAGCGCTGGGACCATTGGGCCAACCTGCTCAAGCTGACCAACAAGTACGGCGGCTATCTGGCGGTGAGCTTCACCGGCGGCTTCTGGGGCGCGAACATCAACCCGCTGGCGATGGTCAAGCGCAATGAGGCCTTGCGCACCGCCCTCGGCAGCTATGCCAAGAATTTCATCATCCAAGAAAAGTTCACGATGAACTACGGCTACCACGACATCGAAAGCGTCAGCCTGGGCATGTTCCTGTCGGGATTTGCGGGCCATTACGGCATCCGTCCTGACAGCAGCGGCTGGTACGCCGCCGATGGCAGCGCCTATCCTCTGGCGGCGGGCGCGCCGCATCTGATCGAACACCTGACGCTGACCGGCGAAACCTACTTCGACGGCCCGGAACTGATCTGGACCGATACCGTCCAAAGCCTGCCAAACGCGACCACCGCCGACGGCTACACCACGCGGCGCTGGCAGTTCTTCCCACAGTTCAAGAACATCCACATGGATGTCTACCGCAAGATCCTCGACGGCACCTTGCACATCCTCGATCGCCAGCAGGTGATCGACCGGACCAAGCTGGTGGTGGTCGACGACACCACCAGCGGCAACGATCAAAGCCTGTATTCATCCCCGGAAACGCTGTTTTCCGGCCTGTATCTGATGGACGACGACGGCATCTATCTGAACCAGCACAGCTGGTACAAGAAGACCGGGCGCTACCCCGCCAACCCGACCGTGTGGCAGTTGACCGACGACCTTGCCAAGTCCTTCCCCGTACAAGTCAAGCGCAGCGAGTACGCCACCCGCTGGCCGTCCATCGCCGCCAAGACCCAGGAACTGAATGCCTTGTTCCCGCAGGAATCCACCGGCGATCTCTATGTGGCACGTCAGGACAACACCTGGGTCACCTACAACCCCTACAAGACCAACAAGACCGCCAGCGGCGCGTTCAACCTCAAGTACAACAGTTGCGCCGCGCTCAACATGACCTACGGCCCCTACACGACGGGCGTGGTCAAGGAGTTCGCCGACGCGCTGTCGATCTACCTGACCAATTTCGATTCCGAAACCGGCCCGCTCAAGACCGACACCATCACCATCAGCGGCGCCAGCACGACGCCGACGTACACCTTCGCCGATCGCGGCGAGCACCAGGCCAGTACCGTGACCGCCACGCCCAACGGCGACGGCCTGACCTTGAACGTCGCCCACAACGGGCCGCTGGACATCACCATCCAGTGCTCCGGCTCGGCCACCGGACGCGCAAGCGCCGCGGCGGTCACGGCACTGCAGGCACCGGCCGCGCCGCCCGCCTATACCGGTGTGCGGCAATACGAAGCGGAGAACTTCGATTTCCAGCGCATCGGCAGTCTTGTCGCCAATGGCGTCTCCGGCGCGGTGCACAACTACCAGGGGCTGGGCTATGTCGACTTCGGCGGCAACCCCGGCGCGCGTCTGCGGACCACCATCAACGTGCCGCAGGCAGGAACCTACACGCTGGCCACGCGCTATTCCGCACCGGGCGCAAGCGTCGGTACCGTAGACTTGTACGTCAACGGCGTGCGTGCAGGCACCCCGGCCTTCGCCCAGACCAGCTCGGCCAGCGACTGGGCCAGCAGTCTGCTGACGGCGACCTTGAGTGCCGGCGATAACGTGGTCGAGTACCGCGCCAGTGCAGGCACCCAGGCCAAGCTGTACCTGGATAACCTGGCCGTTTCGCAGTAAGCGATACCACAGCGGCGGTGCCGGCCCGGCCGCCGCAGGGTTGGCAGCACCAAGTGCTGTCACCGCTGAAGTTACACTAGCGGCATGCAGATCGGCCCCTACTCCATCGCTCCCAAGGTGATCCTCGCGCCCATGGCGGGCGTCACCGACAAGCCGTTCCGGCTGCTGTGCAAGCGGCTGGGCGCGGGCCTGGCGGTGTCGGAAATGACCATTTCCGACCCGCGCTTCTGGGGCACGCGCAAATCGCTGCACCGCATGGACCATGCCGGCGAGCCGGACCCGATCAGCGTGCAGATCGCCGGCACCGAGCCGCAGCAACTGGCCGAGGCGGCGCGCTACAACGTCGACCACGGTGCGCAGTTGATCGACATCAACATGGGCTGCCCGGCCAAGAAAGTGTGCAATGCCTGGGCCGGCTCGGCACTGATGCGCGATGAAGAGCTGGTGGCACGCATCCTGACCGCGGTGGTGCAGGCAGTGAACGTGCCGGTGACGTTGAAGATCCGCACCGGTTGGGATTGCGACCACCGCAACGGCCCGACGATCGCGCGGATCGCGCAGGACTGCGGTATCGCCGCGCTCGCCGTACACGGGCGCACACGCGACCAGCACTACACCGGCAGCGCCGAGTACGCGACGATTGCGCAGATCAAGGCCGCGCTGCAGATCCCGGTGGTTGCCAATGGCGATATCGACTCGCCGCAGAAAGCCGCCCAGGTGCTGCGCGAAACCGGCGCCGATGCCGTGATGATCGGCCGCGCCGCGCAAGGCCGCCCGTGGATCTTCGGCGAGGTGGCGCATTTTTTGACCACAGGCGAGGTATTGCCGCCGCCGTCGCTGGCGTTCGTGCGCGACACCTTGCTCGGCCACCTGGAGGCGCTGCACGCGTTTTATGGCCAACCGCAAGGCGTGCGCATCGCACGCAAGCATCTGGGTTGGTACGCCAAGGACCACCCGCAAAGCACCGACTTCCGGGCGGTGGTCAATCGCGCCGAAACCGCCGACGCGCAGTTGGCCCTGACGCGCGATTACTTCGATGCATTGATCGCCGGCGTGCCGCCCGCACTATCGGACGCTGCCTGAGGTTTTCTGTCCTGCTGGAGCTGATGCATGAGCGCACCGAGCGACACCCCGACCTATCTGCACGGCTTTTCCGCCACCGAACAGGCGCGTCTGCTCAAACAGGCGCGCTTGCTGGAAACCACACTGTTCAATCAGATCGACTACAGCGGCGCGCGGCGCCTGCTGGAAGTGGGCAGCGGCGTCGGCGCGCAGACTGAAATCCTGCTGCGCCGTTTTCCCGAGCTGCATGTCACCGGCGTGGACTTGAGCGAGACGCAACTGGATGCGGCGCGCGCAAATCTTGAACGGCTGGCATGGTGCCGCGCGCGTTACACCCTGCAACAGGCCGATGCGAGCGACCTGCCGTTCGAGGCGCGCCAGTTCGACGCGGCATTCCTGTGCTGGGTGCTCGAACACGTGCCCTCGCCTGCGCGTGTGCTCAACGAAGTGCGGCGCGTGCTGCTGCCCGGCTCGCCGGTCTACGTGACCGAGGTGATGAATGCCTCGTTCCTGCTGCATCCGTATTCGCCCAGCCTGTGGCGCTACTGGATGGCATTCAACGATTTCCAGCACGACCAGGGCGGCGACCCGTTCGTCGGTGCCAAGCTGGGCAACCTGTTGCTGGCTGGGGGCTTTCGCGATGTGCACACGCAGATCAAGACGCTGCATCTGGACAACCGCGAACCGGGCCGGCGCAAGACCATGATCGGGTTCTGGGAAGAAGTGCTGCTATCGGCGGCCGACCAATTGCTGCAGGCCGGCGCGGTCGAGGCCGCCACCGTGGATGGCATGCGCCGTGAGCTGGCGCAGGTCCAAAGCGACCCGGACGCAGTGTTTTTCTACTCGTTCGTGCAGGCGCGCGCCACGGTCTATTGAGTTGCCGATGGGGGCGCGACGACCGGAGCGCCGACAGGCTCCAGGTCGCCGGTCAGCACGGTGCTGCGGGGCTCGTGCCAGATGCGATGCCACATCTGGCCCAGCACCGCGCCGATCTGATCGCGGGCCACCGGCGCACGGTACGCCGCCTGCACCTGCCGCGGCACGATCGGCTGCCACGTCCCGTTGTCGCGATGGGCCACCACGAAGTTGAAGTTGTAGTCCGGCTCCAGGCCCATGCGCAGGTCGCTGAGCATCAGGTCATCGTCGACCAGACGCGCGCGCATGAAGCCGCGATTGAACCAGGTCAGCCGACGCACCGAATCGAACCTGGCCACTTCGCCCAATGCCTGGGTGTTGCTGGAAAACCCGCGGAAGTGCATCGGGCCGGTGTCGGCCACCAGCGAACGCTCGCCGATGACATAGCCGTTGGGCGTCATCGCCACCACGCGCCATAACAAGGTGTTGAGCGGCATCGGTACCGAGAACCGCGGCGCATCGGCCAGGCCCATCGCCGCCAGCGCACGATCGGCCTGGCGGTCGACCAGTTGCTTGGCAATCAACGACCAGCCCAGATACGCGGTGCTCGCCACCAACCCGATCACCAGCGCGTGCTGCGCAAACGGGCGCGCGCGCGCAAACCAGGCCACCGCGCAGGCCAGCAACAGCCACAGCGTGTACGCCGGGTCGATGATGAACACGCTCGACCACATCGTCGGATGCGGCTGCAACGGCCACCACAGCTGGGTGCCGTAGACGGTGAACGCGTCCAGCAGCGGGTGGGTGATCAAGGCCAGCTGGATCGCCCAGAACCAGCGCGTGGGTGCGCTGGCCACGCGTCCATTGCCGTAGCGGCGGAACAGCCACCAGATCAACCAGCCCACCAGCGGCAGCACGAACAACGAATGGCTGACGCTGCGGTGCACGGTCATCAGGGTGACCGGGTCGTCGGTCAGCGGCAGCAATGCCAGCGAGTCGAGGTCGGGCAAGGTGCCCAGTGCCGCGCCGGCCAACAAGGCGGCACGCCGCTGTCCGGGCGGCGCGATGGCGGCAGCGATGGCGCCGCCAAGAACGATCTGGGTCAATGAATCCATCGGCCGATGCTAGCAGGCCGGACATGCACGGATCGGCATGTTCGACGCGGCGTACGGCCGGCCGGTACCGCTGCGTCACCGGGCAGTTAATCGTCACCGCAACGCACAGGCCCGTGCTTCCGGCCGGGGGACCGACGTCGGCTTAACCCCAAAGCGATCCATTCAGGCGCACAATGCAACCGACACACGGGGCGTGTATCATCCGCACCCATCTTTTCATCCGAATTAAGGGATATAAGCCTGATGTCCAGCTACCTGTTCACCTCCGAATCGGTCTCCGAAGGCCATCCGGACAAGATCGCCGACCAGATCTCCGACGCAGTGCTGGACGCCATCCTGGCCCAGGACAAGCGCGCCCGCGTGGCCTGCGAGACGATGGTCAAGACCGGCGTTGCGATCGTGGCCGGCGAAGTGACCACCAGTGCCTGGATCGATCTGGAAGCGCTGACCCGCAAGGTCATTCTGGACATCGGCTACAACAGCTCCGACGTCGGCTTCGACGGCGAGACCTGTGGCGTGCTCAACCTGATCGGCAAGCAGTCGCCGGACATCAACCAGGGCGTGGATCGCAAGAACCCCGAGCAGCAGGGTGCGGGCGACCAGGGCCTGATGTTCGGCTATGCCACCAACGAAACCGACAGCTTCATGCCGGCGGCGATCCACCTCTCGCACCGCCTGGTCGAGCAGCAGGCCAAGATCCGCAAGAAGAAGAACTCGGCGCTGTCCTGGCTGCGTCCGGACGCCAAGTCGCAGGTCACCCTGCGCTATGAAGACGGCGTGGCGACGGCGATCGATGCGGTGGTGCTGTCGACCCAGCACGACCCGGGCGTGAAGCAGAAGGACCTGATCGAAGCGGTGCGCGAGGAAATCCTCAAGCCGGTGCTGCCGGCCAAGTGGCTGCACAAGGGCACCAAGTTCCACATCAACCCGACCGGCAAGTTCGTGATCGGCGGCCCGGTGGGCGATTGCGGCCTGACCGGTCGCAAGATCATCGTCGACACCTACGGCGGCTGGGCGCGTCACGGTGGTGGCGCGTTCTCCGGTAAGGATCCGTCCAAGGTCGACCGTTCGGCTGCCTATGCCGCGCGCTACGTGGCCAAGAACGTGGTGGCCGCCGGCCTGGCCGACCGTTGCGAAGTGCAGGTCTCCTACGCCATCGGCGTGGCCGAGCCGACCTCGATTTCGGTCACCACCTTCGGCACCGGCAAGATCGCCGACGAGCAGATCGAAAAGCTGATCCGCAAGCACTTCGACCTGCGTCCGTTCGGCATCATCCAGATGCTCGACCTGATCCACCCGATGTATCAGCAGACCGCGTCTTACGGCCACTTCGGCCGCAAGCCGAAGGACTTCACCTACACCGACGGCACCGGCGCGCAGCACAGCGCGACCTCGTTCTCGTGGGAAAAGACCGACCGCGCCGACGCACTGCGTGCCGCCGCCAAGCTGAAGTAAGCCAACTGCTCCTGCGGGAGTGAAACTGGCAAGAAGTGAGATGGGCCGCACATGCGGCCCATCTGCGTTTTGGCGGAATGCGTACAGTCATCGAGGCTAGCGTGGGAAGTATCGCCTGCCGATCAGCAGTGGCAATGTTGGAAGCGCGGCGCCGCGTCCGGGGGCGGGACCGTGTGGCGGCATGGACGCCGCCACCGAGCCGCCAGGGACGGATTCACGGCGTGTCCCGACACCGGATGCGGCGCCGCGCCGCCGACCAACTCCGTACTCCGATCGATCTTGCGCACGACATCCGGCATTTTCATGCGATTGCTTTGGTTTGCTGCGGGCGCTTGCACGCGTACCAGCGTGGGACACGCCGCAAGTACGTCCGTCTAGGCTCTGGCGCGGCATCCATGCCGCTCAAGGTCCCACACCGGTACGCGCGCAAGCACCACCGATCATTGTCGACAACTGGAAGAAAAGCGGCCTTCGGTTAACTGGTCATGGCCTGCATCTTGTTCAATCGGTTCCATGCGGATGCTTCGATGAGCTGAAGGCGCCTGCACATCGCAGCCCCAGCGTTGCGTTCAAGGCTCGCGTTGCAACTGTTCCTCCAACGCCTGGGCGAACGCCTTCAACGGGCACGCCATGCGTTGCTCTGCTGTGCAAACGCCAAGCGCCAACTTCTGCCGCAACGGAGGATGCTCCAAATTTAGCGGCGCCAGCGTCCGCAGTTGATCCAGCGATTGCGCAAGATACTGCGCACGCACCACTTGCTGCCCATTCGGTTGGCGCCATAGCTCCAGCAGCAAGGCGCCGCCCGGCGGTGGATCGTCGGCGCCGTAGCCGGGGAGATGAAAGTGCACGCCCAGCAAACTGCTCAACGCGGCGATATGGGTGTCACTGCCAACGAACACCGAGACCTTCGGCGCCTGCGCGTCGCCGAAACGTTGCAAGACCTCGCGTGCCAGCGGTGCGCCCGAACGCGAGGCCATGTAGTGCGGCCGTGCGTAAATGTCGAACAGCAATGCGTGCAAGCGTGAGACCTGGGCCAGGCGCTCGGGCGTCGCACGTCCCCAACCGACCTGCGCAAGCGGCAGGCCCTCTGCGTATTGCAGCAGCAACACCTCGCCGGTGCCGGAGGTCAGGTCGATTGGCCCGCCTAACTTAAGCCCACGCCCGTTGGCCGACGGCGCCAGCGTGGAAGGCATCTGCGCGAAATCGCAGGGCGTCCGCGTGCAGCCCAGAATCTGCTGCAGTGCCTGCAGCTCGGCGGCGTGGCCTTGCAGCAGGGCGGCAGGGCCTCCGGTCTGTTGCTGGATCGATGCGACCGCTGCCGCCGCATCGAACGGCAACGTGCCGGCTTCGATCGGTCGAAACAGCGGGTCGTTGCTGCCAGCCTCCCGATGCCCGGCGACGATGCCGCAGCCAGGTGCGAGCGCGTCGGCCAGCAGGGCGCCACTCTCGATGGTGCGTTGATCGGTATTGGCCCACACCGACATGCTGCCGGTTGCCGGACACCCACTGCGCGGCAACAGCGCCTGCTGCACCAACCACTGGCGCAGGTACTCGCCACTCAAGCGCACGCCTTGGCGACCATGCGGAGTGAGCAGGCTGGCAGGCGTGGACCACTGCGGCCAGGGTTGGTCGGCATAGTGCGCGGCGGCGGCCTCGCCTTGCAGCGGTGCGCGCACGCCATGCCGGAACACCACCACGACGCGCTCCAGTTGCGCGCTCTGCGCGGATGCTGGCGCTCCGGTGCCCACCTGTTTGCCGGCGGTGACGGTCGATTGATCGCCACTGTGTGTGGTGGATGCGCGCGCTGTGGACACGCTCTGGACCGATGCGGTGCAGCCGCCCAACGCCAACGCAGCCGCCAATACCAGGCACAGCACGCTGCCGGTTGCCACCGGCGTGGCACGGGGCGCGCCAGACCTCGGTGCGATGCCGACGCACTGCCTGCGTCTTGCCTGCCGCGTAGGTGCCGCGATCCCCATCGCGGCACCTACGCTCGCGACAACGCGGGCGGCCCATCGCGGCTCCCCACCGCTGGCCAGCAACGCGCGTTGCAATGCCCACTGCCCCGTTCCACCGCAGGCGCGTGCACGGCCTGCGCTATGCCGCGCGTCCGTCATGACATCTGCATCTTGCTGCGCGCCTGGCAGGTCGTCGCATGCGAATCGTGCGGGATCAGAACGCATACTTGGCGGTCAACAGGCTGGTCATGCCGGAATCGACGATGTCGGAAATCGCATCGGTCTCGTGGCCGACGTGCGCCCAGTAGCTGTGCTGCTTGGTGAGGTTGGCCACCGACAGATCCACGCGCAGGTGATCGTTCGGTGCATAGCCCAGATGCAGGTCCACGCGGGTGATCGGCTTGATCCACAGGTTGTCCCAGTTTGCGCCCTGGTTGAGATAGTCGTACACCGACACGTATTCGCCGGAGTAGTGATAGCTCAGGTTGACCGACCACGGTCCCTTTTCGTAGAACAGCTCCGCATTGGCGAGCAGGTTCGGCGCGTTCTGGATACGTTCGTGTGCGAAGCCTTCTTCTCCCAGGTCCACGCGCGTGGTCTGGCGGGTGATGTTGGCACCGATGCCGAAGCCATCCAGCGGTGCGGGCAGGCCCTGGAAGGTTTGCCGCACGGCCGCTTCGATACCCAGCACGCGGCCGTCGCCGCCGTTTTGCGGACGCACGAAACGGATATTGCCGCTTTCGCTTTCGCCGGCATTGGCGGCGTTGGAACCGCTTTCGTAGATGTAATCGGTGAGGCGCTTGTAATAGCCTGCCAGCATGGCATGGCCGCCGCTGTCGTTCTGCCATTCGCCGGACAGGTCCACGTTGAGCGACTTGATCGGTTTCAGATCCGGGTTGCCTTCGGTGATGGTGGTCTGGCCATCGCTGGAGATGTCGGTGGAGCGGCCGCCGCCCAGCTGCACGAAGGCCGGGCGCGTGTAGCTGGTCCACACCGAGCCGCGATACACCGCGCCATCGCCATCGGGCCGGTAATTGACGAACACGCTGGGCAAGGCGACGTTGTAGCGCGTGTGGTTGTTGGCGAATGCGCCGACCTGCTCGGCACCGTGGATGGCGGCCGGCTGCGCCCAGAACGTGTTGGTGATGGCGGTATGTTCGAAGCGCACGCCGGGCAGGATTTCCCAGTTGCCGCTGCGCAAGGTGGCCATCGCATAGGCAGCGCTCACCGCTTCGGTTGCGCGCATGGTGTTGCAGTTGAGATTGTTGATCGCCAACTGGCCGCAACTGTCGAAGCTGGCGGGGGTGAGCGTGCGTGCGATCAGGTCGTTGAGCGCTGCATTGCTCAGGCGTACGGTGGGAAACGCGTATTGGCCTGGATAGACCGCATCGTAGCGCTGCGCGGTCAGGCCGGTATCGCGCAACAAGGTACCGTCGGTGTACTTGGCATTGGTCCAATCGCGATCGGTAAAGCTGCGCGAGCTGTCGACATACTTCACGCCAAAGGCAATGCGGTTGAGCAGCCCCGCATCGAGGTCATATGCCACGTCGAACTTGCCGCCGCCCTTGTCCTGGCCGCTGTATTGCTTGGAAATCTGCCCGGTGCGTCGCGCATACAGGCTACCCACGTCCGAGGCCTGCGCCTGCATGGCCGGGGTGAGCAATGGAATCGGGAAACCGTCGCCGTTGTAGCTGATGAAACGGTTGGCGCCGTAGGCGAAGTTGGTCGAACTGTATTGGTCGTTGCGCGCGGAGATTTCCACGTGATCCGGGCGGTCGTTATTACCGGTGCCGTAGAAGATGTTGGGCGCGAATGTCCAATGGCCGAGCTGCTTTTCTGCGCCGAACTGCACGGTGGCGAGGTCGGCCTCTTCGGGGTTGGTTTCGTACCAATAACGCACTGCGACGCGATTGATCTGCGGCTGATACGCGCCGCTGCTGCCGATTTGCGTGAAACTGACATTGGCCGGCACGAACTGCGTGTAGCCGGTGTTCTGCTCGGTCTTGGCGAAGGCGTAGGTCATGCGTGCGTACAGATGCAAGCTGGGATCCACGCGCCAATCGAAGGCCGCGTTGCCGCCATAGCGGCGTGTATCGCCCTGCGAGTAACCGATATTGACGCCGGTGCTCTGCAGGACCTCTTGCGGGTCGGCGCCAGCGGCCAGATTGCCGCTGGCATCGGCACGTGCGAATTTCCATGCGCCATCGTTGCGTGCAGCCGAGGCAGAGGCCACTTCGCTGTTCACGAAATGGCGCTCGTCGTAATACGCACTGACCGACACGCCGAACTGCCCGGCATCGCCAAAACGCGCATGCCAATCGCCGGCTGCGCCACTGCCCAGCCCGGAATCGCCGTAGTCGCGTGCACGGCTTTCCAGGCGTCCACTCAAGGTCACGCTGCCGCCCTGGCGATCGGGCGAATCGAATGCGCTGGGCGTGCGGTAATCGATGGTGCCGCCGATCGCATCGCCGTCCATGTCGGCGGTGGAGGTCTTGTTCAACACGATGGTCTGCAGGCCCGAGGGCGGCAGCAGGCTCAATTGCACGCCGCGGCTGTACGGCATGCCTTGCGCGACGTTGATGCCGTTGATCAGGTTGACGTTGTATTCGGCATTGAGGCCGCGCACCGATGAGAACATGCCCTCGCCGCGCGCGGCGCCATCGATGCCGCCGAAATACGACTGCCCGGTATTGATCACGTTGACGCCCGGCATCAGGCCCAGCGCTTCGGCGACGTTGTGCACGGCGGTGGTCTTGAGATCGTCGGCCGACAGCACGTTGACGGTATTGGTGGCGGCCATCTGCATGTCGGTCGCGTTGTAGCGCGTGGCAGCGACCGTGACCTTGTCCAGGGTTGCCATCTCGCCCTGTGCGGGCGTGGTGGCCTGCGTCTCTTGGGCCGCAGCATGGCCGCACAGGGCGCACAACGACAAACACAGCGCCTGCGACAACCGCGAAGGACGCAACAGCGAACAACGAACGATCATGATCCAATCCGATGAATGCAGCAGCGCGCCATGGACATGCACCAAGGCTGCGCCGCCGCGAATGTGAGGAAGCGAAGCAGCCAGCGGAGGCGGAACTGCATCACGCCTGTAAGCAGGCGCCGCGCATGGTGGTGATGCGGCATGTCAGTTTGGTGACCGTAATTGCGAACATGACAAATGCGCGCAACGCATGCGCAAGTCGGCACAGTCGTTGCCGTATGGAGGCGAAAATTGTCGACGGGGTGCGCTGCCTGCCTAGCGCAAACATCCACCGACAGCAGGGCATGCGCGCCGGTGACGCGATGCACGGGCTCTGGTTGTGGCGCAGACGCATCTCAATCATGTGATGGTTGCGCACGCGGACGGCGGGTGTAGCCGGCAGCCTTCGGCCACCAGCCAGCCTGCGACCGACGCGCGTCACGGTGCACGCAAGGCAATCGGCACCAACGCGGTCAAGCGCTCTCCCCCGCCCGCCACGCCTGCGTCAGGTACGCAGGAAGATCTCCACCCGTCGATTGAGCTGCCGCCCACCCGGATTGTCCTGGCCGTTGACGGTATTTGGGCGCCACCGGCTGCGATTCGCCATGGCCTTTTGCGTTGGCCGACTGCGCGGCACCACGGGCGCGCAACGCCGCCAGCACGGCATTGGCGCCGCGCCTGGACAGCGCCCGGTTGTCATCATCGCTGCCCTTGGCATTGGAGCACGCGGAATCGGAACCGCCCGACCTGCAGCCTAGCGGCCCGGCGCGTGCGAGGCCTGTTGCTCCGCCTGCAACTGCACATGCAGGATGCGACGAATCTCCAGAATGGCCTGCGGCGTTTCCTGCACGCTGTGCCAGGAGGTCACCACCAGTTCCGAAGCAGCGCCATCCAGATGCGCGCTGCGATACGGCACCAGGCCGTCGTCGGAATCGGCCAACGGTACCTGCGGCTTCTCGCGCCCGATGATGGTGTGGTACTGCACGTTTGGAGAGATCGGCAGGTCCATCGTGGCGCGCACGAACGGATCGGTGTCGCGCAGGTTGTCGATGCTGGTGGGCACCAACGCGCGGCCTTTGCGGCGGGGAGCGCCGCCCGGATCGTCGCGTTCGCTGTTGGCCAGGTCCTGCATCACATCGCCGAAGCGATCCAGCAACGCGCCCGGCAGGCGTATCAATTTACCGACAAACCGCCCCAGCCCGCCCTCGGCCAATGGCGTACCGCGATGCGGCGCGGCGATGAAGATGGCGCGGTCCACTTGCGGCATCGGCGAGAAGTGCAGCAATGGCCACAACTTGGCGCGGATCCGCGCGCCGCGTTCGCCGTCCAGCCGGTAGTTCTGCAGCAGGGAATCCCACAATTGCTCACCAGAGGGCGACACCAGCAGCCGCCCGATCACCCCGCCCATGCTGTGCCCGACCAACACCATGTCGTGCGACGCGATCGCACGGCCGGACGGATCGAAGTGCTGCAGGCTACGTTCCACCAGCGACTGGATTTCCGCACGATTGATCGCCATCGGCGCGTTGGTCGGGTAATACACCTGCCAGATCTGGTAACGCTGGCGCAGCGTTTCATCGCCCATCACTTCGTTGGCCACATTGACCCAGGCCTCCGGGCTGCTGGCCAGACCGTGCAGCATCAGCAGCACGCGTCGGTCGGGATCGTAGGGCTGCATCAGATACAGGTGCGGACGATCGATACCGCGTGCGCTGCCCAGCATCGACCGCAGCGACTGCTCCGCAAATCCGGACTTGGCCAGCCACAATCCATACGCGGCAGTGAAGTTGCCCGCCAGCGGCACACGTTGGCCATGCAGCACCACGTCGTTCTGGCGATACGGGTCGTACGGCACCACGGTGACCAGGTGGCTGCGCAACACCTCAGCGAGCGTCTCGCCCTCGAAACGCAGCAATATCGTTGCCGGCGCGTACGGCATTTCGCTGAACGTCGGTAGCGGCCGATCGGGCGCCGCGGCCGCCGCGACGGCTTGCTGCAACGCCAGCCCAGCGGGATCGCCAACCACTTGCGGGTCCACTTCCGCGACCAGCTCGGCGCCGAATCCATCGCGCCGGTAGGTGCTGCGCAGGCCATTGAAGCGCAGCGCCGAGGCGGCGAAGATCGCACGTGGTGTATTGCCGTCACCCGGCAGCCGGTAGGCGGACAGATCGACGTCGAGCTGCCAGCGCCCGACCGTGGTGGATGCCGGAGTGGTTTCGCCGGTTTGCTGCGACCGTGCGAACAGGCGCTCCACCACCTGCTGCACGGCGTAATTGTAGTAATCGCGCACCTGCGACTGACGGTTCTCGAACGCCCGCGCGCTGGGCGCACGCGCGGTGAAAAACAGGTACGCATACGCATGCCGCGCTGCTTCCAACCAGGCCTCCACTGCGGCATCGCTCATCGTGGTGGGGTTGCGCCCGCTCAGCGCGATGGCACGCGCGGTCCATAATTCTGCCTGCGTGGCCAAACGCCGCTCATCGCCGATACCGGCCTCACTGGTGAGCTGCTGCAGGCACGGCAGCGGTGCGGTGCGGCAGGCCTTGGGCTGCAGGCCGGCAACCTGCAGGGTCTCGCTGCCGGACTGACTCAATTCACCGGTGCTCAGCACATCGCCACGCGTTTGCGCGATGTAGTCGCCGCTGTTGCGCGACTGCACCGTCACCATGGCGCAGCCGCTCAACCACACACTTGCCAGCACGCCCGCCAGGAATGCGGCGGCACGGGATCGGGGCATGCGCGGCCTCATCGCGGCGTGGTCGCGGTTGCGCCTGGCGCCGGCGCCAGCGGCATGCCGGCACGGATGCGTGCAGAAAAATCCGCAGCCTTGTCGGCGGCGATCGCACGCGCGGTGAAGTGCCCGCGCTGCTTCAAGGTGGCGAAGGGATAACCGGGCATCAGGCCGTGATGGTCGTAGGCGTATTGGTCGACATAGCCGGACAGCAGCAGGCGGTGATCCAGCGGCAATGTGGGCTGCAATTGCCGGACCAGCGCAAACACGATCGTGGTGCAGTTGCTGGTGAGCGTGTTGTAGAACGCCGGCTTGCGATCGAGTTCGTTGGCCAGCTCCACGTACCCCATGAACATGCGGCGCAATCCGGCCTTGGGAATCGCCAGGCGATACAGGTACATGTCTTCGCCACGCACGTTGGTGCGGACGCGCAGGATGTCGCGTTCGTCGGCGGCGACCAGGGTTTCTTCGAAACTGCGGAAGAATCCGCCCAACGCGGAAAACGATTCGTCACGTTCCTTGCGGATTTCCAGCGAAAACACCACGTGCGAACCGTCATCGAAGCCGAACGACACCAGCGTGTGCGCAATCGCCGGTCCCATCCAGTACGAGAGCGCAAGATCTGCGCTGACCAGGCGGTTCAGATCGTATCGCCGCGTCTCCCAATGCGGCACATAGTCGGTCTCGCTGCGCCAATCGAAATTGCGCACGTTGTGCAGGGTGACGATGCTTCCCTGCACCTGCGGCTGCAGACGCTGGGCGACATCGTCGGCCCAGTCGCGGTCCTGGCTGGGCTGCATCATCCACCACGACACCGCCAGCACCACGAATGCGGCACTGAAGATGCCCACCAGGGCCCAATTCTCGCGGCCACGACGCAGCCCCCATAACGCTGCCACCGCCATCGCGCACCACGAGGCCACCCACCCGGCGCGTACGAAGGCGTTGCCGGTCAGTGCGTAATAAATCGCCAGGCCACCCCATCCGGCGGCCAGCACCAGCGCAACGCGCAGTGCCCAGCGACCGATGCGGGCACGGGTGGCCGGTGTCATCGCGTGCCGCCTGCGGGCACCTGCATGCCCAGCGCATGCATCAGCAGATCGGCCGAGCGATGCGCGAGCCGTTTGCGTTCTGCCTCATCGTTGCCGCGCAGACAGCTCCCCAGCATGTCGATCACCAACAGCACTTGCTCCTCGTCGACATCGGCCCGGCACAGCCCGGCGTCGCGGGCGCGATGGACGAATGGCAGAAAGATGCCGACCGCACGCCGATCTGCTGCCTCCACCGCCGGGTGCGCGCGTTCGATCGAGCGCCAGAAATCCACCAGCGGCGACGACTGGGCGATGTGCTCGGCGACATCGTGCAGCAGCACCGCCAGGCCATCCGGACGGTCGGCGAGGTCGGCGGCAAGGCGCTCCAGCCCATCCAGGCCACGCGCCATCAATGCCGTCATCAGCGCCAGCCGATCGGGGAAATTGCGATAGAGGGTGGCGCGCCCCAATCCGGCGCGCTCCACCACCAGCTCCAGCGGGGCATTGACGCCATGTTCGCTGAACACTTCGTCGGCGGCATCGAGAATCTGCCGGCGGCGCAGCGCGGCATCGGGGCGGGAAGTCATCATGCCGGCATTATCGGACAGATTTGTCCGTTTACACCAGAGTCCGCTTGCCGCTTGCGCGCGCGCTCCGACCAACGGCGTGGTTGCCGTTGGCTTGCGGTGGAGCTGTCCCCTGCCCGTCCCTGCAGCCGGCCATGCGATCAGCCGGTGTTCTGCACGCCTTGCGAGACGCCATTGACGCAGGCCACCAGCGCACGCAGCAGCGCTTCGTCTTCGCCATCGGTGGCGCGCCAGCGTTGCAGCAGATCCACCTGCAGCACGCTGATCGGGTCGATGTAGGGATTGCGCAGGCGGATCGACAACGCCAGCCGCGGGTCGTGCTGCAACAGCGACTGTTGTTGCAGCAGCGCCTTCACCCAGCCCTTGGTCAATGCCAGTTCGTCGCGAATCAGCGGGAAAAACCGCGTGTGCAGGTCGCCGGACAAGCGCGAGAACAACTCGGCGATGTTCAGATCGCCCTTGGACAACACCATGGCGATGTCGTCCAGAAAGGTGCGGAAGAACGGCCAGTCCTGCGCCATTTCGCGCAAGGTCTCTTCATGCCCGGCATCCACCGCCGCCTGCAGGCCGCTGCCCACGCCGTACCAGCCGGGAATCACCGCACGCGCCTGGCTCCACGCAAACACCCACGGAATCGCACGCAGGTTGGACAGCGCCGCGTCCTGGCCCAGCCGCCGCGACGGGCGCGAACCCAGCGTCATGCGTTCGATCACATCGATCGGCGTGGCCAGGCGGAAGTACTGCATGAACTCCGGCGCGCCGACGAAGGCGCGATACGCGACCGTGCTGCGTTCGGCCACCAGATCCATCACCGGGCGCCAACGCGCCTCGCGCGGCTCGGGCGCACGCGGGCGCAGGCTCGAGAGCAGCACCGCGCCGGTCATCTGCTCCAGCGAGCGCAACGCCAATGCGCGGATGCCATATTTGCGGTGGATCACCTCGCCCTGCTCGGTCACGCGCAGGCGCCCATCCACGCTGCCGCGCGGTGCGGCATCCAGCGCGCGGCTGGTCTTGCCGCCGCCGCGCGCGATCGAGCCGCCTCGGCCGTGGAAGAAGGTCAGCCGCACGCCCAACTCGGCGGCCGCTTCCAGCAGCTCGACCTGCGCGCGTTGCAGGCCCCAGCGCGAGGCGGCGATGCCGCCGTCCTTGCCGCTGTCCGAATAGCCCAGCATCACCATCTGGGTATCGCCGCGTGCGGCCAGATGCTGGCGATAGACCGGGTCGGCCAGCAGGTCCTGCACGGTGCCGGTACCGCCGCGCAGATCGTCCACGGTTTCGAACAGCGGCACGATATCCAGCGGCACAGCGCCGGCGTCGTCGACCAGACCGCCACGCCGCGCCAGTGCCAGCACGGTCAACACGTCGGCGCGGTTATGCGCCATCGAGATGATGTAGCTGCCCAATGCATCGGCGCCGTGGCGGGTACGTGCATCGGCAAGCGCGGCGAATACCGCATCCAACCGTGCATTGCCTTCATCGTCCACGCGCGGCAAGGGGTCTTGCCCTGCGGCATACGGGCCGAGCACGGCGGCGCGCTGGGTGGCGTCCTGTGCGTCCCAGTCGGTCTGGCCCAGGGCATCGGCCACTGCCCGCGCATGCACGCTCGATTCCTGGCGCACGTCCAGCCGCGCCAGATGGAAACCGAAGCTGCGCACGCGCCACAACAGGCGCCGTACCGCGAACCAACCGGCATGCAGGCCCTTGTTGGCCTGCAGGCTGTCCAGGATCAGCTGCAGATCGTGTTCGAGCTCCGATGGAGCGGCATAGGCGCCATCGGCATCGTCCAGGGTGGCCTGCAGGCGCGCGCGCATCAGGTCGTTGAGCAGGCGGTACGGCATGTCGCCATGGCGCGGGCGCGAACGCGCGGCGGCGTCGGGGAGCAGCGCGCGGTAGCGTTCCAGCTGCGCGGTGAGTTCGCCGCTCACCTGTACCAGCGTGGTCGATTGGCTGAGCAGGCTGGCCAACTGCCAGAGTTCTTTTTGATAACGGTCCAGCACCGCGCGCCGCTGCGCGTCCAGCGTCCCGGCGATGGTCTTGGCATCCACGTTGGGATTGCCGTCCATGTCGCCGCCCACCCAGGTGCCGAAGCGCAGCAGGCGCGGCAATGCCGGCACGCTGCCGTAGGTTTCTTCGATGGCATGTTCGAGCGTTTCGTACATCACCGGGATGACGCGGTAGAGCACCTGGGTGAGGTAGAAGCCCACATGCTCGCGCTCGTCGTCCACGGTGGGGCGCACCGGCGAGGAATCGGCGGTCTGCCACGACGCGGTCAAGGCCATGCGGAAGCGCGCGGCATCGCTGGCACGCTCGTTGGGCGTGCGCATGCCGTCCAGGTTGTCGACCAGGCTGGCGACCATCAGCTGCTCTTTTTCCAGCAGCGCGCGCCGTACCGCCTCGGTGGGATGCGCGGTGAACACCGGCTCCACGTCGATGCGCGGCAACCATTGGCTGAGTTCGTCCAGGGTCACGCCCTGCGCCTTGAGCCGGCGCAATGCGTCATGCAGGCCATCGGGCTGCGGCGTGTCGGTGCCGCTGCGCTGATATTCGCGACGGCGGCGGATGCGGTGCACGCGCTCGGCGATATTGACCACCTGGAAATAGGTACTGAATGCCCGGACCAGCGCTTCGGCGTCACGCGGCTGCCGACCGGCGAGTTGTTCGCTCAGCGTGGACGGTGGGGCATCGCTTTCGCGCCGCGAGATGGCGGTGGTGCGCACGCGTTCGATTTCATCGAGGAATTCCGCAGAGACCTGCTCGGCGAGCAGATCACCCACCAGCGCGCCGAGCCGACGCACATCGTCGCGCAAGGGAAGATCGGGGGTCGCGAACACAAGACTGCTGCGGTACTCGTTCATCGGAAACGCACACCCTCTTCAAGCGCAAAGTCGTCGAAGACTAACCCAAAAGGATTAGATGATCGCGACGCGCAGGACGGTTTCAGAGCGAACCATCCTGCACCAAGCGCCGCCCACGTTCGTGCGCGCCACTGGAATCCGTCACCCGGCACCGGCAAGCAATGCGTAGGAGCGCACCCGGGCGCGACCAGGCTTTACCGGTAAAGCCACATCGCGCCCGGGTGCGCTCCTACGTGCGGTGCGACGATCCGCGTTGCGTTCGCACCGCTTTGCGTGCGACGACGATCAACGCTTGGACGGCACTTCCGCCTGCGCGGGATCGCCGACATTGGTCTTCAACCACTGCTCGCTTTCGGCCAGCATCTGCATGATCGATTGCCGCGCGCGGTACGCATGCGATTCGTTGGGCAACAGTACCAGGCGCGCAGTCCCGCCCAGTCCCTTGATCGCAGCGAACATGCGCTCGCTCTGGATCGGGAAGGTGCCGGTATTGTTGTCGTCCTGGCCGTGGATCAGCAGCAGCGGGTCCTTGATCTTGTCGGCGTAATTGAATGGCGACATCGCCTGGTACACCGATTGCGCCTGCCAGTAATTGCGCTCTTCGGCCTGGAAACCGAACGGGGTGAGCGTGCGGTTGTAGGCGCCGCTGCGTGCGATGCCGGCCTTGAACAGGCGCGTGTGCGCGAGCAGGTTGGCGGTCATGAAGGCACCGTAGGAATGCCCGCCGATGGCGATGTGCTCGCGGTCGGTGACGCCGCGCCGCACCACTTCGTCCACGGCCGCCTGCGCATCGGCGATCAGCTGCGGCACATAGGTGTCGTTGGGTTCTGCATCGCCTTCGCCCACGATCGGCATGCTCGGGTTGTTGAGCACCACATAGCCGATCGCCAGAAACGCCTGCGGCCCCCAGTAACTGATCGCGTTGAAACGGTACGGCGAGTCGGTGACCTGGCTGGCGCTGTCGGCGCTTTTGAATTCGCCCGGGTAAGCCCACATCAACAGCGGCCGCGGGCCATCGCGCTTGGGGTCGTAACCAGGCGGCAGCAACAGCGTGGCGGTGAGCTCTACACCATCGGCACGCTTGTAGCGGATCTGCTCCTTCTGCACGCCGCGCAACTGCGGGAGTGGGTGTTCGAAGTGGGTGAGTGCGCGTGGCTCAGGCGCTGCGTCGCCCAGCGTCTGCACGACATAGTTGGCCGGTTCCTCCGGCGATTCGCGGCTGAGCAGCAGTTGCGTGGCCTGCGCGTCCAACAAGGCCAGCGGTGCCGAATAGGTCGGCGCCTGCGAGTGGAACAGCCGCGTGGCCTGCTTGCTGCGCAGATCGAATCGATCCACGAACGGGCGGTCGCCTTCCGGCGAAGCGCCCTTGCCGAACAGGAACAGGCTGTTGCCATCGCTGCTGGTCTGCAGCAGCGGGCGGCCGTTGCCGTCGGCCACCGTCGCCGGCGTGCCCGGGTCCTTGTAGCGGTCCTGCGAGGAGCGGTCCCACAGCAGTTCGGGCGCGCGTTGCGGTTGATCCGGTGCGATGCGCCATTGCTTGGTGCGGCGGGTCTTCCACCAGCTTTCGCTCAAGATCGCCAGATCGCCGCGGCCCCATTGGATGGCTTCGAACCGGCTGCCCAACTGCGCCAGCGTCACCGGTGCGCGGTTGAACGGCGCGGCCTGCATCCGCACCGCATCGCGGACCTTGCTCTCGCGTGCCGGGTCGCCACCGTCCTGCGCTTCGGCCCACACCAGCGTGGCCGGCGCATCGTGCCGCCAGGCGATGTCGCGCACCCCGGTCGGCACCGCGTCGTTACCGGTCGGCAAGCCTTCCACCAACGGCAGCTGCGCGATCTGGCGCACCAGTTTGCCCTGCAGGTCCAGCACCTCGATGCGGCGCGCGAAGTTGTCTAACGGCACCAGATACGAGAACGGCCGCTCGCTGCGTTCGCTCAGGATGTAACGGCCATCCGGCGACACCGACAGGTTGAGATAGATGCCCGGCGTGGCGATCGGACGTACCTGCCCGGCCACGGTGACGATGATCGGCTGGCCGGTGGCGTAGTACTCGAACACGCGCGCATCGGCCTCGTTGCGCAGCAGGTCCTGGTAGGTGGGCAGCGAGCGCACCCCGGCGGCCGCACTGGTCTGCTGGGTAGCCGGGCCGGTCGGCGTCGCATCGCGGGTCGGTGGCGCGCCCTGCCCGGCGACTTGCTGCTGCAGCAGCAAACCGCTGCCATCGGGCAGCCACCGCAGCTCGTCGCTGACGCTGGTGTTCAGGCCAGTCGCCAGGCGCTTCGCCTGCCCGGCCGCCACGTCCACCAGCCACAGTTCGTTGGCGCCGCTGGCAGCATCTTCGCGGCGGAACGCCAGATAGCGTTGATCCGGCGACCAGCTCAGATCGGCCAGCGACAGCGGCGACGGCAGCCCGGCGATCTGCCGCTCGCTGCCATCGGCCACTGACAGCAGCCACAGCTTGCTGGCGAACGAAAACCGACTGGCGGCAAAGGTCTTCGGATGGATACGCAGGCCGGCCAGCTTCAGCTCCGGCTGGGCCACTTCGGCAATGTCCGGCAGTGCCGGCAGTTGCAGCATCGCAGCCTGATCGCGCTTGGGCGACAGCTGCAGCAGCGGCGCGCGCGGTGCATCCACTACCGCCTGCAGCGCCTTGGACGGCAGCTGATACCCGCTGCCTGCCGCCGTCGCTGCTTGCACGGCCGCCGGGCCTGCCGCCACGGCCAGCACGGGTGCGCTCAATGCCAGTGCCCCTGCCAACGCCCATGTGTGCTGCCGCCAGCCTTGCGCATGCCGTTTCGCCTGCATTGTCCGTCCCCGGTGATCATCGACCTGCGACCATAGCAGCCGCCCGTCGGCCGCTCCCCTGCCGTTGGTGGGGGGTGGGCACCAATTCATGCCGGACGGGGGTGCTGCCGATATAATCGACGCTCTCGTCGAGGGGCGCTGCGACCGGTAGGGCGGACTGATCCGCTCACTGCACCACAGGTGCGGTACATACGGCCAGGCTCGACCAGCAGTTACCGTTCAACGGCGCCCGGAATTGCAGACATTCGTTTGCCTACCGGAGCCATTGCATGAACGCTGTCACAAAGATTACCCCGCACACCGATTACAAGATTGCCGACATCTCCCTGGCCGATTGGGGCCGCAAGGAGCTGGACATCGCCGAGCACGAGATGCCGGGCCTGATGTCGATCCGCCGCAAGCATGCGCAGACCAAGCCGCTGAAGGATGTGCGCATCACCGGCTCGCTGCACATGACCATCCAGACCGCCGTGCTGATCGAAACGCTCAAGGACATCGGCGCCGATGTGCGCTGGGCCTCGTGCAACATCTTCTCCACCCAGGACCACGCCGCCGCGGCGATCGCCGCGACCGGCACCCCCGTGTTCGCCTGGAAGGGCGAGACGCTGGAAGAGTATTGGGACTGCACCCTGGACGCGCTGACCTTCACCCTGCCCGACGGCACCCTCACCGGCCCGGAGCTGGTGGTGGACGACGGCGGCGACGTCACCCTGCTGATCCACAAGGGCTACGAGCTCGAAAACGGCAGCACCTGGGTGGACGAACCAGCCTCCTCGCACGAAGAGGGCGTCATCAAGGCGTTGCTCAAGCGTGTCGCCGTCGAGCGCCCGGGCTACTGGGCGCGCGTGGTCAAGGACTGGAAGGGCGTCTCCGAAGAGACCACCACCGGCGTGCACCGCCTGTATCAGATCGCCGAAGCCGGCAAGCTGCTGATCCCGGCCATCAACGTCAACGACTCGGTCACCAAGAGCAAGTTCGACAACCTCTACGGCTGCCGCGAGTCGCTGGCCGATGGCCTCAAGCGCGCAATGGACGTGATGCTGGCCGGCAAGGTCGCCGTGGTCTGCGGCTACGGCGATGTCGGCAAGGGCAGCGCTGCCTCGCTGCGCGCCTATGGCGCCCGCGTGATCGTCACTGAAATCGACCCGATCTGCGCATTGCAGGCGTCGATGGAAGGTTTCGAAGTCAACACCATCGAATCCACCCTGGGCCGTGCCGACATCTACGTCACCACCACCGGCAACAAGGACATCATCACCGTCGAGCACCTGCAGGCGATGAAGGACCAGGCCATCGTCTGCAACATCGGCCACTTCGACAACGAGATCCAGGTCGATGCGCTCAAGGCGCTGAAGGACGTGCAGAAGATCAACATCAAGCCGCAGGTGGACAAGTACGTGTTCCCCAACGGCAACGCGATCTTCCTGCTGGCCGACGGCCGCCTGGTGAACCTGGGCTGCGCCACCGGCCACCCGAGCTTCGTGATGTCCAACTCGTTCGCCAACCAGACCCTGGCGCAGATCGACCTGTGGGAAAAGCGCGACACCTACGAGAAGAAGGTCTACATCCTGCCCAAGCACCTGGATGAAGAAGTTGCGCGTCTGCACCTGGAAAAGATCGGCGTGAAGCTGACCACCCTCACCAAGGACCAGGCCGACTACCTCGGCGTGGACGTGGCTGGCCCGTACAAGCCGGATCATTACCGCTACTGAGACCTGGGCGCGCGCCCTCGACAATGCGAATCAACGGGCGCCGCAAGGCGCCCGTTATGCATCAAGGCCAGGATCGGCACGACGTCGAAGCTGGATCTGCGCACGCATCGCGCTACGCGTCGTCGCCTGCGCTGTGGTCGGCTGAAAGTGGCAGACCGCCCGGCGGCCAAGGCCACCAACACGGTGGCACTTGCAGCCGCCGCCGTTGGCCGATCTTCGCCGATGGCACCGTCAGCCGCGTGCGCTCGCCTCGTCTGCATCCATCACGGCGGGCTCATACACGGAAATCTGGCTACGGCTGCGCGCGGTAAAGGGCTGCCCGCTCCAGTCGCCCCATCTGGCCCGCAAGCGCAAGCCGGCGATCCGTGCCATCAGATCCAGCTCGGAAGGCCAGAGGTAGCGATAGCGATCGTTGAAGACGCGGGTCGCCGACTCCCCGATCATCACGATGCGCTGCTGGATCAGTTGCCGGGCCGGATCGGCGCTGGAGCACATCAGCATCACCGGCACGTCGCCTTCGCCCAGGGCCGGCGCCTCCAACGACTTCACCTTGCCGTCCGCCAGCAACGTCTCCGCCTGCGGCACCATCGTCTGCAGGACGAACACGCCGGAGGTTGCCAGGCGCTCGCGCACGGCGCGCAGGCAACGCAACTGCTCATCCTGCGTCAACAGATAGCCGAGCGAGTACACCGAATAGATCAGGTCGAACGGCCCGGCGACCGGGACATCGACGAAATCGGCGCAGACCAGGGTCAGTCGCTCCGCACCGGGCTTTGCACGCAGCATGTCCAACATGCCAGGCGAGTTGTCGATGCCGCAGACTGTCGCGCCGCCAGCTGCCAGCGGCAGCGCAATGCGGCCGGTGCCGACCCCCAACTCCAGCGCCGTGCCGCTGCCGACCATCGCCGCCAATGCCTGCGCACACTGCGCTGCACTGGCAACGGCCCAGTGGTCCCTCAGGCGATCGTAGTACTGCGACACCTGATCGTAGGCGTGCGCCGACGATCCACCCATACCGTTCTCCGCGAAAGACTCGCTAGCCACCCCTAAGCAACCATCCCGGTCGTCGCGTGCGCCGACGACGCAACATCGCCCGTGGCCAGCCAACGCGCGCACTCGGCGCCAAGCTCGGCGACAACATGCTGCCGATAGGCCGTATCGACTGCCGGCGCCAGTCGGTCGCGCCACCGCCCATTGAGACCCTGATTGAAGAAGGCTCGACCGCCGTTGCGCCAGAAACCGGCGCCCTGTGGAACGTAGCGCGCCGCATGCGCGCGCATGTAGTCCAGACTGCAGTGCGCCAGCACGCGCTCGCAGCACGGGGCATCCAGCGGGATATCCAGGAATGCGGCAATGCGCCGCACTTGTGCAGGCAGGTCGTGCAGCAACGCGGCGTAATGCACCAGCAGCACGTTGTCGTAATCGCGCAGCGCCCACCAGGAACGCATGCCCTCCCAGAACGGCCACAGCGGCGCACCGTCCGCACGCATCCAGGTCTGGAAATAGTCCTCGACCGAGCACGTGGGCGGCGGCATCACCCTCAATTTACCGTTGCTGGACGGCTCCGCATCCAGACGCGCCTGCGCATCCGCGCTAACTGCCCGCTGGTGGTCGTACAGGCTCCAGACGATGTCGCGCGCATCGCGGCCAACGTAGAGATAGCGGGCACGTTCGGACAGCACCAGCGCATCGGCGGGCAGATGCGTTTTCACGAAGCGGCGATGGCGTTGCTCGGCGAGCAGGCGCTGCTTGGTGGCCTTGTCCGGATACACCGAGTCGAACCAGGGCGACAGCCGCGAGACCTCGATCTCCTCGGCGCCGCCGAAGATCAGTTGCGCGACGATCTGCTGCACCCAGGTCGTCCCTGCCTTGGCATAGCTGGCGATGACGACATCGTCGTCACGAAAGGCGAAGTCGTTCCAGACTGTCGAGTCGAAAAAGCGATTGGAATATTCGCGCTGCTTGGAGGGCATGCCCACATCGGCGTCCTGTCGGTTGTCATCGCATCGGACTCATCGGCTGTGCACGCGCCAACACCTCGCAGCCGCATGATCCACATCCGCGCCCGGCTCGAAGGCCCGGCAATACCGCGTAACGCGCCGCTGCACATCCGCACACTGCACTTGCAGGCCACCGTTGACCTGCGGCAACGCGCATCGCCGTCGCCGACGATGCGCGTGCATGCGGGCCATCCGACCAAGCCCGCCCTGGCATTGCAGTTACTGCGTATAGATATACGCCACCTTGCGCGGACCAAACATTTTTAGAATCTTCGAAAACACGAGTGACAGCATGGTTTTTGCAATTTTCATCACGCACCTCTTTTGGAAGTTTCAGAAATGGCGGAACCTAACATTCGCCTTATTCAGGCTAGCAATAGTCATATGCCCAATCAACATTATGGTTGGTACTTTATTTTTAAAATCAAATTACCAGGCATGTGTCGCAGAATAAGACACACAATGTGCGTTTATCCGAACAGATCTTCGCGCAGGTACTGCAGATATTCGCGTACATGCCGCTCGCGTGCGGCAACGTCATCCGGCAGACGCAAGCCGCGCGTAAACCAACGCAGCCGCGGCCGTGCATGCAAGTGTGGGTAAGGCTTGTGCGGCACCGGCACGCTGAGGAAGCCGCACAATGGCGCCCAGCCTTGCCGAGACGAGAACACCAGCAGCCGATCGGATGGCACCGTGTCGATCACTGCCTGATTCCAGCGGTTGAAGTAGTCCACCATGAAGGCGCGGTCCTGACTGCGCCCACCCATCTGCTGTTTCAAAAACGTACTGAATGTTTCGCCTTCGGGGCCGACGAAGGTGCTCTTTCTGCCTGGCATCAGGATGGTCTGGGTTACCGATTCGAACCAGCTGTCCGGATCGCGCACCGTCAGGACGACCTTGGCCTGCGGATAGACCTCAATCAATTGCCGCCAGTAATAGCAACCAGGATGGTCGGTGCTCGAACGGTAGCCGGCGAAGATGGCCGACCAGTCTGCAGCACCGCGCTCGGCGGCATTCCACAGCGGCAGTGCCGTACGCATGTTCGCGGCGACCTCCGTGGCGTGATAACAGGGTCCAAATCCCAAATGTTCCAGCGCGAACTTCAGCGACAGCGTCCCGGTTCTGCCTAGGCCAGCACCAAGCACTTGTAACGACATGGCGATTCTCCGATCCATTACACGCAGGGCGGCAACCTAGCACGCACCCATGGCGTACGTCCCGGTACTGGCAGTCAGGATGGATGTGGCAACTACACGCACCGCGCGCAATTCAATTGGCGGACGAGAACGCGGACCAGAGCGACACGCTCACCCACGCCAATTGGCATTGCGCTCCCAGAACGCCACGCTACGCCGATACGCATCGCGGTCCAGCGGCGTGCCCGAGCCACCCTCTTCCACACCCAAGGCATTGCGCAACATGGTGATCGGTGCCATCGGAATTTCGTCCGGCTCTGCGGTGTAGAGACAACCGACCACACCCCAGTCAGCCTCGATGGGCGTGCCTTCCCTGGCCAACTGCTCGCGGCTGTAGAGGATGGGCAGCAGATAGGCGGCCACCGTTGGCTCGACACCTTCGAACCAACGCACCAGCACGGCCAATTCCTGCGTGCTGCGCGCCTCGTAGCCGGAACGCAGCAGGTGCCGGTTGTCATCGGTGATGGGAATAGTGAGGCAGCGGGTCGAAGTCCAGTTGCGGTGTACATGCAATTGGCAAAACGGCGCATAGCCCTCGATCACGCGTAGCGGCGCGGCGTCGTTGAGCCGCTGGATGAACTGCTCCGGCGTGCAGTCCTGGATGGCATTGCGACGCCTATCGCGCGGAAACAGGCGGGTGCGGGCGAACGGGGTCAAGACGATCGACATGAGCAGACTGTGCGGCGACAAAGAGCGCCAGGGTAGCGCGCAGGCGTCCGCACGACTACGTTGAATCACCATCAGCCGACCGCGCGGCGATCGGACTGGTGCGCGCACCTACTCAGCCTGGTTTCGGGCAGTCACCAAACACCCACCGACACCATGCAGGTACGCATCACGCAGCGGTGTGGCGCACGCGGTGGAGCTGGATCCGTCTGGCAACCACCCAATGCGGGGGTTCGCCAGCGCTACCAGATCAAATCGTCCGGCACCTTGAACTGGCTGTAGTAGTCGTCATCGCTATCGGGCGCGGCCGGCGCGCTGTTGCGTCCGTGGTCCAGCACCACGGCATCGGCATCGCGGCTGTAAACCTTGTCGGCGGCCGCGCGCGGAATCAGCTCAAAACCATCACCGTAGCGCACGATCACCAGCGCGCCGTTGGCCAACTGGCTGCGCAGCACCGTGTTCACCAGCACGCTGCGGATCACGCTGCCGTCGTTGAAGCGGTAGTCGATCTCGCCTTCGCGCTTGACCTTGTTGGTCTCCACGATCTGCCGCACCTGCGCGAGCACTTCCAGCCGGCGCACCTGCACGTTGCGCTCTTCGGCCAGCGCACGATCGCGCTCGGCACGCTCGGCCTGCAGGCGCGCCGCATCGACCTTGTCCGACGCCGCCGGCTGCACCGCCGCGCCCTTGGCATGGCGCTGTTTGACCTGTTCGCGCGCAACCTTGTCCACCTGGGCTTTTTTCACCAGGCCGGCCTTGAGCAGCTGTTCTTGCAATGGATTGCGCATCGGGAGGCTGGGCAGTGGACTGGCGCCTAGTTTAACGCGGCCAGCGCCACCCCATCGTCGTAGCCGGGCCGAGCCGTTGGCAATGCCGGTGGTCCGGATTGCGGCCGTGCCGCTGCCAGACGCAGCCATCCGCGCGTTCGGGCATATCGCCGCTGCGGCGAGCTATTGCTGCTCGGCGCGATGCGGATGCAGCGTGCAAGCCGCGCATCGGCACCTTGGCTTTGCCGCACGAGGGCAGCGCGGCATGCAAAGGTGACGTGCAAGGTGCCGGCAGTAAACAACGCGAAGCAGCTGATCTATGTCAACAGAGACGTTCTGGCCAGATGCGCCGGCCACGTTGCATGCGCCGCATGCTAACGATGAGCTTTGCCTATCGCCAAGCCTCGATTTGACAAGGCAGGTGCAGGCGAGATTGCAACGGCCGCCTGGCTCACTGATTTTTGCGACCAATCGCGCCGTTGGCGCCGAACCCCCCGCCCAGTTTGCCGGCCATCTGCAGTGAATACGTATGCACAACACCCATGTTGCGCCGCGATGCACGCTTAGCATCACTGCGCGCTGCACACCGTGCGCGCGCTTTCCGGAACAGGGGCCGGAAGCCTTGATGCGGGCATCGTGCACTGCGCGTCGGCCTGCGCTTACCACTGGAGATCGATCCGATGCGCAACACGCCTGCTCATGCTCCACCCTCACTGATACAACGCGGTCTCCGTCTCTTGCTGACTGCATTGGTCCTGCTGGTGACCACCGCCAACGCGCAGGCCGATGTCATCCTGCACGCCTTCAACTGGCCGTATGCCACCGTGGAAGCGCGCGCCAAGCAGATTGCCGATGCCGGCTATCGCAAGGTATTGGTCGCCCCCGCGTACCGCTCCGAAGGAAGTGCCTGGTGGGCGCGCTATCAACCCCAGGACATCCGCCTGATCGACAATCCGCTCGGCGACACCTTTGCATTCAAGAAGATGGTCCAGGCGCTGGCCAGCAACGGCGTGGAAACCTATGCCGACATCGTGTTCAACCACATGGCCAACGAAGCGGCCACACGCTCGGACCTCAATTACCCAGGCGGCGCGGTCCTGTCGCAGTACGCGGCAAACCCCGGCCGTTACGATTCGCTGCGCTTGTTCGGCACGCTGCAGTCAAACTTCCTCAGCGCCAGCGATTTCGGCCCGGCGCAGTGCATCAGCAACTACAACGACGCTTACCAGGTGCGCAATTACCGTATCTGCGGCGGCGGCAGCGATCCAGGCCTGCCGGATTTGCTGGGCAACGACTGGGTGGTACAGCAGCAGCGCGCCTATCTGCAGGCGCTCAAGAGCATGGGCGTGACCGGCTTCCGGGTGGATGCGGCCAAGCACATGACGTTCGACCATCTCAATCGCGTCTTCGATGCCGGCATCCGATCGGGTGTGTATGTCTTCGGCGAAGTGATCACCGGCGGCGGTACGGGCAATGGCGATTACGACCAGTTCCTGGCGCCGTACCTGCAATCCACGCCGCATGCGGCCTACGACTTTCCGCTGTTCAATGCGGTGCGCAACGCGTTCGCCATTGGCGCCAGCATGCAGCAGCTGGTGGATCCTGCCGCGTCCGGGCAGGCATTGCCGGGCAATCGCGCCGTGACCTTTGCAGTGACCCACGACATTCCCAACAACGCCGGATTCCGCTATGCGATTCTCGACCCGGTGGATGAAACGCTGGCCTACGCGTACCTGATCGGTCGCAACGGCGGCATGCCGATGCTTTATACCGACAACAACGAAAGCGGCGACAATCGCTGGGTCAACGCTTATCTACGCGACGATCTGCGCCGCATGATCGGCTTCCATAATGGCGTGCAGGGCACCGACATGCAGGTCTTGTCGTCCAGCTCCTGCCACATCCTGTTCCGTCGCGGCAGCCTGGGCATCGTGGGCATCAACAAGTGCGGCAACCCGGTCACCACCACGGTGGGAATGAACAACAGCGTGTTGTACTGGAATGCCGATTACGTGGATGCCTTGGGCTCGGGCAACGTAGTGCGCATTTCCAGTAGTTCCTACACCTTTACGCTGCCGGCGCGCGGGGCGCGCATGTGGCGCCGCTGAGCGGCCACCACAATAGGGCGATGACACTACGTTGCAGTGTACTCTCCGCTTGAAACGGCGACTGCGGCGTGCCTTGCGACTTCGCACGACGACGCTGCACCACGATCAAGGCCAGGCCCCGACGCGAACCGGCGTCGGGGCTTGGTTGTTTCTACGGGCTCGCGCCGATCGACTGCGCCAGGATGCCGTTGGGTGCAGCGCACATGCGCATTCGCATCGATGGACCGCTCCACGCGTTGCAGCCGGCGCGTTTTGTGCGGCACCGCGCACTGCGGTGGGCGAACGATGCTGGCAGCGGCGCACGACTGGTGCGCGCCGAACCCAACTTCTGCAGATAGCGTACGGCCGCAGGACTGCCGGCGTTGACCAGCGGCGTTCACCGTTGGCCAAGCGGATTGACCGACCTACCAGGCGAACGCTGCGGTGACCTGGCGTGCGCCGAGCATGAACGCATCTGCCACGTGCACGAACGGTGCAATATCCACTTCCGATTGGCTTGCGCGCACCAGCTGCACGAAGCGCCCGTACAAGCCGTCGTATTCGCTGGACGCTGGCAGCGCCTGCAGTTGCCCCTCGATGCGCAACTTGGCTCCGCCTTCGCTGAGCATCAGCATGCCCGCGGTGGTTTCCACTTCGATATCCCAGCGCTGGTGCCCGGTCTGCAGGAAATCGAATTCGGCCGTTACCGGGAGTCCTGCGGTGTCGACGAACGCGAGCCTGGCATACAGCGGCGCCTGACGGTTCTCCGGAGTGTGAAGTTCGGCATCGCGCAGCGCCAAGCTGCGCGGCAGCAGATGGGTCGCGATGGAGAGCGCATTGATGCCGGGGTCGAACACACCCATGCCGCCGGGTTCCAGAATCCAGTCCTGGCCCGGATGCCAATGGCGAATGTCTTCCTTCCAGGTGATGTGCGCACGCACGAGTTGCTTGTCGGCCAGCCATGCACGGGCAGGCTCGACGCCGGCGGCGCAGCGCGAATGCCAGCTGGTGAACAGGGTGCGTTGTGCACGCTGCGCCACGTCTTGCAGGTCATGAATTTCGGCGAGCGTGGCGGCCGGCGGCTTTTCCAGAAACACGTGGCGGCCAGCTGCCAACGCGGCCTGCGCCAATGCGTGCCGTCCGACCGGTGGCGTGCACAGGGCCACCGCCTCGATCTGCGGCTGCGCGGCAAAGGCGTCTTCCAGGGTGTGATAGGCGGGCACGCCGTCGACCGTGCCATGCCGGCTTACGGTGGCCACCAGCTGCACATCGTCGCGCGCCGCGATGGTCGGCACGTGCTGGTCGCGGGCGATCTTGCCGATCCCGACAAGGGCAATACGCAATGCGTCTGGATGCTTCATCGAAACCTGCGTGCTGATAGTGGTAACGGGTACGAACGCCTGCTCACGCACACTGCATGGTCACCGCTATGGCGGTACGATGCCGGTCGTGCTCGCGACGGCGCAGTGTACGGTCAGGGTGCAGTCCACTGCGAGACATCGCTCCTGCTTGTTTTGCTATACCTACGCGCTGGCCACCGTGCACGGGGACGGCTCACTTGCACACCATGGGCCCGCTGTGCGGCCCACGATTGACGCCAGCACGCATGCAGACCAGCATCGCCACGGCACGCCGATGTGCCGTCGCCCTTGCAGGCTGCACCGATGTTGCATCACGTTTCGCTGGGCGTTCGTGCGATCGACGCCTCCGCCACCTTTTACGACGCGGCACTGGGCGCTTGGCGATGTGCGGGTGTGGTCGGATCTGGAGCCGGGCACGCGCGACCAGGCGGTCGGCTACGGCAGGCCCGGCGGCGAAGACTGCCTGGCGTTAGAGCGTGTCATGTCCGTTGAGGTGAGTGCGAAGCGTCCTGTGGCGCGTCGAGACAAGGCGTGCGCTGCGGCCCAGGCTGGGGCCGCCTGGGCAAGGCGCGCAACGCGGTCTCGGCGCGCCACAGGGCACTTCCCGGAGGGTTGGCCGTCAGCGGCACGGAGCACGCGCCACGCGGCTTGCCTTGGCGCCAGCCACGCCGGCGCCACGCAGCACCCGCTCCGCACCGCTGACGGCCAACGCATCTCATCTCAACGGACATAACACGCTCTACAGCAACGTCAGGCCGCACGCTGCGCTCCGGGGGCCGGCTGTCACCTGGCATTTGCAGCCACCGATGCGTCAGCGGTGGACGCCTTCCATCGCGCTGCGCTACAGCACGGCGGCTGTTGCAATGGCGAACCAGGCTTTCGACCGGACGATGGCGACGATTATTACGCCGCGTTCGTCATCGACCCCGACGGGCACCACATCGAAGCGGTGGTCGCCCGCAAGCCGCCACGCTCAGCGTCAGCATCGTGACCCAAGACCGGCATGGCGGTGGTTGGAGGCCCGCACGCGCGGCACGCTCACCGCGCAATGACGGTCATGGCGATGCCTGCGTCAGGAAACGGTCGAAGTCGCCGATGTTCATGCTGCCCCAGCCCGACGCGAAGTCCCAACCGTAGCTCGCGTTGTATCCATCGCGATACAGGCCATTGCTGCCGACCACGACGTCATGGGCGCGCTGCGCATCGTGGCGCTGGCTCGCGTACTGATAGATCTGCGGCGCGACGAAGCCCAGATTGGGATGCGACTGCAACAGCCGGGCGATATAGCCGGCGAAGGTCGGGGTGGCGGCACTGGTCCCCCACACATACCAGGCAGCCTCGTTACCCTGCGCATCGGTGCCGCGGATCTGCGCACTGCTGTAGAACGAGCCATTGAAGCTGACATCGGGTACAGCGCGGTAGCCGGAGGCCGTCTGCCCCGGCAGCAGGGTGCGCTGCCACTGCGGCGCATAGGCAATCTTGCTCACGCCGCCCTGGCTGAGTTGGCGGCCGACACCGGCATTCCAGACGCGCTCGGAGGCGTAGCTGCCGGGGTTGCCGCCCTGGGTCAGCAACTCGGTGGCGCCCACCGCGATCGCGTAGCGGTGCGAGGCCGGCCAACCGACCTGGCGCAGGTCCGAGCGCCCCGCCAGCGTGTCGTAATAAGGCGCGTTGGCGCGTGCGCTCAGCGGCAGGTAGACGCCATCGTCGCCGCTGCAGATCACGAAGTTCTGCCCCTGGCGCACCGCCTTGGTCAGGCTGGCGTCCATGGCCTGGAAGACCGCGTCGTCGACCTGGATTTCCTGCCCATAGATCGACATGCTGACCACGCGGGCCAGGTTGTCGTCGGCCGCGCGCGCCATGCCATCGATCATGCTGTTCCAGGAAAAATCCGGGATGTTGTAGATGATCAGGCGCTTCAACCCGCCGGCGCTGCCGACCAGCAACTGGGTATCCATGTCCCACTCGACTTCGGAATCCTTGCTGGCAGCGTTGGACTGATAGCCCGGTGCACCGGGTTCGCCCACCGTCACCACCGTGACCGGGGTGTGCAGGCCGTGCAGGGCCTGGAAGCTCTGCAGACGCACGAGGGTCTGTTCCAGATTGCCGGCGGCAATGACCGCGCCGACGATATCGCTGGCCGGTGCCAGCGTATCGGCGCCGTAGGCGCTATTGAGCTCTTCGATGCTGTGGCGCACGACTTCTGCGCCGCCGCTATTGGCGGCCACCGCGGCGCTACTGTTCGATAACGATGCGCGCGCGGCGCTCAGCGGCGCCCCGTGCGGCGCGACTTTTGCGCCGGCGGTACCGTCCAGGCCAACCACGCCTTGCACCACTGCCTGCAAGCCTGCCGGCACTGCGACCGCGCCCTGCGCGACGGCAATGCCGACGCGGCCATCGGCGCTCACTACACGCAGCGGGGTGCCAAGGGCGGCCTGCAATGCCGCCGCTGTCGCACGGACTTGCAGCAAGCGTCCATCGGTGGCCGGGCGCACATCGGTGATGCCATACCGGCTCAGATAGGCCTTGACCTGTGCGATCTGGCTGGTGGAAGCAGCCGATGCGCGGGCCAGTTGACCGCGCAACAGCGGATCGCCGCCATCGCGCATCAACCACTGCTCCACCGCCGCATGTTGCTGGCGCATGGCCACCTGTGGCTTGAGCACCAATCCCACCTGCAGGATGCGTTGCGGCGCCAGCGCGCCACCGACGGCCAGTTGCGCAGGTGCCTGTTCGGCTGCCGGCGCGATACCGATCATACCCAGCGCAACGGCGCAAGCCAGGACGGCGTGAGAGAAAGAGCGCGTCACCATTCGTTTGCCGCCATTGATCGTGAGTTAACGGGCTGCGGATTCTCACGAGGCGGCAGTGATTTCAGACGCGACAGTGCGAACTCTGTGTGCGTAAAACGATGCGGCCGCGAACTGACAGGCGAACCTCGTGCCGAGGTAGCTATGCGGTTGGGCGGTGGTGCGCCCGGCACTTGTCGATCGCCGGGCGCACGGCGCCTGCAGCCGCTGGCGCCGATCTTGGTGATGCGGCGAGTGGCTCGTTCTACATCTCCAGCACCACCTTGCCCAGGTGACTGCCCTGCTCCAGGTAACGATGTGCCGCAGCCGCTTCGCGCAGCGGGAAGCGCTTGTCGAGCAGCACGCGCAGCTTGCCCTGCTCGATCCAGGGCCACACCACGCGTTCCACTTCCGCGGCCAGCCGGGCTTTTTCGTCTGCACTGCGTGGGCGTAGCGTCGAGCCGGTGATGACCGCCTGCTTGCGCATCAGCACCGGGATCGGCACCTCGATGGTGGCGCCGGCCTGCGAGGCGATGTAGACGATGCGTCCGTGCGGGTTGAGCGCTTCCAGGGTGTCGGCGAATACCGCAGCGCCCACCATGTCGAGCGCAACGTCCACACCGCCATGCGCCTTGGCCACCTCGACAAACGACTCAGTGGTGGAATCGATCGCCACATCGGCGCCCAACTCGCGTGCCTGTGCCGCCTTGCTGGCCGAGCGCGCGGTGGCCAGCACGTGCGCGCCCGCTGCCTTGGCCATCTGGATCGCCGTGACGCCGATGCCCGAGGTCGCACCATGCAACAGCAGCCATTGGCCCGCCGCGAGCCGACCGTGTTCGAACAGATTGGCGTAGGCAGTGAAGATGGTTTCCGGCAACGCCGCCGCGCGCACCAGATCCATGCCGGCGGGGATCGGCAGGACGTGACGCGCATCGACGGCGGCGTATTGCGCGTAACCGCCGCCACCCAGCAGTGCGCACACGCGGTCGCCGACCTTCCAGCGACCGGCCGGCTCGACGATTTCGCCGGCGATTTCCAGCCCCAGTGTTTCCGGCGCGCCAGGCGGCGGCGGATAGTGCCCGGCGCGTTGCAGCAGATCGGGGCGATTGATGCCGGCAGCATGCACGCGGATCAGCACCTGCCCCGGCGCAGGACGCGGGCGCGGTTGCTCGGTGGCGTACAGCGCGTCGGCGTCGCCCTTGCCGTCGCGGATGGCGATGGCGGTCATCGTGGTATCGCTCATGAAAGCGCTCCATGGAAAGTGCGCCCAGTGTAGGCGTGCAGACGTCAACGCCTGGCGCAGATGCACCCCACGGTTGCCAGCAGGCATTGCCGCAGCAGCGGCAAGCCAGCGATGGTGGGTCGTCGACAACGTCGTGGTGCTCCGTCGTGTTCAGAGACCGTGCGCACTGGACAAGCGGTCATCGTCGACAGCATCGCAAGGATCAACGCGCACAATCGGGCGGCTGCAGTCAGGCCATGCGTTCGCAATGCAGATGCCGTCCACCCTGTCTTCGTCGAATCGACAGCCGCCAACACCACATCGCACGCAGTGGTTGGCCGGGTTCGACGACAGGCCTGAGACGGGGTAACCGCCATGCGGCAACATCGCTCAGCAGCGTGGCGCCATCCACCCTGGATTGCTCGGCCAATGCAGGCACACGGTCGTCGACGCTGTGCGCCAACGCGCCCCCGAGCCGGCGCCAAACCCACCGCCTCTTGTTGCATGTCGCATTGCGACTAAATGAAGCGAAATGCTTGCGCTCGCCGAATGCGCCGCAGGTTCAAGCACGCAAGCGCGCGATGGCAGCACAGAAACCCCCAGAACCGGATGCGATTGCCCGCAAGCAACCCCAACCAGGCAGATGCTGCGCGGCCGCCCGCACCTCGGTGTCCAAGCCTATGCTGGTGTCTTGTTAACCACCAGGAGTCGCCATGCAACTGCCATGGAACGCGCGCGTCATCGCCCTTTGCGTGCTTGCACTGTCCGCGAGCACGCAGGTAAGCGCGGCGCAGGTGCGCATTGCGCAGGAAGCAGACGGCTACCGCTTGTTGGTGGATGGCGCTCCCTTCGTGATCAAGGGTGCCGGCCTGGGCAATGGCAGCATGGAAACGCTGGCCGCACGCGGCGGCAACGCATTGCGCACCTGGCGCGTGGATCCAGACCCGCAACGCCAGCGCGCCCTGCTCGATCGCGCACAACGCAACGGCCTGAAAGTGGCGGTCGGTATCGAGCTCGGCAACCAGCGACATGGCTTCGATTACGACGATGCAGCGGCCGTAAAACAGCAACTGCAGCGCGTCCTTGCGCAGGTACGGCAATCGGCGACGCATCCGGCGGTGCTGATGTGGGTGGTCGGTAACGAACTCAATCTGGATTACACCAATCCCAAGGTCTGGAACGCGGTCGGCGAGATCGCCGAGGCGATCCATGCCATCGACCCGGATCATCCGGTCACCACCACGCTGGCCGGTTTCGACAAGCAGCTGATCGACCAACTCAAGACGCGCGCGCCGGCACTGGACCTGATCGCCGTGCAGCTTTACGGCGATATCGCAGCGCTGCCGCAGAAGCTGCACGAGAGCGGGTGGCGCGGTCCTTACGTGGTCACCGAGTGGGGCCCCACCGGGCATTGGGAATCGCCGACCACTCGCTGGGGCGCACCGATCGAAGACGACAGCTTGCGCAAGGCGCTCTTGCTGGAACAGCGCTACCGCAGCTACATCGCCAGCGATACCCCACAGGGGCTGGGCTCGTTCGTGTTCCTGTGGGGCGACAAGCAGGAGCGCACGCCCACCTGGTATGGCTTGTTCCTGCCTTCGGGTGAAGCCACGCCCAGCGTGGACACATTGCAACTGCTGTGGACCGGCCAGTGGCCGGCCAGCCGTGCGCCGGCGGTGTCGGCACTCACGCTGGCTGGCCAACACGCCGCCGACAGCGTATGCCTTCGCCCGGGCCAGACCGTGACCGCACGCATTCGTGCCAGCGGCGCATCCGTACTGCGCTACGACTGGCATGTGCGCACCGAAAGCACCGCGCGCAGCATCGGTGGCGATCCCGAGACGCTGCCACCGCTGGTCGATGCCGCCATTGCGCCGAACCGCGTGGCCGGCGACCGCAGCGGCGCACGCGGTTCGGGCGAGGAGGTGCGTTTGATCGCGCCACCGCCGGGCAACTACCGTTTGTTTGTGGAAGTCCGCGATAACGCCGGCCGCGCCGGCTATGCCAACCTGCCTTTCCGCGTGCTGCCGCCCTCGCCGCCACGCGACAAGGCGCGTCGGAACCGTCGCAGCAAGATATGCATTCATCGCGATGAAGCGATATTATCTCCAGACGATCCGCCGGAACCGCCGCGATGACGCATCTCAGTTTCGAGTTCTATCCGCCCAAGACCGATGATCAGCGCGCGCAACTGGACCGCACTGCAGCCAGGTTGAAGGGCTACGCGCCGGAGTACGTGTCGTGCACCTTCGGCGCCGGCGGCTCCACGCTCAGCTACACCTCCGAAACGGTGCGCCACCTCAAGCAGAAGCATGGCTTCGAAGCGGCGCCGCATCTGTCCTGCGTCGGCGGCAGCCGGCAGGAGATCCGCGAGCTGCTCAAGCTGTATCGCGCCATCGGCTGCACCCGCATCGTCGCGCTGCGTGGCGACCTGCCCTCGGGCATGGGCCATCCGGGCGACCTGCGTTACGCCTCGGACCTGATCGCCTTCATCCGCGCCGAACACGGCGACGCATTCCGGATCGAGGTCGGCGCCTATCCGGAAACCCATCCGCAGGCGGCCGACGCGCTCAGCGACCTGCGCTATTTCAAGGCCAAGGTCGATGCCGGCGCCGATGCGGCCATCACCCAGTATTTCTACAACGCCGATGCCTACTTTCATTTCCGCGACGCAGTGCAGCGGATGGGCGTGGAGATACCGATCATTCCCGGCATCATGCCGATCTCCAATTTCTCGCAGCTGCGGCGGTTTTCCGAGCAGTGCGGCGCAGAGATTCCACGCTGGATCGGCAAGAAGATGCAGTCCTACGGCGACGACGCCGACGCGGTTCGCGCCTTCGGCGCAGAGGTCGTGGCGGCCTTGTGCGAGCGCCTGATCGCAGGCGGCGCGCCGGCATTGCATTTCTACACCCTCAATCTGGCCAAGCCGACCACGCAGGTGTTGCAGCTGCTCGGACGCTGAGCACCTGCTTCGCATTCCAGTCCTCGCTCTCGCACACCCGCGCGCATGTATGTCGCCAGCTCACACGCGCCCGGCTACGCTGCGCCGATGCATCGCCTTCTGCCCCTGTTGTTCTTGCTCTGCGCCTGTCCCGCCGCGCGCGTGCAGGCGCAGGAAATCCATCGCTGCGTCGCGCCGGACGGGCAAACCCTGTTCACCGACCGGCGCTGCGAAGACGTCGGCGCCGCCAGCCGCGCACCGCCTGCCATCCGCCCGCAGGGCAATACCGGCCTGTATCGCTACGGTTGCCCGCGGCGGCTGAGCGAACTGGTGTCGTTGCTGCAACTGGCGGTCGACAGCCGCGACGTCAACCGCCTGTCCAGCCTGTATCTGTGGAGCGGGCAATCCGATGCAGCCGCCAATCAGGTGCTGAGCCGCCTGGAAGCCATCGTGCAGCGCCCGTTGCTGGACATCGTGCCGATGTATCCGCAAAGCGACACCCCGACCTGGGACGCCGACACCACCACGCCCACACCGTCGCTGGATGGCAGCGCCATCGATGCGCCGCTCCCTACTCCGCCCAGCCGCCCGCGCCCCTGGGGACTGCGGCTGGAACAGAACCTCGCCAGTGGCACGCCGGCGCGCAGCGTGCTGCGGCTACGCCGGCAATACAACTGCTTCTGGGTGACGTTCTAGCGGCGTATGCGTGGCATCGGGGCTGCGTGGGATCACCGCTGGATCGCTGTACGCCGCGGCAGGTATCGCGGGCATTGTGCGGGCGGTTCGGCCGTCAGACGCTGCGGTGCGCTCATTGCGGCCAGAGCGCGCGGATCGCCGCGATGCCCTGCGCGCCATGCGAGCGCGCCTGACGCACATCTTCGACCTGCATGCCGCCGAGCGCGTAGATCGGCAGCGAGACCTGTTCGCGCAAGGTCTCGAAACCGTCCCAGCCGATGGGTGTGGCGCCCGGATGCGAAGCGGTCGCCTGCACCGGGCCTAGCACCGCGAAGTCGCAGCCGATCCGTTGGGCGTGGCGCAAGTCGTCCAGGCCATGGCACGACGCGGCCACGAGTTGCTCTGCGGGCAGCGGGCGTTCCTGCAAACCGGCCAGCTGCTCCGATCCCAGATGCACGCCGATACCAAGGTCCGCAGCCAGTGCGATATCGCGATTGAGCAACAGTTGCGCACGCGCGCGGCCACGCAGGCGCATCACCTGCTGCAACAGCGCCTGCCAACGCGCAGGCGCCAGCTGCCGCGCACGCAGCTGGATCCGCGTGATCCCGTTCTGCAATGCAAGCTCCAGGCTCTCCAGCCAGCGCGCGTCGTCCTCCGGGTCGGGCGTGATCAGGTAACGGTCGGGCTGCCGTAGCGCACCCACCACCGGCACGTCGGCCGGCGGCATCGAATAACGCGCCAGCTTGTCTGCCGCCACCCAGGTCATGGCCTGTCCTTCGCGGCCGCGCGGGCTGCCTTTCCAGCTCGTGATATGACGCACCTCCAGGCGCAGCCGCTTGTCCGGATAGAGCTGTGGCACATCCATCACCCAATCGCCCACCTGCGCCTCGATGCCGAGTTCTTCGTTGAGCTCGCGCACCAGCGCTTGTTCGGAGGTCTCGCCAGGCTCGCGCTTGCCGCCCGGAAATTCCCACAGGCCAGGCATGTCGCGGGTTTCGGTGCGGCGGGTCAGCAGGATGCGCCCGCGGGGGTCGGTGATCACGCCGGCAACGACGTGAATGGATCGAAGAGAATCAGGCATGGCTGCAAGAGTGCCGCGAGTGAGCGGTGCAGCGCAATCAGGCCGGGATGCGGGATTCGGGATTTGCTAACGCAGGGGTTGCTCCGGTATCGCCAATGCCAATGCCAAATCCCAAATTCCTAATCTCCGCCTCAACGGCAAACAAGCACCGCACTTATACCCCCCCCCCACTTCGCAGCTAGCAAAAAACTATCGCCGTATTTCCGAATGCAAAGCCCCCCTTGGTAAGGGGGGCGCGCCGAAGGCGCGGGGGATCGGAAGCAAGGACCCGTGCACCCAGCGTCCGCTGCGCGGACGCTGGGTGGGCCGCCCGCCTTGCGGGCGGCCCCACGGTCAACTCAGCTCAGCTGAGTTGACCGTGGCAATGCTTGTACTTCTTGCCGCTGCCGCACGGGCATGGGTCGTTGCGACCCACCTTGGGTTCATCGCGAGTGACCTGCGACACCGGCACAGGCGCGTTGCCGCCCTGCATCTGCTCCACTTCCTCGTCGGCGCCGTAGCCACCTACATCCTGGTGCTGGAATTGCGAGGCCATCAAGCGCGCCTGCGCCTGGAGACGTTCCTGCTCTTCCAGTTCGGCCACCTCTTCTTCGCTGCGAATACGCACGCGCGCCAGCAAATTGATCACCTCGCGCTTGACGTTCTCCAGCATCTCGGAGAACAACTCGAAAGCTTCCTTCTTGTATTCCTGCTTGGGCTGCTTCTGGGCATAGCCGCGCAGATAGATGCCCTGGCGCAGGTAATCCATCTTGGCCAGGTGTTCCTTCCAGCCCTGGTCGAGTACGGTCAGCATCACGTGCTTTTCGAGCGCGCGCATGGTGTCCGCGCCGATGGCGGCCTCCTTTTCGGCGAAGTGCGCATCCACCGCTGTCTGCACCTTGGCAGCGATCTGCTCGGCATCGATTTCTTCCTGCGCGCGCACCATGTCCGTCAGCGACAAGCTCATGCCCAGCTCCGACTCCAGCGTGGCTTCCAGGCCCTTCAGGTCCCACTGTTCGTCGACCGAATTGGGCGGTACGAAGCGTGCGACCAGGTCGTAGATCACGTCGCCGCGAATACCGTCGACATTGTCCTTGACTGACTCGGCATCCAGCAATTCATCGCGCTGGGCGTAGATCACCTTGCGCTGATCGTTGTTGACGTCGTCGAAATCCAGCAGGTTCTTGCGAATGTCGAAGTTATGCGCTTCCACCTTGCGCTGCGCCTTTTCGATCTGCCGGCTGACCAGGCGATCTTCAATGACGTCGTCTTCCTTCATGCCCATCATGCGCATCGCCTTCTGGACCCAGTCCGAAGCAAAGATGCGCATCAGATTGTCTTCCAGCGACAGGTAGAAGCGCGACGAACCCGGGTCGCCCTGACGACCGGCACGGCCGCGCAGCTGGTTGTCGATACGCCGCGATTCGTGGCGTTCGGTACCGATGATGTGCAGGCCGCCGGCCGCCTTGACCGCGTCATGACGACGCTGCCAGTCGGTCTTGATCTTGAAGCGCGCGTCTTCGGTGGCGTCTTCGCCGAGAGCGTGATACTCCGATTCCAACGAACCGCCCAGCACGATATCGGTACCGCGACCGGCCATATTGGTGGCGATGGTCACCGCGCCCGGCTGGCCGGCGTTGGCCACGATGGTAGCTTCGCGTTCGTGCTGCTTGGCGTTGAGCACTTCGTGCTTCACCCCGGCCTTGCGCAGATGCTCGGACAGCATCTCCGAGGTCTCGATCGAGGTGGTTCCCACCAGCACCGGCTGGCCGCGCTTGGCGCAGTCTTCGATGTCGGCCAGCACCGCATTGAACTTGCCCTTGCGGTTGAGGAACACCTGGTCCGGATGATCCTTGCGCACGGTCGGGCGGTTGGTCGGAATCACCACCACTTCCAGGCCGTAGATGCTCTGGAATTCGTAGGCTTCGGTATCGGCCGTACCGGTCATGCCGGACAGCTTCTTGTACATGCGGAACAGGTTCTGGAAGGTGATGCTGGCCAGGGTCTGGTTCTCGCGCTGGACCGGCACGCCTTCCTTCGCTTCGACCGCCTGGTGCAGGCCGTCCGACCAGCGACGCCCGGACAGCGTGCGGCCGGTGAATTCGTCCACGATCACCACTTCGCCATCGCGCACGATGTAATCCACATCGCGCTGATAGATGGCATGCGCGCGCAGCGCCGCATTGAGGTGATGCACCACGCTCAGGTTCTGCGCGGCATACAGCCCGTCTTCGGCGTTTTCCAGGATGCCGGCCTGCAACAGCAACTCTTCGGCGTGGCCCATGCCCGCCTCGGACAGATGCACCTGCTTGCCCTTTTCGTCGATCCAGAAATCGCCTTCGCCTTCTTCGCTTTCCTGCCGGGTCAGCTGCGGCACGATGCGATTGACGCGGATGTACAGCTCCGGCGATTCGTCGGCCGGGCCGGAGATGATCAGCGGGGTGCGTGCTTCGTCGATCAGGATCGAGTCGACCTCGTCGACGATCGCGTAATGCAGATTGCGCTGGTAACGGTCGGCGCGCGACAGCGCCATGTTGTCGCGCAGGTAATCGAAGCCGAATTCGTTATTGGTGCCGTAGGTGATGTCCGCGCCGTAGGCCTCGCGCTTGTCGCTGTGCGGCATGCCCGGATACACCACGCCCACGCTCAGGCCCAGCCAGTTGTACAGCTTGCCCATCTGCGCAGCGTCGCGGCGCGCCAGGTAGTCGTTGACCGTCACCACGTGCACGCCCTCGCCCTGCAGCGCGTTGAGGTACACCGGCAACGTGGCCACCAGGGTCTTGCCTTCGCCGGTGCGCATCTCGGCGATCTTGCCAAGGTGCAACACCATGCCGCCGATCAGCTGCACATCGTAATGGCGCATGCCCAGCACGCGCCGGCTGGCCTCGCGGCATACCGCGAAGGCTTCGGGAAGAATCTTGTCCAGGGACTCGCCGGCGGCAAGCCGCTGCTTGAACTCCGGGGTCTTGGCTTGCAGCTCGGCGTCGGAGAGCTTCTCGATCGTCGGCTCCAGCGCATTGATCTGGGTGACGAGGCGGTTGAGCTGGCGCAGCTGGCGTTCGTTACGACTGCCAAAGACACGGGTAAGCAGACTGTTGATCATTGAAGAAACCGGTTGAAAAGGAACGGTTTGACCGACGCCGGTCCCCACAGACCCGACCGCCGTAAACGAAACAGGGCGCACTGCGCCCTGTCGATGGCAACACCCTATTGTAGCTTGGGGCGGGCCTTCACGAATCAAGCGCGGCCCGCGCCCTCGTCAACCGCGCCCCTGACGTCCCACTGGCGTGGTTTCACCCAGGAATTTGCGCGGATTGACCACGCGCCCGTCCGCCCACACCTCGAAATGCACGTGTGCACCGGTGGAGCGGCCGCTGGAACCGGCACGCGCGACCTGCTGGCCGGCGCGCACCAGATCGCCCACCTTCACCACCAGGCGCGAGTTGTGCGCGTAGCGGGTCACATAACCGTTGCCGTGATCCACTTCGACCACGTTGCCGTAACCGCCGCGTACACCGGCGTAGCTGACCACGCCATCGGCGACCGACAGCACCGGGTCGCCCACGTTGGCATGGAAGTCCACGCCCTTGTGGAAGGCCGAACCGCCGTCGAACGGGTCGGCGCGGCCGCCGAAACCGGAGGTGATGTAGGTGTTGCGGATCGGCATCCGCGAGGGCACCGAATTCTGCTCCAGCTGATGATCGAACATCAGCGAGGCCAGCACGTTCAATTGCTGGCCGGAGGCGGAGAACTGCTGCTCCACTTGCCCCAACGTCTCCTTGAAGTCTTGCACCGGCATGTCGCTGACCGGCTCATCGCCGCCACCGACGCCGACCGGCTCGTCGAAGTCGAACTCGCCGTCCTTCAACTTGCCCATTTCGGTCAGGCGCTCGCCCAACGCATTGAGGCGGGTGGCCTGCGCTTGCAGCTCGCCCAGACGGGCGGCCAGCGCATTGACCTGCGCCTGCGAGGCGCGCTGCGCCTGGGCCAGCTCGGCCTGCTGCTGCGCAACCTTGGCCTGCAGCGCCGAATTGGTCACCATGCCGGTGGCGGTGCTTGCACCGACGCCGATCAACATGCCCAGGCCCAATACCGCGCCAAGCACCACCATCGGTCGATCCGCTGCAAAGTCCTGGAACTGTCGGGCCACACGCTGCGCCCGGGTCTGCCGAGATTTGATTACAACTTTGTTCAACGCCATATGAGTGTCATGTCCAAGCCCAAGTCCAACGCACGCAACCCTTCCACTCCACAACCGGCCATCGAGGCCGCGCTGGGGGAAAAGGCTGGCGACCCCTTGCGCCGAGCCTTGTGGCTCGATGCGCTGGACCGGCAGTTGCGCCCCCTGTTACCACCTCATTTGTCCACCCGTTGCCGGTTGGCCAATGTCCGAGGCGAACAGCTCGTTTTTCTGGTGGATTCGCCGGTCTGGCATGCCAAGGTGCGGCTTGCCGAAACCCAAATCCTGGATGCCGCCCGATCCGTCGGACTGAAGGCCACCGCGGTGACCGTCAAGACCGCAACCGTGCCGCTGCATTCCCCAACGCAGCAGAACCGCGACCGTCCCAAACCTGTATCCGAGGCGACGCACAAAGGCTTGCGCGACGCGTTGGCTTCTCTGCAGGACGTGTTACCGACCAAACGGTGAAGCCGTGCCGCCCATCCGGAGCGGCCGCCAGTGCGTGAAAGAGTTGCGAAGACCGCACATGACCCGACGCATCCTAGCGGGCATGTGGCCCGCAGGAGTTAGAGAAGCCTTAAATAAATGTTAAGAACGGGCCTAAAATACGACCGGATTCACACTTCGAACGTCGACCAGGGCATTCCCTGACATCAAGCGTAGACAGGGCTGGCGTAGGTAACCGGCGGCTGCTCGGTGCCTTCCGGGAAGCTGACCCATTCCCAGGCGGCCTGGTCGGCCAACAGCGCACGCACCAGTTTGTTGTTGAGGGCGTGGCCGGATTTGAAGCCTTCGTAGGCGCCGAGGATGGCGCCGCCAGCCAGATACAGGTCGCCGATGGCGTCCAGAATCTTGTGCCGCACGAATTCGTTGGTGTAACGCAGGCCGTCCTCGTTGAGCACGCGGAACTCGTCCAGCACGATGGCATTGTCCATCGAGCCGCCCAGGCCCAGATTGCGCTCGCGCATGTACTCGAGGTCGTGCATGAACCCGAAGGTGCGCGCGCGCGAGATTTCCTTGACGTACGCCGAGGTGGAAAACTCGATTTCCTGGCGCGACTGCTTGGCCGGAATCATCGGGTGATTGAATTCGATGGTGAAGCCGAGCTTGTAGCCTTCGTACGGCTCAAAGCGCGCCACCTTGTCGCCGTCGCGCACTTCCACCGTCTGCGTGATCCGGATGAAGCGCTTGGGCTTGCTCTGTTCGACGATGCCTGCCGACTGCAGCAGGAATACGAACGGGCCGGACGAGCCATCCATGATCGGCAACTCGGCCGAGGACAGTTCGACGATGACGTTGTCCACACCCAGGCCCGCCAACGCGGACATCAGATGTTCGACGGTCTGGATCTTGGCGCCGTTGCAGGTCAGCCCAGTGCACAGCGTGGTCTCGGTGACCAACTCGGCATCTGCGGGGACTTCGACGACCGGTTCCAGGTCCACCCGTCGGAACACCACGCCATGATCGACCGGAGCCGGCCGTAACGTCATGTACACCTTGTCGCCGCTGTGCAGGCCGACACCGGTGGCGCGAATGGTGTTCTTGAGAGTGCGTTGCTGGGTCATATGCGAAGTCTGGATGAACAATGCAGACAGACGCTGAACCGACTGTCTATTCCGCTGAGATTATCCGAATTTTAACAAGTCGCGCGTGACGGCAACCGTAATCAGTCAGTCACGCGATGGCAAAAGCTGCCGGATCGGCACCGATCCGGCAGAAATGACATGACATGGTGGTGCAACCCGACGCGGGCTTCGGGGTAGGACGGGCTACGTCACCGTGGCGACGCAGCCGACGCTCCTCAGTCGGCCTGGCGGCGCAGGAACGCCGGGATATCCAGGTAATCGTTGGGCAGGTCTGCCGCCGGCGTCGAGGAGCCACCGCTGTTGTGGCTGCCGCTGCCGACCGAGTCGCTGCTCGGACGGCGCAGGCCCAGCCCCATGCTGCCGCCGACGGCCTTGGACACCGCATCGCCGCTGGTGGTGTCGAAATCGCCGAATTCCGGCTGGCCGGTGGTGGCATTGCGCACCAACTTGATCGGTGCGCGCTGGTCTGGACGCTGGGTCTGACGGGCAACCGCACGGTTCAGGCCGGTGGCCACCACCGTCACGCGCACTTCGTCCTGCATGTCCGGGTCGAGCACGGTACCGACGACCACGGTGGCGTCTTCCGACGCGAAGGCCTCGATGGTGCGGCCGATCTCGTCGAACTCGGACATGGTGAAGTCCGGGCCGGCGGTGATGTTGACCAGGATGCCATTGGCACCGGCCAAGTTCACATCGTCCAGCAGCGGGTTCTGGATGGCGGCTTCGGCAGCGGCCTGCGCGCGATCGTCGCCGCGGGCCGAACCGGTGCCCATCATGGCCAGACCCATTTCCGACATCACGGTGCGCACGTCGGCGAAGTCGACGTTGATCAGGCCGGGGCGCACGATCAGGTCGGCGATGCCCTGCACGGCGCCCTGCAGCACGTCGTTGGCAGCGCGGAACGCCTGGATCATGGTGGCGTTACGGCCCAGCACGGTGATCAGCTTTTCATTGGGGATGGTGATCAGCGAGTCGCAATGCTGGCTCAGTTCCTCGATGCCCTTCAGCGCCACCTGCATGCGACGACGGCCTTCGAACGGGAATGGCTTGGTGACCACGGCCACGGTCAGGATGCCCATTTCCTTGGCCAGCTGCGCCACCACCGGCGCGGCGCCGGTGCCGGTGCCGCCGCCCATGCCGGCGGTGATGAAGACCATGTCCGCACCCTGCAGCGCGTCCATGATGCGCTCGCGATCTTCCAGCGCGGCCTGACGGCCGACTTCCGGATTCGCGCCTGCGCCCAGGCCCTTGGTGACATTGGTGCCGAGCTGCAGCTGCAGCTTGGCGCCGCAGTTCTTGATCGCCTGCGAGTCGGTGTTGGCGGTGATGAATTCCACGCCATCGACGTTGGTGTTGACCATGTGCGCGACGGCATTGCCACCGCCGCCGCCGACGCCCACCACCTTGATGACCGCGTTGGGAGCCATTTTTTCAATCAGTTCGAAATGTGCCATGTCAGTGTCCTCTTTAGATGCCGTGAATGGGGAATCGGGAATGGGGAATCGGATTGCTCCGTCGCCAGCCCAACACCCGCATGTCGGCGAATGTTGTTGTTTGAATGCCGGGAATGGGAAGTTGGAAATGGGGAATCGCAACAGCGAATCACCTCCACGCCAACCACTGCTTCCTCGACGGAACCGCAAAAAAAACTACGCCCTGCCCGCTCTCACCGCTCTCCACTCAAATCTGCCGCAACCGCTTTGCCTTTGCTTCAACCAATTCTCGAATCCCGATTCCCGGTTCTTCAGAATTCCCCGCGATACCAATTCTTCAATTTCTTGAACAAGCTGCCTGCGCGCCCGGTCGGAATCGATGGCCGGCGCGGGTGTTCGATCTGGCTGCCCATCAGCAACAGGCCAACGCCGGAGGCGTGCATCGGGTTGCCGACGACTTCGCCCAGGCCGGTGACGTGCTGCGGGATGCCCACGCGCACCGGCATCTGCAGCATTTCTTCGGCCAGTTCCACCACACCTTCCATCTTCGAGGCGCCACCGGTGAGCACCATGCCGGCGCGCACCATTTCCTCGAAACCGGAGCGGCGCAGTTCGGCCTGCACCATCTCGAAGATTTCTTCGTAACGGCCCTGCACTGCCTGCGCGAGCGCATGCCGCGGCATGCGACGCGGCGGGCGGTCGCCCACCGACGGCACCTGGATGCTTTCTTCGGCGGTGGCCAGCTGCGCCAGCGCGCAGGCGTAGCGCACCTTGATCTGCTCGGCTTCCGGGGTGGGCGTGCGCAGCATGTGCGCGATGTCGTTGGTGACGTGGTCGCCGGCGATCGGCAGCGAGGCGGTGTGGCAGATCGCGCCCTGCACGTAGACCGCAAGGTCGGTGGTGCCGGCGCCGATATCCACCAGCACCACGCCCAGCTCGCGTTCGTCGGCGGTCAACACCGCCACCGACGATGCCAGCGACGACAGCACCAGATCGTCGACCTGCAGGCCGCACTTCTGCACGCACTTGGTGATGTTGGCCGCCGCCGACTGCGCGCACACCACCAGGTGCGCATGCACCTCCAGGCGCACGCCGGTCATGCCGACCGGGTTGCGGATGCCTTCCTGCGAATCGTCCAGCACGTACTCGCGCGGAATCGCATGCAGGATGCGCTGATCGGCCGGAATGGCCACGGCCTTGGCGGCATCGAGCACGCGCTCCAGATCGCTCCAGGTCACTTCGCCGTCGCGGATCGGCACGATGCCGGGGGAGTTCTTGCACTGCACGTGGTTGCCGGAAATCGAGGCGTACACCGAGCGGATCTCGCAACCGGCCATCAGCTCGGCCTCTTCCACCGCACGCTGGATCGACTGCACGGTGGATTCGATGTCCACCACCACGCCGCGCTTAAGACCGCGCGATTCATGCGAACCGATGCCGATCACTTCGATCGGATTGCCGGGCGAGTACTCGCCGACCAGCGCAACGACCTTGGAGGTGCCGATGTCCAGTCCAACGATGAGGGATTTGTCGCCTTTGCGATTCATGTCTTAAAGCCGGGAATAGCGAATGGGGAATGGGGAGTGGTCAACAGCGGTGCACGAATGCGGGGAGTTTCGAGGACAAGTGGGTGAGGCGCGGCGGGTGACGCCGGCTTGGGTTTCTTCTCCATTCCCGATTCCCCACTCTCCATTCGCCGTTCGACCGTGAATCCGTTGGTGTAGCGCAGGTCGGCGCGGGCGATCGGGCGCTGTGGGTCGGACAGCTGCGGCAGCACGCGTGCGAAGCGCTGCAGACGTGCGCGTGCATCGTCGCGGCCGACCACGATCTGCACGCCATTGCTCAGCCCCAGCGACCAGCTGCCGCGCGCGTCCATCTCAAGACGCTCCACATCCAGCCCGGTCGGTGCGAACAGGGCGCGTGATTCGTTGTACAGCGCCACCACATCCTGGGTCTTGCTGTCTGGACCACCCAGCTGCGGCAACTTGAAATCCTTCAACAGCGGCGGGGTGCGAAACAGCCGGCCCTGCTCGGACAGCATGCGGTCGGTGCCCCAGCGCGCGAACGGCTTGTGCTCGGTCACATGCACTTCCAGTACATCCGGCCAGCGCTTGCGCACCTGCGCACTTTCCACCCACGGCAAACGCGCGATGGCATCCTGCGCCTGCTGCAATTTCACCGCGAAGAAGCCGGCACGCGCATACGGCAACACCACTGCACGCAACTCTTCGGCCGGCACCCGCTTGAAGTCGCCGGACACACGCAACTTCGCCAACGGCCAGCGCTCGGCACCGACCCAGCCATTGAGCACGGCCACCACCGGCAGCGCGACCAACGCCAGCGCGAGCAACCAGGCCAGGATGCGCAGGGTGGCGTTCATGGGCGCGCTCCGCACACGGGAATTGGGAGTCGGGAATAGGGAATCGCAACGGCAACAGCGCATCCGCTGTTACCCGTTCCCGATTCACGATTCACGATTCCCGGCTTCATAGCGTCTGCTCCAGCACGCGCCAGACCAGCGTTTCGAAATCGATGCCGAGCTGGCGGGCGGCCTTGGGCACCAGCGAGTGGCTGGTCATGCCGGGAGCGGTGTTGACTTCGAGCAGATACAGCTGGCCACTGCTGCCATCACGCATCACGTCCACGCGGCCCCAGCCACGGCAGCCGGCAGCGCGGAAGGCGTCCAGCGCGAGTTGGCGGATCTGCGCTTCGGCCTCGCCTTCCAGCCCCGGGCACAGGTATTGCGTGTCGTCGGCGATGTACTTGGCGTTGTAGTCGTACCACTGGCCCTTGGGCACGATGCGGATCGACGGCAACGCGGTGTCGCCGAGCACGGCCACGGTGAGTTCGTCGCCTTCGATCAGTTGCTCCATCAGCAGCGCGCCGTCGTAGCGCGCCGCCAGGGTCACCGCTTCTTCGAGCTGGGCCTGGTCGAACACGCGGCTGACGCCGACGCTGGAACCTTCATTGGCCGGCTTGACGATGATCGGCAACCCGATCTGGCGTGCAGCGGCATGAATGTCCTCGGCGCTCGCGCCAGCGGCCAGCCGCGCATAGCGCGGCGTCGACAGGCCCAGCGACAACCACACCTGCTTGGTGCGGATCTTGTCCATGCTCAGCGCCGAACCCAGCACATCCGAGCCGGTATATGGCACGCCGAAGGCTTCCATCAGGCCCTGCACGATGCCGTCTTCGCCGCCGCCGTTATGTCCGTGCAGCACGTTGAACACGCGATCGAACTGCTGCGCGACCAATGCCTTGGCCAAGGCCGGAATGCCATCCACCGGCTGCGCATCCACGCCGCGTGCGCGCAGCGCGTCCAGCACGTTGCTGCCGGAATTCAACGACACCTCGCGCTCGGACGAGGTGCCGCCGAGCAGTACGGCGACGCGGCCAAAGGCAGCCGGATCGCTGGTGCGGGCGTTGCCGACCAACGCGCTCATGCCTGTTCTCCGACAAACCCGTTGTTGATGATGTGCTGGGCCACATAACCGATATCGCCGGCGCCCATCATCAACAGCAGATCGCCGTCTTGCAGGACGTCCGGCAACACTTCGGCAAGACCGGCGATCTGGCCGACCACCACCGGTTCGCTGCGGCCGCGCGCACGGATGGCGCGCGCCAGTGCGCGCGAGTCGGCGCCCGGAATCGGCGCTTCGCCGGCGGGGTAGACCTCGCTCAGCACCAACGCGTCGACCGTGCTGAGCACCGCGGCAAAGGCGTCGAACTGATCGCGGGTGCGGCTATAGCGGTGCGGCTGGAAGGCGACGACCAGACGCTTGTCCGGCCAGCCGCCACGTGCTGCAGCGAACACGGCTTCGAGTTCGCGCGGGTGATGGCCGTAATCGTCGACCACGCGCACGCGCGCACCGGTGCTGGTGGTGACTTCGCCCAGATCGTTGAACCGACGGCCGATGCCGGCAAAATTTTCCAGCGCGCGCGCAATGGTGTCCGGCGCCACGCCGAGCTGCCAGCCGATTGCGGCAGCCGCCAGCGCATTGAGCACGTTGTGGCGGCCCGGCAGTGCAAGCGTCACCGGGGTGGTGGTGCCTTCGGGCAGGCGCAGCGTAAAACGCATGCGCGGGCCGTCCTGCACCACATCTTCGGCGCGCACGTCGGCGTTTTCGCTCATGCCGTAGCTCATCACGTGGCGCGGCGTCTTGCCGGCCAGTGCAGCCACTTCCGGGTCGTCGATGCACAGCAACGCCAGGCCGTAGAACGGCAGGCGCTGCAGGAATTCGGCGAATGCGGCCTGCACGCGGGCGAAATCGTTGCCGTAGTTTTCCAGGTGATCCGCATCGATGTTGGTGATGACCGCCATCAATGGATTCAGGCGCAGGAAGCTGCCATCGCTTTCGTCGGCTTCGGCGACCAACCATTGGCCGCCACCGAGCTTGGCGTTGGCGCCTGCGGCCAGCAGCTGCCCGCCGATCACGAACGTCGGGTCCAACCCGCCTTCGCTCAGCACCGCAGCCGCCAGGCTGGTGGTGGTGGTCTTGCCATGCGTGCCGGCGACCGCAATGCCGCGACGGAAACGCATCAGCTCGGCCAGCATCGCCGCGCGCGGCATGATCGGAATGCGCTGGCTGCGCGCTTCCATCAGCTCGGGATTGTCTTCGCGGATGGCGCTGGACACCACCACGCAATCGGTGCCCAGCACGTTGGCCGCCGAATGGCCGCGCATCACGCGCGCACCCAGCTTGGCCAGCCGGCGCGTGGCCGCGTTGTCGGCGTTGTCCGAGCCGGACACTTCGTAGCCCAGCGTCAACATCACCTCGGCAATGCCGCTCATGCCGGTACCGCCGATGCCGACGAAATGCACGCGCGGGAACGCCCGCACCAGATCGCCACTGTCTTGCAGACGGCGGATCACCGGGCACCTCCAGTGGAGGTGCGAATCGGGAATCGGGAATCGGGAATGGTGTGGAGCTGAGCGCCAGCGGCGACGGAAACTTGGTCGGGGCGCTTGTCTGCGTGCATCAATGTGCGTTCCTGCGGTTGTTCTGAGCTGTGTCCATTCCCCATTCCCGATGGACCATTCCCTGCCTCTTGAAGAATGATGTCGGCGATGCGCTCGGCGGCGTCCGGTTTGGCCAGGGTGCGGGCAGCGTTGGCCATTGAGAGGCGACGTGCCGGGTCGGCGAGCAGGGTCTGCAGTACCTGCTGCAAGCGCACTGGCAGGCTGTCGTCCTGCTTGAGCAGCACGGCGGCGTTGGCGCCGACCAGGTATTCGGCATTGCGGGTTTGATGATCGTCGACGGCGGCGGCAAACGGCACCAGCACGCTGCCGACACCGGCGGCGCACAGTTCGGCCAGGGTGGACGCGCCGGCGCGGCATACCACCAGATCTGCCCAGGCATAGGCAGCGGCCATGTCGGCGATGAAGGGTTCGACGCTGGCGTTGACGCCTGCCTGTGCATAGGCCGCTTCGGCTTCGGCGCGCAGCTTTTCGCCGCACTGATGGCGCACCTCGACCTCAGAATGGCCGAGTACGACCAGCGCAGCCGGCAGCGCCTGATTCAACACGCGCGCGCCCTGGCTGCCGCCTAGTACCAGCACGCGTACCGGGCCAGTGCGACCGAACAAACGATCGGCCGGCGCAGGCAATGCCGCGATTTCCGCGCGCACCGGGTTGCCCACCGCTTCTTCGCCAGCGAAGCTGCCCGGAAAACCGGTCAGCACGCGGCGCGCGAAACGCGACAACACCTTGTTGGTCATGCCGGGTGCGCGATTCTGTTCGTGCACCAGCAATGGCGCACCGAGCAGGCGCGCGGCCAGGCCGCCCGGGCCGGCCGCAAAGCCGCCAAAGCTGATCACCGCACGCGGCTGGCGCTTGCGCAGCACGAAGCCGGCAGCGCGCACCGCGCGCATCACCCGCACCGGCGCACCGAGCAACTTCACCACGCCCTTGCCGCGCAAGCCGCTGATGGCCAGCGTATCGATGGGAATATCGTGCTGCGGCACCAGGCGGGTTTCCATGGCGCCATCGGCGCCCAACCAGGTCACCGGCACGCCGCGCGCGCGCAGCACCTTGGCCACGGCCAAGCCCGGGAAGATGTGCCCGCCGGTGCCGCCGGCCAGAATCATGACCGGCCGCAGCACCGCAGATGGCTGTGCGTGCGCTTGCGCGGCATTGGCAGAAACGCTCACGCAATCCTCCCGAACGTCGGTTCCACACGCGGTTGCATGCGGCTGGTGCCGCGCAGGATGGCCGACGCAGGCGCTACGTAGGCGGCGGCAACCGGGGCGGCGGCCGGTGCGGGCGCGGCGGCAGTGTCGCGCTGCGGCTTGTGCGCAGGCGCGTACGCCGGCGGCACCGAATCGACCACCGGCTCGGCCGGCTCAGCTGGCGAGCTGGCCGCGCCCTGCGGAGACAACTTGCTGCGCAGGCGCTCGGCGCGATCGGCCTCGTAGGACACCCGCAGCAGCACGCCCATCGCAAGGCAGGTCATCAGCACCGACGAGCCACCTGACGAAATCAGTGGCAGGGTCAGCCCCTTGGTCGGCAGGATGCCCAGGTTGACGCCGATCGACACGAAGCTCTGCATCGCGATCCACAGGCCGATGCCGAAAGCGATGTAGCCGGAGAAATGCCGCTTCATTTCCACGCAGCGCATGCCCAGCCAGAAGGCGCGACCGACCAGCAGCGCGTATAGCCCGATCACGCCGCACACGCCCACAAAGCCCAGTTCCTCGGCGATCACCGAGAAGATGAAGTCGGTATGCGATTCGGGCAGGTAGTTGAGCTTCTGTACCGAAGCGCCCAGGCCCACGCCGGTCCACTGGCCGCGGCCGATGGCCATCAGCGCGTTGGACAGCTGGTAACCGGAGCCCAGCTGATCTACCCACGGGTCCATGAAGGAGGTCACGCGCCGCATGCGGTACGGCTCGAAGATCACCAATGCCACCAGGGCCGGCAGCAACAGCAGGATCGGCAGGATGATGCGCCCGATCGGCGCACCGCCCAGCACGAGCATGCAGGCGGTCACGCTCAGCAGCAGCATCGAGGAGCCGAAGTCCGGCTGCAGCAGCAACAGGCCGACCAGGAAGCCGACCACGAATACCGGTTTGAGCATCGCCTGCCAGGTCGCGTTGACCTCGTCGCGGAAACGCACCAGATAGCTCGCCAGCCAGATGATGTAGAACACCTTCACCGATTCGACCACCTGGAACCGCGATACGCCCAGGTTGATCCAGCGCTTGGCGCCATTGACGGTGCTGCCCAGGCCAGGCACGAACACCACCACGAGCAGCACAAAGCAGGCCAGCAACAGCATCTGGTTGTGCTGTTCGATGGTCTTGAGCTCGGTGCGCATCGCCCAGAACGCCAGCGCGATGCCGCCCCCCAGGAACAGCAGGTGGCGGGTCAGGTAGTAGAACGGGCTGGCTTCCAGCTCGATCGAGCTGGACGCCACCATCACCACACCCAGCGACGCGAGCGTGACTGCGGCCCCGAGCAGCCACGGGTCGTAGCGGCCGCCGATGGCGTCCAGTCGTGTTGCCTGGCGGGACATGTCGTTCATCAGCGCACCTTCAACGTGGCAAGGCCGATCAGCACCAGCACCACCGAAATGATCCAGAAGCGCACGATCACGCGCGGCTCCGGCCAACCCTTGAGCTCGAAATGGTGGTGGATCGGCGCCATGCGGAATACGCGCTTGCCGGTCAGCTTGAAGCTGGCCACCTGGATCATCACCGACAGCGTTTCGATCACGAACACGCCGCCCATGATCACCAGCACCATCTCCTGACGCACGATCACCGCGATGGTGCCGAGCACTGCGCCCAGCGACAACGCGCCGATGTCGCCCATGAACACCATCGCCGGGTAGGTGTTGAACCACAGAAAGCCCAAGCCTGCCCCCGCAATCGCCGAGCAGATGATGATCAGCTCGCCGGCACCGGGAATCAGCGGAATTTTCAGGTATTCGGCGAACACCACGTTGCCGGACGCATACGCGAACACGCCCAGCGCGCAGGCCACCAGCACGGTCGGCATGATGGCCAAGCCATCCAGGCCATCGGTGAGGTTCACCGCGTTGGAGAAGCCCACGATCCAGAAGTAGGCGATCACCACGAAGCTCACGCCGGCCAGCGGCAGCGCGATCGACTTGAACATCGGGATGTAGAACGTGATCGCCGCCGGCACGTCGGCGGTGTAGTACAGGAACAAGCCAGCGGCCAGTCCGAAGATCGACTGCAGCAGATACTTCCAGCGCGACTTCAAACCATTGGGATCGCGTTTGACGATCTTGATCCAGTCGTCGTACCAGCCGATCGCACCGAAGCAGATCATCACCGCCAGCACCAACCACACGTAGCGGTTGCGCAGGTCGCCCCACAGCAGCACCGACAAGGTGACGGTGAGCAGGATCAGCGAACCGCCCATGGTCGGCGTGCCGGCCTTGGAAAAATGCGTTTGCGGACCGTCCTGGCGGATCGGCTGGCCGCCCTTGAACTGGGCGAGCTTGCGGATCACCGCAGGTCCCATCCACAACGACAGGAACAGCGCCGTCAGCGCAGCCAAGATGCCGCGGAAGGTCAGATAGTTGAACAGCCCGAACAGGCTCTCCAGTTGCTGCAGCCAACGGGCCAACTCAAGCAGCATGGGATGCGCCCTCCGCCGATGCGAGCAGCGCGGTGACGACGCGGTCCATCGCGCTACCGCGCGAGCCCTTCACCAGGATCGTGATGGAGGCGGCACCCGAAAGAGCGGCCACAGACGGCGATTGCTGTTCTTGATTCACTGCATGTTCCTGCGTATTTCCTGATGCGTGTTGCTGCATTTGCTGTAGCTGGCTGGCGGCTCCGACCAGATCCGCCTGCAAGGCGTCGATCAACTCGGCATGCGTGGCGAACACGCGGCCACCTTCGCCGAATGCCTGCGCCGCGGCGGCGCTGAGTTCGCCCAGCGCATACAGCCGCTGCAGCTTGGCCGCACGCGCGCGACGTCCCGCCGCGGCATGCAATGCGACGCCTTCGGCACCGAGTTCGCGCATGTCGCCCAGCACCAGCCAGCCTTCGCCCTGTGCCGCGGCCAAGGCGTCGATGGCCGCATCCAGCGAGCCCGGGTTGGCGTTGTAGCTGTCGTCGATCAGTACCGCGCCATTGGGCAAGGTCTGTGCGATCTGCCGGCCGGCCACCGCGCGCGCCTGCGCCAGACCGGCCGCGATCACCGGCAAGGCGATGCCGGCACCGAGTGCAAGGCCGGTTGCCGCCAGTGCGTTGAGCACGTTGTGGCGGCCCGGCAACGGCAGCGCAATCTGCGCCTCGCCCTGCGGCGTCACCAGGGTGAACTGCGCACCGCCAGGGTGCAGACGCAGTTGCCGCGCAGTGATCTCGGCACTGGCCTGCACGCCAAAGCGCAACACGCGACGTCCCTGCACCGGTTGGCTCTGCAACTGCTGCTCGAACCACATGCCGAAAGCGTCGTCGGCGTTGATCACCGCCACACCCCCGGCGGGCAATGCGGCGTAGATGGCGCCCTTGGTCTGTGCGACGCCGAGCAAGCTGCCCAGGCGTTCCAGATGCGCGGGCGCGATGTTGTTGACCAGTGCCACATGCGGCTGCGCAATCTCGGTGAGATAGGCGATATCGCCCGGCTTGCCCGCGCCCATTTCGTAGATCGCAACGTCCGCATCGTCGGGCGCGGCAAGCACCGCCAGCGGCAGGCCGATCTCGTTGTTGCGGTTGCCCGGCGTGGCGTACACGGTGGTGCCATCCACGCGCCCGGCTTCGGTCAGGATCGACAGCAGCAGCGCCTTGACGCTGGTCTTGCCGTTGGAGCCGGTCAGCGCAAGCACACGCGTGGCGCGGTCGCGCTGCATGCCGGCGGCGATGCGCGCCAACGCCAGCTCGGTGTTGTCCACCACCACCTGCGGCACGCTCAGCGCCGGCAGCAGGCGTTCGACCAGCACACCGCTGGCACCACGCGCCACCGCCTCGGCGGCGAAGTCGTGCCCATCGAAGCGCTCGCCGCGCAGCGCCACATACAGGCTGCCGTCGGCGAGCGTGCGGGTGTCGTTGCCGACCGCATCGATCATGGCGTCGTCGCCGTGCAGCTCGCCGCCGGCCCAATGGGCAATCAACGACAGGGGCGTGAGCTTCATGGGCGCACTCCCAATACGGTCCGTGGCAGCAGCGCCTGCGCCGCCACGAGGGCGTCGTCGAAGGCATGCCGCACGCCGGCAACTTCCTGATACGGCTCGTGGCCCTTGCCGGCGATCAACACGATGTCCGATGGGCTGGCCATGCCGATGGCCTGATGGATCGCAGCAGCGCGGTCGCGCTGCACGATGGCCGCATCCGGTCGCGCGAAGCCGCGCAGGATATCGGCCACGATCGCATCGCCGTCCTCGCCCCGCGGGTTGTCGTCGGTCACGATCGCCACGTCGGCCTTGAGCTCGGCGATCGCTGCCATCTGCGGGCGCTTGCCGGTGTCGCGCTCGCCACCGCAGCCGAACACGCAGATCAGGCGGTCCTGCGCATGCGAGCGCAGGCTGCTCAATGCCTGCTCCAGCGCATCGGGCGTGTGTGCGTAATCGACCACCACCAACGGTGCGCCATGTGCGCCACCAAGGCGGTTCATGCGGCCACGGATGGGCTGCAACTGGCCGAGCACGCTGGCGATCTGCGCAGGCGCAAACTCCATCGCCCACAACGCGCCGGCCACGGCCAGCAGGTTGTCCACGTTGAAACGGCCCAGCAGCGGCGAATGCACCGGATGCACCTGGCCCCGGATATTGAGCGCGAAATTGATGCCGTTGTGGTCCAGCTGCAGTGCCTGCGCGCTCACGCTGGCGTCGGCATGCGCGCGCGAGCTCACACCGATCGCGCGCAGCGCGGGATCGAGCGCAGCGAACAGTGTGTGGCCGAACGCATCGTCCAGGTTCACCACGGCCGCTTTCAACCCCGCGCGGGCGAACAGCTTGGCCTTCGCCGCGCCGTACTGCGCCATGTCGCCGTGGTAATCGAGATGGTCGCGGGTGAGATTGGTGAACACCGCCACGTCGAAATGCACCGCATCCACGCGGCCCTGATCGAGCGCGTGCGAGCTGACTTCCATTGCCACGGCCTGCGCACCGTCATCGCGCAACTGCGCCAGCAAGGCATGCGTGGGCAGCACCAGCGGCGTGGTGAAACCGGTCGGCACGGCCGCGCCATACAGACCGACGCCCAAGGTGCCAAGCGTGCCGGTGGGCGTACCGAGCAGCGTCAATGCCTGCGCCAGCAACTGCACGGTGGAGGTCTTGCCGTTGGTACCGGTGACGCCGACCATACGCATCGCCTGCGACGGCCGGCCATGGAATTGATCGGCCATCACGCCGAGGCGCGCACGCAAACCGGGCACGGCAATCGCATCGGCCGGGACCGGCAGTCCATCGGGAGCCGGTGGCTCGAACAACACCGCCGCTGCGCCATTGGCGCGCGCCTGTTCGACAAAGCCCAGACCATGCGCGCCGAAACCGGCGATCGCCACGAAGGCATCGCCCGGACGCACGGCACGGCTATCCATCACCAGCCCGGACACCTGCAGGTCGTGCGTCAACGCCACGTCCGGCAGCAACTGCGAGAGCGCCATGGAGCGGCTCACTGGCGGCTCTCCTGCAACGGCGCGGGCTGCGCTGGTGCGGCAGCCGGCGCAGGCGCCAGTGCGGTCGGGATGCCGGCAGAGACTTCATCCACCGGGTCCGGCACCAGCGCCGGGTCCGGATCGACCGACTGCGGCTTGACCACCGGCTGGCCGGTCTTGCCGGCGGCCTGTGCGGCCAGCCACGACTGGATATCGTCCGGCGGCACGTCCATCAAGCGCAGCGCGCCTTCCATCACGCGATGGAACACCGGCGCCGACACCAGGCCGCCGTAATACACCTTGCCTTGCGGATCGTTGATGACGATCACCGTGGCAAAGCGCGGGCGCGTGGCCGGCACCAGCCCGGCGAACAGGGCGTTGTAATGCCCGCGCTCGTAGCCGTTGGCGCCATTCTTGCGCGCCGTGCCGGTCTTGCCGGCCACGTGGTACCCCAGAATTGCCGCGCCCTTGGCGCCGCCCTGGGTGACCACGGTCTCCATCATGTCGATGACCTGGCGCGCCACTTCCGGCGTGATCACCTGACGGGTTTCGTTGTGCTGGCCACGCACGAAGGTCGGCGGGGTGAGCTTGCCGCCGTTGCCCAGCGTGGCGTACGCCTGCGCAATCTGCAGCGGCGTCACCGACAGGCCGTAGCCGTAGGACATCGTGGTCTTGGACGGGCCGCTCCAGCGCGCCGGCTGCAGCACCACGCCGGCCGATTCGCCGGGGAACCCGCTGTGCGGCGCACTGCCGTAACCGAAGTTGCGGATCGACTGGTAGAAGGTCTGGTCCGGCACCTTGGCCGCGATCTTGGCCGCACCGATGTTCGAGCTGCGGGTGATCACGCCGGTGACGTTGAGCACGCCGTTGTTGCGCGGCACATCGCGAATGGTGAAGCGCCCCACCGACATGTAGCCGGGGTTGGTATCGATGACGGTGTCCTTGGTCACCACGCCGGCGGTCAGCGCGGTGGCCACGGTCAGCGGCTTCATCGTCGAACCCGGCTCGACCAGATCGGTGACCGCACGGTTGCGGCGGGCCGACGGATTGATGCCGGTGACCGAATTGGGGTTGTAGGTAGGCAGGTTGACCATCGCCAGCACTTCGCCGGTGGCCACGTCCATCACCACCATCGAACCGCCGGCCGCGTTGTTCTCGACCAAGGCATTGCGCAGTTCCTTGTAGGCAAGGAACTGGATGCGGCGGTCGATGCTCAGCGTCAGGTCCTTGCCCGGTTGCGCCGGACGCACCAGGTCCACGCTTTCCACGATGGCGCCGCGCGCATCGCGCACCACCTTCTTGGAACCGGGCTTGCCGCGCAGCCATTCGTCGAATGCCAGCTCCAGGCCTTCCTGGCCGCGGTCGTCGATATTGGTGAAGCCCAGCACGTGGGCCATCGCCTCGCCTTGCGGATAGAAGCGACGGAACTCGCGCTGCGAGAACACGCCCGGAATCTTCAGATCGACGATCGCATGCGCCTTGTCCGGATTGATCCGGCGCTGCAGGTACATGAATTCCTTGCCGGCCTTCTGTGCCAGCTTGGCGTTCAAATCGTCCAGCGGCTGCCCCAGCGCTTTTGCCAGCTCGGGAATGCGGTCCGGGTTACGCAGCAGTTCTTGCGGATTGACCCAGATCGACTCCACCGGCGTGGACACCGCCAGCGGCTCGCCGTTGCGGTCGGTGATCATGCCGCGCGAGGTGGCGATGGGCAGTTCGCGCAGGTAACGCGCTTCGCCCTGACGCTGGTAAAAATCGCGGTTGACCAGCTGCACGTAGGCCGCGCGCCCGATCAGCGTCACCGAGCACAGGCCCAGCGCGATGCCGACCAGGGTCAGGCGACCACGGAGATTGAAATTGCTGCGGGGGCGGTTGCGGCCAGCCTTCATCGCACACCTCCCGGTGCGCAGCTGCGCCGTGCAAAGCGGCTGTGCTGCTTTGTCATGGGCGCACCACCACGATGTCGTTGGTCTCCGGGAACTTCATCCCGATGCGCGCACGCGCGACCTGGTCGACCCGGTTGCTTTCCGCCCACGTGGCCTGCTCCAGCTGCAGCCGGCCGAATTCGATATTCAATTCGTCGCGTGTGTGTTCGAGCTTGGACAACTGCACGAACAGCTTGCGATGCATATGGCGCATATACACCACACCGATCGCCGAGGCGATGCTGCAGGCAAGCAGCACGACGAGCAGCAAGCGGCTCATGCGGCGTCACCGTTCGCTGACGCCGGGAATGGGGAATCGGCAGTCGGGAATCGGGAAGCAGCGGCGCTGTTGCCTTTGCCCATTCCCGATTCCCCATTCCCCAATCCCAGCTTCTCGGCCACCCGCAACACCGCGCTGCGTGCGCGCGGGTTGACGTGCAATTCGGCGTCGTCGGCCTTGATCGCGCCGCTCACCAGTTGCAGCGTGGCCACGAACGGCTGTGCTTCGGGCAAGCGGCGGTTGCTCGGCGGCGCCTTGGCGTAGCGGGCCATGAATTGTTTGACGATGCGATCTTCCAGCGAATGGAAGCTGATCACCGCCAGCCGGCCGCCCGGCTTGAGCGCGCCAAGGGCGGCATCCAGCCCGGCTTCCAGATCGGCCAGCTCGCGGTTGATGTGGATGCGGATGGCCTGGAAGCTGCGTGTGGCCGGGTGGGTCTTGCTGTCGCCGCGCGGCATCACCGACGCGATCAGGTCGGCCAGTTGCGCGGTGCGCAGCAGCGGCTGTTCGGCGCGCCGCGCCACGATGGCGCGCGCGATACGGCGGCTCTGGCGTTCTTCGCCATAGGTCCACAGCACATCGGCGATCTCGCGGTCGCTGGCCTGCGCCAGCCACTCGGCTGCGCTCTGGCCGCTGTCCGGATCCATGCGCATGTCCAGCGGGCCGTCCTTGCCGAAACTGAAACCGCGCCCGGCCACGTCCAGCTGCGGCGAAGACACGCCCAGATCCAGCAGGATGCCGTCGACGGTGGCGGCGGCAACCACCTGGCCGAGCCCGGCAAAACTGCCGCGATGGATGGACACGCGCGCATCGCCACCGAAGCTGTGTTCGGCCACCGCGATCGCTTCGGGGTCCTTGTCCATCACCAGCAGTCGACCTCCCGGGCCAAGGTGTTCCAGCACGCCGCGCGCGTGCCCGCCACGCCCGAACGTGCCATCCAGATACGTTCCGTTTTCGGTCACTTGCAGGCCATCCAGCACCTGCGTGTACAGCACCGGCACATGGGCCGCCGGGGACTGCGACACCGGGTGACCGGGCTGCGCTTCACCGCGCATCCGGGCACCCCGGCTCACAACCTGAGATCGAGCAATTCATCGCCCAGATCCCCGTCAGACAATGTCTGCTGGATCAGTGCGCGATGTGCCTGCTCGCTCCAGAGTTCGAACTTGTCGCCCATGCCCAGCAGCACGGCTTTTTTCTCGATGCCCACTGCATTGCGATGGCTGGCCGGAATGCTCAGACGGCCGTTGGCGTCCAGCTCGAGCACCGCCGAAGAACCCACCAGTTTCTGCTGCAGCGTGCGGACCACGCGCTGGGTATTGGGCTTGGACATCACGTCGTCGCGCACCCGCTCCCACTCCTTTTCCGCGTATAGCCACAGGCATCCGGCTTCGAACGGGTTGTAGGTGAGGACCAGACGGTTGCCGCTGACACGCGCAACGAGGTCGCGGTATGCGGTTGGCACCGCCATACGCCCCTTGTCGTCCACCGTGATGGCAGTCTCGCCCTGAAACACCGAATGCAACCTCGAATACCCGCTGGGGGATCATTGAACCACGAAAAACCACAAAACACCTGGTTTTCCCTCCGTTGCCCACCTTAGCAGCGCGTCAAAGGTTGTCAACAACTTTGAGGACCACAAATCGCCAGTCGCATCAATGAGTTGCGGCACTCTTTAGAGACTTGTTCAAAGGTTATCCACAAGTTGCTGTTTCATCTCATATTTTGAGATTGAACGGAAATTCAGGGCGGTGAAGGCCATGTAAACCCGACTGCCATCTCACTTCACATTGCGTCAGCGACGTATCTCAACTGCGCAAACAAGGTGACAATCGGCGACATGTGTCTGGTCGCTCTTGCCTGGAAAGTCCACCCGCGCTGGCGTTTGCTGCTGGCGGGCAACCGCGACGAATTCCACGAACGTCCCACTGCGGCACTGGCACGCTGGGCGGCGCCGGCCGACAACCTGCTGGCTGGCCGCGACCTGCGCTCCGGTGGCAGTTGGGTTGGCCTGGATCGGGACGGACGCGCTGCGGTGGTCACCAATGTGCGTGACCCGCTCGCCACTTCTTCGGGGCGCTCGCGCGGGCATTTGATTGCCGACTACCTGTCCGGCAGCCTGGGCGCTACCGTGTACGCCGACGCACTGGCCGGCGCCGCCCACGCGTTCCCACCTTTCAACCTGTTGCTGTGCGACGCCGACCGGTGTGAGCACCTGAGCAACCACCCGCCACTGGCGCGGCAACTGGCGGTGGGCATCCATGGCATGTCCAACGGGCCGCTGGATGCGCCGTGGCCCAAGACCGCTGCGCTGACCAAGGTGCTGCACCGCTGGTGCGCCGACGGCGACGAAGACCTGCAGCCGCTGTGGGCCGCCCTGGGCAACCCGGCCATCGCCCCCGACGCTGCGCTACCGCAGACCGGCGTGGACCTGGCGACCGAACGCCTGCTCTCGGCCGCCTTCATCAGCGGCCCCAGCTATGGCACCCGCGCCAGCACCATCGTTGCGGTGGACCATCACGGCCATGGATTCATCCACGAACGACGCTTCGGGCCGAATGGGATTTTCCAGGGCGAGGCACGCCTGGAGATCCCTGGCTCGCGTTGACAAGCCACGCTCGTGCGCATAGCCGAGGAGTCGACGCATGAACCGCCATTACGATGTTTCTGTGCAAAAAACCATCGAATCTGACCGCCATGCCGACCTGGCGGCGCAAGCCCGCGCGATGACCGGCAAGCTCTCGGCAAAGGTGGAAGAGTTGCTGGCCGAGTACATCGCCAAGGAACGCCACAGCCACAGCCACAGCGCAGGAGCGCTTGAACTGCAACGCGCGACAAGCGAATGGAAAGCCTTCACCGAGGCGCACGGCTCCTTCGCCGACGAGTTTCCACGCTGTGACCGACCAGTTCGATGTTCACGCCAATGTCGTCCAGAACACGAACATCCCGTACGTGCTCGTCGTTCAGTCGAACATTTTCGACACCTCGCCACGCCGCGGCGGCGGCCCCTGATCCGAAAGTCCAAGCTCTTCGCCGACCCCATCCCGCTTCACCCCGGAACTCACCATCGCCGGCCACCGCGTGATCCTGCCACCCCTGGAAATGACCTCGATACCGCTGTCCGTGCTCAACACACCTACCGGCACACTGAAGGACCAGGGCCAGATCCTCATCGACGCCCTGGACGAGCTGTTCACCCGCTCGTTCGGCTAGCGCCAAACACGGCTGCAGGCGTGGCGAATTGCGTACCCCCATCCGCCCTTCGGGCACCTTCCCCCGCAGGCGGGGGAAGGGAGTCGATCGCATAGCGAGAGCCTCGATCCACTGGCTACCTGCGAGCCCCCTTGAGTCAAGGGGGCGCGGCGACAGCCGCGGGGATGTGGCATGCCTGGAGCGGGACCCGCGTTTTGTACCGCCCGCGGCGGTATGAAGCGTGGGCGCCTTCGAAGGGCAAACGCCCAAAGAAGGCGGCGGAGCGTAGCGAGAGCCTCGACCCACTGGCTACCTGCAAGCCCCCTTGAGTCAAGGGGGCGCGGCGACAGCCGCGGGGATGTGGCATGCCCGGAGCGGGACCCGCGTTTTGTACCGCCTGCGGCGGTACGAAGCGTGGGCGCCTTCGAAGGGCGTACGCCCAAAGAAGGCGGCGGAGCCGGCCGATAAGCCGGGTTCTGTCGTGGACAGTCATTCGTCTAGGCGCTACGTCACCGCAGCGCTCAAGCAACCTACCCGGATCCAGCGCGGGCCACGCCAATGGATCCCTATTTGGTCTTGCTCCAGGTGGGGTTTGCCGTGCCGGTCCGTTACCGGACTCGCGGTGCGCTCTTACCGCACCATTTCACCCTTACCGGCCCCTCGCCACCCCTTTGCGGCCTCCGAGCGCGCTTGGCGATGCGAGGCATCGCTGGCACGTTTCAGTGGCGGCAAAGGGGTGACGAGGGACGTAGGCGGTATCTTTCTGTTGCACTTTCCGTCGGCTTGCGCCGCCCAGGCGTTACCTGGCACCTTGCCCTATGGAGCCCGGACTTTCCTCGGCACTCTTGCGAGTGACGCGACTGTCTGGCCGACTCCGCCGGGGCGCATTCTACGCTATCGCTGCCGTGCAGAACGGCGCGGCGATTTCAAGCTTGCCATTGCCCTGTAGGAGCGCACCCAGGCGCGAGAGGCGGTACCGATCAACCACCGTCGCTTCCAGCCGCGTTCCTGCGATGACCGCATTAGCCGCCATACAAGGCCTTGCGCGGCGCGCCAGTGAGCTCGGCAGCAAGCTTGGCGGCGGTGGAAGGGGGCAAATGCTCGGCGAGCTTGGCGTAGACGCGGCGGCCTTCGGCGAGCTGGCCTTCGGCGGCGTCGGCGGCGCCCTGCACCATCAACACGAATTCGCCCTTACGCTGGTTGTCGTCGGCTTCGACCTGGGCCTGCAGCTGCGCCAGGCTGCCGTCGAGCACGGTTTCGAAGAGTTTGGTCAATTCGCGGGCGATCACTGCCGGGCGCTCGTCACCGAAGGCAAAGCGCAGGTCGGCCAGCGATTCGACGATGCGGTGCGCCGATTCGTAGAACACCAGGGTGCGGGTCTCCCCTGCCAACCGCGCCAGGCGCTCGCGGCGGGCGGCGCTCTTGGCCGGCAGAAACCCCTCGAAGCCGAAGCGGTCGCTGGGCAGGCCAGCCACGCTGAGCGCAGCGATTGCCGCGCAGGCGCCCGGGACCGGGCTGACCTTGATGCCGGCGGCACGCGCGGCGCGCACCAGTTTGAACCCCGGGTCGCTCACCAGCGGGGTGCCGGCGTCGCTGACGATGGCCAGCGACTCGCCGTCGCGCAGGCGCGCCACGATGCGTTCGGACATGGCGTCTTCGTTGTGGTCGTGCAGCGCCAGCAGCGGGCGGTCGATGCCGAAATGGCCGAGCAACTGGCGGGTATGGCGCGTGTCTTCGGCGCAGATCGCCGCCACGCCACGCAACACCTCCTGCGCGCGTGGCGACAGGTCGGCCAGGTTGCCGATCGGCGTGGCGACCACGTGCAGGGTTCCAGGGGACGTCATCAGCGGTTTTCCGGGGGCAAAGGGTAGAATCGTAGCGTTTTTAACGGCCCGCCCCGGCGGCCCCTGTCCAATGGATCTGAAATGAACAAGCGTGTTGCAAGGATCTCTGCCCTTTCGCTGATGGTGATGCTGGCCGCCGGTTGCGCCACCAGCAGCGTCACGCCGACCGCCTCGCCGACGCAGAGCGCAGCGCTGGCACTGCTGGATCAGGGCAAACCGCGCGACGCCGCGCAGCAGCTGGAAGCCGAAGCTGCCAGTGCCAGCGGCGCGCAACGCAGCCGGCTGCTGGCTGCCGCGGCATTCGGCTGGCACGACGCTGGCGACGATGCGCGCGCCCGCACGCTGCTGGCGCAGGTCAACCCACGCCACCTGAGCGGCGAGGAGCGGGCTCGCTTCGGGCTGCTCACCGGCGAGCTGGCGGTGCTCGACAAGCAGGGCGCACAGGCGTTGCAGGCCCTGGGCGACAGCCCGCAGGGGCTGACCCAGCCGCTGCAGACGCGCTGGCTGGTGGCCCGCGCTGCGGCGCTGGAAGCCACCGGCGACCTGTTCGGCGCCGCCGCCGACCGCGCGCGCGCCGATGCCAGCCTGACCGGCACCGCGCGCAGCGACAACCAGCGCGCCATCGTGCGCCTGCTTGCCGCGCTCGACGACGCCACCCTCAAGGGCCGCACCGCTGCGCTGCCGGCCGGCGACCCGTTGTACAACTTCGCCGGGCGCGCGTTGATCAGCCGCGGCCTGGCGCTGCCGCGCGCCTTCGAGCGCGATGCACAATGGGGTTTCGATACGAGCAAGCGCCCGCCCGCCGAGCGCGATGGCTACCGCCCACCGGTCAAGCTGGGCGTGCTGCTGCCGATCACCGGCAACCTGGCGACCGCCGCCGCGCCGGTACGCGATGGCCTGCTGGCCGGCTACTACGCGGAAACCCGCCGCCGCCCGGAGGTGCAATTCTTCGACACCGCCGGCACCGCCGCCGGTGCCAATGCCGCCTACGACAAGGCTGTGAGCGCGGGGGTGGATTACGTGGTCGGCCCGCTGGGGCGCGACGAAGTCAGCGCGTTGTTCGCGCGCGGCCAGCTCGCGGTGCCGGTGCTGGCACTGAACCGTCCCAGCGACAACAAGGCCCCGCCCACCGGCAGCGCAGGCTTCTCGCTGGCGCCGGAAGACGACGGCATCATGGCCGCCGAATACCTGCTCTCGCGCGAACGGCGCAATGTGCTGATCGTCGGCACCAGCGACGACAACGGCAAGCGCACCATCAAGGCCTTCCGCGACCGCTTCAGCGAACGCGGCGGCACGGTGGCCGGCAGCATCAGCGTGGCCGACGCGCCGGGCGACATCGGCGCGCAGCTGCGCAATTACGGCACCGCCGACGCGGTGTTCCTGGCGGTGCGCGGCAACACCGCGCGTGCTTTGGCGCCGCAGCTGGCGCTGGCCGGATTCGCCGGCAAGTCGCGCGTGGGCACCTCGCAACTGGTGGCCGGCACCGGCAAGGTCGAAGACGATCTGGCGCTGGATGGCATCGTCTACCCGAGCGAAACCTGGACCGCCCTGGGCGTGTCCGGCCTGCCGGCGGTCAGCCAGGTGGCCAGCACCCTGCCCAGCGCACGCGGCCCGGCCGCCCGGCTGTTCGCGTTCGGCTACGACGCCTGGAAGATCACTGCGTACCTGGAAAAACTCGCCACCGGCACCGATGGCGGCCTGCGCGGCGCCACCGGCACCCTGCACCTGGACGGCTTCGGCAATGTGCTGCGCACGCCGGCCTGGTCCACCTTCAGCGGTGGCCGCCCGACGCCGATCGCCGACGGCCGCTGAGCCATGCCGGCGGCGCGTCAGCAGCGTGGTGCGGCGGTCGAGGCTGCCGCACGCGCGTTGCTGGAGCAGGCCGGGCTACGGCTGGTGGTCGGCAACGCCAACTACCGCGGCGGCGAACTGGATCTGGTGATGCACGATGGGCCATCACTGGTGTTTGTGGAAGTGCGCTATCGGCGCGACGACCGCTTCGGCGGCGGTGCGGCATCGGTGGACTGGCGCAAGCGTCGCAAGTTGGTGCTGGCCGCGCAGTTGTTTCTTGGCGCTCACCCGGCCCTGGCGGCGCTGCCGTGCCGCTTCGATGTAGTCGATGCCAGCGGCGAACCGCCGGTATTGCACTGGATCCGCGACGCATTCCGCGCCGACGATTGCTGACCACCACCGAACGCTCACGCCAACGTTTTTCATGCCAACCATCATGACCCACGCTGCCGTGCCATTGGCGCTGTGGTGCGCCAGCGAACGCGGCCGCATCTCGCCACGCCTGCTCGCGGCCGGCGTGGTGGCGGCGATGCTGCCCGATGCCGATGTGCTGGCGTTCGCGCTGCACATTCCCTACGCCGATGCGTTCGGCCATCGCGGCGCCAGCCACTCGCTGTTGTTCGCCAGCGTCATCGCACTGCTCGGCATCGCAGCCTGCGTGCGGATGCCGTGCAGGCGTCTGTATTTTTGTTCGTCTGCGCCGCATCGCACCCGCTGCTGGATGCGATGACCTCCGGCGGCCTGGGCGTTGCGCTGGGCTGGCCGTGGAGCCAAACGCGTTGGTTCGCACCATGGCGGCCGATTCGGGTGTCGCCATTCGCGACCGGCTTCTTCAACGCGCGCGGCCTGAGCACGTTGCTCTCCGAGCTGCGCTGGGTCTGGTTGCCGCTCACCGTCGCCGTGCTGGGGTGGAAATGCATCCAGCGCGCGGCACCACAGGATCGCATGTCATGACCGATGTACTTCCCACCGCACTTGCCGAATTGTTGGCCGCGCGCCTGGGTACCGATGGATGGTTGACCGGCGACGATGCGCGCCGCCGCTATGGCGAAGACGATTCGCGCCGCTGGGCATTGCCGGCCGCGGTGGCGTTGCCGCGCGACACCGATGAGGTAGTGGCGATCGTGCAGGCGTGCCGTGCGCACGGCGTGCCGATCGTGGCGCGCGGCGCCGGTACCGGCACCACCGGCGCGGCGGTGCCGTTTTCCGGCGGGGTGGTGGTGTCGATGGCGCGCATGAACCAGATCCTGGCACTACGTCCGGAAGACCGCTGCGCGGTGGTGCAACCGGGCCTGCTCAATGGCGACCTGCAACAGGCGCTGCAGCCGCATGGCTTGTTCTGGCCGCCGGATCCGTCCAGCGCGGACATCTGCAGCGTCGGCGGCAATCTATCCACCAACGCCGGCGGCCCGCGCGCGGTGAAATACGGCGCCACCCGCGACAACGTGCTCGGCCTGGTGGCGGTGACCGGCACCGGCGAGGTGATCCGCTGCGGCGGCGCGTACACCAAGAATTCCACCGGTTACGACCTCACCCACTTGCTGGTCGGCAGCGAGGGCACCCTGGCGATCATCGTCGAGGCGACCTTGAAGCTGACCCCGCGCGCCATTGCGCAAGCCGGCCTGCGCGCGCTGTACCGCGATGCGTCCAGCGCCGCAGCCGCGGTGTCGCGGCTGATGGCGCAACCGACCACGCCGACCATGCTGGAATTCATGGATGCCAATGCGATTGCGCTGCTACGCCGCAATGGCAGCGATGTGCCCGACGCTGGCGCCATGCTGTTGATCGAAGCCGACGGCGATCACGACACCTTGCCCTACGCGCTGCAAGCCCTGCACGACGCGGCCGATGGCGAAGGCGTACTGAGCCTGGACGTGGCCGCCGATGGCAGCGCGCGCGACAAGTTGTGGGCCGCACGCCGCGCCCTGTCGCCGGCCTTGCGCACCATCAAGCCGGGCAAGATCAATGAGGACGTGGTGGTGCCGGTGTCGCGCATTCCCGAACTCGTCGCCGGCGTGGAAGCGCTCGCTGCGGAATTCGCACTGCCCATCGTCGCCTTCGGCCATGCCGGCAACGGCAACCTGCACGTCAACATCATGTACGACCCGGCCGATGCCGACGAAAACGCCCGCGCGCATGCCGCCTTGCCACGACTGTTTACGCTGGTGCTGGCGCTGGAAGGCACGCTCTCCGGCGAGCACGGCATCGGCGTGGCCAAGCGCGATTTCATGAGCCAGGCCTTCAGCGCAGCAACGCTGGCCACCATGCGCGCAATCAAGGCCGCACTGGATCCGGACGGGATTCTCAACCCGGGCAAGGTATTACCGCCTGCATGAGTAAATGATGAGCACTCTTCGTTGCATAACGTCAACGTCATACCACAGCAACCACTTGATGAAATCAGACTTACATGGATAGCCTGATCATCCGAGTAAGGCGCTTAGGGCGGATCTCGAATGATCAGGGCAACAAAGGAACCAGAGAGATTTTCCGCGACCTATAGAAAAATCACACCCCTATGGGTGGCAATATTATTGCTATCGGCACTCACTGGCTGCTCATCGCCAGATGTCAACGCCGCCGCCCAAGACAAGTCAGTGAAGCCATCAAAGGTCAAGACGGATTGCTCACGCGTTGCTGCAGCCAAAGATAGAGAAGCCTGTTTTTTGGCATTACGAGCAAAGGAGTGCGAAGCGTTAGGCTCCGCCTGCCTTGCACTGCAGCAGGCACGTACCATCGAAAACGAAATGGCTGCAGCCGAAAAAAATATCATCAGCAAGGCACGGGCAAGCTATGCCAGCTACACCGCCGACGACCCAGCGTATCTCGACGACCTTGAAAAGGACTTCGCGGCATCCGCCAATGCTTGGCGAACGTATCGCGACACCTATTGCCAAGCCGAGCCGTTGGTGCAGGGAATGTCTCGTAACGAGCAAGATGCGCTATCGACAGCATGCAAGATGAGCATCACACGCTCACGTATCGAGCAACTGGAGCAACTCGCAAAATCCATCCCATAAGGTCCAGTGATGGCACAGATTTATAGATACGATGCGCTCAGCCGTCAGAGCTTCGAAGTTCTTGCTTACAACGCTGTCGGACGCTCCAGCGAGGTAAATCTCGGTGCTGCATACGCATTACAACACAGCACTGGTAACTCGGGCTGGTCGGTAGGCATCATGCAATGGGACTTCGGCCAACCTGGGCGCGGTGAAGCTGCTGCGGAGATGCTTCGTCATTATTCGGATTGGGCGCTAACCGACCAAGGCTTCACCCAAACAGAGCAGACAGGCCTGTTACGTCGACTACAGACACGCGGCCAAGTGGGTAACGACCTTTCCGCTAAAGAACAGGATCGTCTCAACGAATTTCTCAGATCTGATGACGGGCGCATGTTTGTGCAAGATCTGAATGCTCAGCAGGTAGAGCGCAAATGGCAGGCTGTGGGACAGCCTTTGTCAGAAATAGGATGGCTGCGGGATCTCAACAGGACATACCCGGACGAAGCCGCTGAGATCGTTGCTGTCACCAGCAAACTTTACAACCAGAACCAAGCCCGTGGTGAGCTGCTTGTCAGCACCCTCCAGCAGTCCACGGGCATGACGCCCGAAAGCGTCCGTGAGTGGATCGGAAACCAGGGAATCAACGGACTGAACCCTGCCGCTCGCGCCGCGATCACGTCCGGGCGCGACGCGACAGTTAGGGGCGTCAGCCTCGTCAATGCATTGGAACTTGGAAGTGGACCAGGTAGCGAAGAGTGGAGGACCCAGGTCAGGGATGCCAACAACCCGGCCTTGGCCAGAGGATTCAACAGCGAACCCAGCTTGCAGCTTTTCGATGCCATGTTGCGCGATCCAGTAATTGGAGCGCGCATTCTTGGAAGGATGGATACCGAAGCAGCTGGACCGCCGCTAGTGATTGCCGGTGCGAACGAACTTGCCAGAGCTGAGATCTCTCAGGTCAGAGTTGATCGTCAAGGCCACTTATCGGTGACTGATCCTTCCGGGGAAATGCATATTTGGAATGGCAGATCTTGGGCTTCAGCACTAGAACGAACCGACCCGATCTACCACCGCGGAGCCCACCCTTTTGGGCCACCTGCACCCCTGACCCTCGATTCGCCAGCCTTGCCGCCAATATTCGCGCAGTGCGTAGAACGCGTTCATGCGTTGGACCCATCATTGGGGAGATCACCAGATGAACGCAGTGATCGGGCGGCCGCATGTCTGGCGACCGAGGCAATGGCAAACGGCCTCACGCGTGTAGACCACGTAATGCTCAGCACGGCCACGCCATCGCTGCAGGCCGGCCATCATCTTTTCGCCGTGCAAGGCAGTCCTCGTAACCCTGCGCATATGCGAGCTCATGTAGAAACCGAGGTGGCGATCAATACCCCGATCGAAGTGTCGGTCCAGCGTGGGCTGGACCTCCAACAAGAACAGTTAACTCAGCAGCAGAGAATGCAACCAAACACAGGAACCGCAACGCCAGGGACCGGGGATCGGATAGATGGTGACACGGGTCTGGTGTTCCCAAGTTGCTCGCCAATCCGTTCTCAACCACTTGCCAGGCGGGTGCACTCCTACCGAATGAAGGTGACCCAACCTGCAGGCGATCGAGCTCAACGCATTACCCCGATAAACCGCAACCCCACGCCCGGTTCGGTGACGATGTAGTGCGGGTCGGCGGCATCGTCGTGCAGCTTCTGGCGCAGCTTGCCGACCAGGATGCGCAGATAATGGGTGTCTTCCTCGTGGGTGGGGCCCCACACCTCACGCAGCAGTTGCGGCTGGGTGACCACACGGCCGGCGTGCTTGAGCAACAGCGCGAGCAAGGCGTATTCCTTGCGGCTCAAGGGCACCGCTTCGCCATCGAGGGTGACCTCGCGCAGGCCCAGATGGATATGCAGGCGGCCGTCGTCGAACACGCTTTCTTCCACCGTGCTGCCGGCGCCGGCCTGGCGCAGCAGCGAGCGGATGCGGGCCATCAATTCCTGCACGCCGAAGGGTTTGGTGACGTAGTCGTTGGCGCCGGCATCGAGCGCGGCGACCTTTTCGGTTTCGCCGGCGCGTACGGTGAGCATGATCACCGGCACGTTGGACCACTGGCGGATCTCGCGCAGCACTTCATGCCCATCGCGATCGGGCAGGCCGATGTCCAGCACCACCAGTTCGGCGCCCTGCCCGGCCAGCAAGGCCAGGCCTTCTTCGCCGGTGCCGGCCTGCAGCACACGATAGCCCTGCGCACGCAGGCTGATGTCGAGGAAACGGCGGATCTGCGGCTCGTCGTCGACGATCAGCACGCGGGCGGGCGGGATGGCAGTGAGGTCAGTCGGCATCGGGGCGAGGTGGCGCGGCGGGAACGAGCAACGGCAGCGTAATGCGGATGGTGGTGCCGTGACCATGCGCGCCCGCCAATGCCGCCACGCTGCCGCCGTGCGCGCCGATCATGCCCTGGCAGATGGCAAGACCCAAGCCGGTGCCGTTGCGCCCGCGGTCGCCGCGCTCCACGCTGTAGAACATGTCGAAGATCCGCGCGCGCTCGTCTTCGGGAATGCCCGGCCCCTGGTCGCCGATGTCGATCTGCAACGCGCCGGCACGCAGCTGCGCGTGCACGGTCACCGGCACGCCGGCTGGCGAAAATTTCGCCGCATTTTCCAGCACGTTGAAGATGGCCTGTTCCACCAGCGCCGGATGCACCCAGATCGCCGGCAGGTCGGCGGCCAGGTCCAGTTGCAGGCGCACCTCCGGCTGATAGCGCTGCAGGCGGCGGGCGGCCGAGCCGATCAATTCGTCGACGCCGATCCAGTCGCGATTCAAGGTCAGGCCGGTGTGGCCGAGCCGGGTCATGTCGAGCAGGTTCTGGATGTAGCGATCCAGCCGCTCGCCTTCGAGCTGGATGGTGTCGAGCAGACTGTGACGGTCGTGCGCGTCCATCGCATCGCCGTAGCTGGCAAGGCTGCTGGCCGAGCCGATCATCGAGGCCAGCGGCGAGCGTAGATCGTGCGAGACCGACGAGAGCAAGGCAGAACGCAGGCGCTCGGTTTCGCCACTGACGCGCGCGCCTTCCAGATCGGCGACCAGGCGCGTGCGCAGCGCAGCCTGGCCGATGTCTTCCACCATCGCTTCGGCCAGGCGGCGTTGTTCCAGGCCGGGCCGTTGCAGCGCCTGTCGAAAGCGCAGCGCGGCCACACCCAGGGTGCCGCGCTCGTGGCGCACCGGCAGGCACCACCACTGCGCCCCGGCCAAGGTATCGGTGAAACGGCCGGCCGGTTGGCCGTGGCGCTGGGTCCAATCGGCGGCGCTGCGATCGAGCGCACCGAAGCTACTGGGTGCGTCGCTTTCGCGCTGCTCCAGGCGTAGCCAGACCTCGGCATCCAGCGCAGTGGTCAGCGCCCGACGGCCGGCTTCCAGCACCTGCCCCAGATCGGCGGCGGTGCTGAGCTGGCGGGCCAGCGCCTGCAAGGCGTTGGCATGCGCATTGGCCGCGCGCAAGGCCAGGACCTGGCTGCGCAAACGCGAGGCCAGCCGGCCGGCGACCAGCGCGGCGATCAGGAACATGCACACCGTCACCACGCCCTGGCGCGCGCTGATCTGCAAGGTGAAACGCGGCTCGATGAAGAAGAAGTTGTAGGCGACAAAACTCAGCAATGCGGCAACCACCGCAGCGGCCATGCGCGTGCGCGAAGCCACCAGCACCACTGCGACGATGAACACCATCGACAGGTCATCGATATCGGTCCAGCGCTGCAGCAACCACGCCACCCCCACCGCACCAGCGGCCGCGATCGCAGCGAACGCCATGTCGTAGCGCTGCAGCCATTGGCGCGGGTTGCGCCAGCGTTGGCGCGCACGTGCGCGCGCATCGGCGGAGCTGACGATCACCAGTTCGTAATGCGCGCCACGTTGCAGCAATTGCTGGGTCAGCGTGCGGTTGAACATGCGCGCCAGCGGGCGCTCGCGGGTGCGCCCCAGCACCAGGGTGGAGATGCCGTTCTGCGAGGCGAAATCCAGCAAGGCATCGGCCACATTGGCGCCATGCAGCAGCGCGGTGTCGCCACCGAGGCGATGGGCGAGCGCGAATGCGCGATCGATTTCCAGCTGCCAGGCTGCATCGGTCACGGTGCGGGTCTGCACGGTGACCACCGTCCACGGTGCATCGCGCCGCTCCGACAGACGCCGCGCCACGCGCACCAGATAATCCGAGCTGCCGCGGCCATCGATGGCCACCACCACGCGGCGTCGCAACGCGGCGGTGCCAGGCAGGCCGCGCGCGGCCTGGGTATCGCGCAGATCGCTGTCGACGCGGTCGGCAGCGGTCTGCATCGCCAGCTCGCGCAAGGCGGTGAGGTTGGAAGGCGAGAAAAACGCCTGCAATGCCTGCGTGGCCTGCTCGGGCAAATACACCTTGCCCTGCTGCAGGCGCTCGATCAGTTCGCGTGGCGGCAGGTCCACCAGCACGATGTCGCGCAGGCGGTCGAACACGGCATCGGGCACGGTCTCGGACACGCGCACGCCGGTGATGCGCAGCACGATGTCGTTAAGGCTTTCCAGGTGCTGGATGTTGACCGTGGTGTAGACGTCGATCCCGGCATCGAGCAACTCCACGATGTCTTGCCAGCGCCGCTCATGGCGGCTGCCGGGCACGTTGCGGTGCGCCAGCTCGTCGATCAGGGCCAGCCGCGGCTTGCGTGCCAGCAATGCATCCAGGTCGAGTTCTTCCAGCATGCGGCCCTGGTAACTCACGCGGGCGCGCGGCAGCAGCGGCAAGCCTTCCAGCAACGCCGCGGTTTCGCTGCGCCCGTGCGTTTCCACCACGCCGGCCACCACATCCATGCCCTGGCGCAGGCGCTCGCGCGCCCGCGACAACATGGCGTAGGTCTTGCCGACCCCGGGCGCGGCGCCCAGGAACACCGTCAACCGACCACCGTGTTCGCGCTGTAATTCGCCGATCAGGGCATCGGCTTGCTGGGTGCGGGCGTCGTTCATCGGGAATCGGGAATCGGGAATCGGGAATCGCAGAGCGTACAGCTGAGTGTTCCTAGTGCGCTTGCTTCACACCATTTCCCCTTCCCGACTCCCCATTCCCAGCTTGATCAAGCGCCAGATTCAACGCCAACACATTCACCCGCGGCTGCCCAAGCAGTCCGAACTGGGGTGCTTCGGTGGTCGCCTGCACCAGGGCGGCAACGCGTTGCTCGGGCCAGCCGCGTGCGGCGGCCACGCGGCGGATCTGCACCTGTGCGCCGGCCGGGCTCAGGTGCGGGTCCAGGCCGCTGCCGGATTGGGTCAGCAGCTCGCCCGGTACGGCCTCAGGGGCGATGCCGTCGCGTGCGGCCACTTGCGCACGCGTGGTGGCGATGCGGACCAGCAAATCGGGATTGGAGCGGGCCTGGTTGCTGCCGGCCGCGGTGGTGAGATCGTACTTGGCGGCCGACGGACGCGGCTGGAAATAGCGCGCATCGGTAAACGGCTGGGCCACCAAGGCCGAACCAACCACGCGCGCATCGACGCGCATCAGCGACCCGGTGGCCTGCTCGGAGAACAGCGCACCGGTGATGCCGGTGGCGATCAGCGAGTAGGCCAGGCCCAACCCGAACAAGGTGAACACCGCGAGCACCAGCGAACCGCGCAGGACGCCGTCGTCGCGTAACGGCAAGGAAGAAGACATGGACATGTTCCAGGAAGAAGAAAGGGGCATCACGCGTGTCTCAGGCACCGAGGACGGCAACCAGCGCCAGATCGATCACTTTGATCGCAGCGAACGGCAGCAACACGCCACCCACGCCGTAGATCAGCATGTTCCGGCGCAACAGCGCGGTGGCGCTGGAGGGACGAAAACGCACCCCGCGCAACGCCAGCGGAATCAAGGCCGGAATGATCAACGCATTGAAGATCAGCGCCGCCAGCACCGCATGGCGCGGGCTGGAGAGCTGCATCACGTTGAGCGCTGCCATCGATGGGATGGCGGCAGCAAACAGCGCCGGCAGGATCGCGAAATACTTGGAAACGTCGTTGGCCAGCGAGAAGGTGGTCAACGCGCCACGCGTGATCAGCTGCTGCTTGCCCACTTCCACCACCGCCAGCAGCTTGGCCGGATCCGAATCCAGATCCACCATGTTGCCGGCTTCCTTGGCCGCCTGCGTGCCGGAGTTCATTGCCAGGCCCACGTCGGCCTGCGCGAGCGCCGGGGCATCGTTGGTGCCGTCGCCGACCATCGCCACCAGTCGCCCGCCCGTCTGTTCGGCACGGATGCGTGCCAGCTTGTCTTCCGGGCGAGCCTGGGCGATGTAGTCGTCCACGCCGGCTTCGGCAGCGATCGCGGCTGCGGTGAGCGGGTTGTCGCCGGTGATCATCACCGTTTTGATGCCCATCGCACGCAACTGCGCGAACTTTTCCTTGATGCCCTGCTTGACCACGTCGCTCAACTCGACCACACCGAGCACATGACGGCCTTCGGCCACCACCAACGGTGTGGCACCGCCACGTGCGACTTCTTCGATGCGGCCCTGCAATTCCGGCGAGACCGTCGCGCCCTGCGCCTGCACATACGCCACGATCGAATCGCCGGCGCCCTTGCGGATGCTGCGCCCGCCGATATCCACGCCGGACATACGCGTCTGCGCGGTGAACGCGATGAAATCCCCACCCTCCGCCTCCACTGCGATGGCACCTTGCTGACGCGCCAGCTTGACGATGGATTTCCCTTCCGGCGTCGGGTCGGCCAGCGAGGCGAGCATGGCCGCATCGCGCAATTGCACGCGGTCGACGCCGGCCAGCGGATGGAACGCGGTGGCCTGGCGGTCGCCGTAGGTAATGGTGCCGGTCTTGTCGAGCAGCAGCACATCCACGTCGCCGGCCACTTCCACGGCCTTGCCGGATTTGGCCAACACATTGGCCGACAGCGCGCGGTTCATGCCAGCGATACCAATGGCCGGCAACAGCCCGCCGATGGTGGTCGGGATCAGGCACACCAGCAACGCGATCAGCAGCAGCGGATCCAGCGTGACGCCGACAAAGCCCGCGATCGCCGGCAACGATGCCACCACGATCAAAAACGTCAGCGTCATCGCTGCCAGCAACAAGGTCAGCGCAATTTCGTTCGGCGTCTTTTGCCGGTTGGCGCCTTCCACCAACGCGATCATGCGATCGAGAAAGCTGTGCCCCGGCTCGGCGGTGACCTTGAACACGATCTCGTCGGAGAGCACCCGGGTGCCACCGATGACGCCGCTGCGATCGGTGCCGGCCTCGCGCAGCACCGGCGCCGATTCGCCGGTCACCGCCGCTTCGTTGATGGTGGCAACACCCCGCACGATCTCGCCATCGGCCGGCACGAATTCGTCTTCGGACACCATGACGTAATCGCCCGGGCGCAACTCCGCTGCCGGCACGCGCGTTTCGCGCCCACCGAGTGCGGTTTCCACCCTGCGTGCCACCAGGTCCTTGCGTGCACGCCGCAACGAGGCGGCCTGACCACGCCCACGCGCTTCGGCAATGGCTTCGGCAAAATTGCCGAACAACACGGTGACGAACAGAATCGCCGTCACCGCCCAGCCGAAGCCGGCATGCGAGTGCCCGCTGGCGGTGATCACCGCTGCCAGCACCGTGCCGCCCATCACCACCGCCATCACCGGGCTGCGCAGCAGATGCCGCGGCGCCAACTTGGCGAACGCCGCACGCATCGCCGCAACCAGCACGGCGGCATCGAACAACGCTGCGTCACCGCGCTCGCGTTTTTCAGTCGTATCGATCGTAGACATTGCTCAAAACTCTCAGGACGCCGCCAGGGCGAGGTGTTCAGCGATAGGACCCAGCACCAGTGCCGGCATGAACTGCAGCACGGTCAGCACGATTACGATCGCCATCAGGGTCAGCGCAAAGGTGGGCGTTTCGACCTGCAGGCTGCCGGCCGACTCCGGTGCACGCCGCTTCACTGCCATGCGTGCGGCCACCATCAACGGCAGGATCAACGCCGGATACCGTCCCAGCGCCAGCACCACTGAGCAGCTCAGATTCCACCAGTACGTGGCATCGCCCAGGCCTTCGAAACCCGAGCCATTGTTGGCGAACGCAGAGGTGTACTCGTAGAACACCTGGCTGATGCCGTGGAAGCCGGGGTTGGAATTGGCAGTCAATGCCGGGACTGCCAGCGCCACTGCGGTAAAGCCCAGCACCACCAGCGGCTGCAGCAGGATCAACAGCGCCAGCAACTGCACTTCGCGCGATTCGATCTTGCGGCCGAACAACTCCGGCGTGCGTCCGGTCATCAAGCCGGCCAGAAACACGCTCAGCAACAGATACACCACGAACTGCTGCAGGCCGCAGCCGATGCCGCCCCAGATGGCGTTGATCAGCATGTCGACCAACGTGACCAGGCCACTCAACGGCGCCAACGAATCGTGCATCGCATTGACCGAGCCATTGGAGGTCTGCGTGGTCAACGCCGCCCACAATGCCGAGGCGTCCGCACCGATGCGCACTTCCTTGCCTTCCATCAGCGCCGGCGAGCTTGCGGTGGCCGAGTGCGCTTCGGACCACAGCAAGAGCGCGGTGGATGCGGCGGACATCGTCAACATCGTGCCGAACACCAACGCCGTAAGTCGCTTGCGCCCGGTCAGATAGCCGACCATGAACACCACGCTCATCGGCAGCAAGACCAAGGCGAGGGTTTCGAGCAGATTGCTCAACGGTGTGGGGTTTTCCAGCGCCACTGAACTGTTGGGGCCATACCAGCCACCGCCGTTGGTGCCGAGCTGTTTCACCGCCACCATCGCCGCAACCGGGCCCACCGCAATGGTCTGCTTGGGCATGCCCGCGCTGCTATCCAACGGCGTCGCGGTGGCCGCGCTCTGCAAGGTCGACGGCACGCCCTGCCAGCCGAGCAGCACGGTCCACAGCAGGCACAGCGGCAACAACACGCGTACGCTGGAGCGGATCACGTCGGCCCAATAGTTGCCGACGTCGGCTTCAGGCAGCGCTTCCAGGCCGGACCCCGTGTGTTGGCGTCCCTGACGCGACACTTCCGGCTCCGAAATCTCCGCCACAGCCGTCGTGTCCAGAATCGGTGCGGCAATCGACGCTTGTGTGGCTGCGCGCCCACCGAACAAGGCGCGCAGCGTCGCAACCGCCAATGCCAATCCCATCATCGGCGTCACCACCTGCAGGCCGACGATGCCGGTCATCTGCGCCAGATACGACAACTGCGCCTGGCCGGAATAATGCTGCTGATTGGTATTGGTGACGAACGACACCATGGTGTGCAGCGCGGTATCCCAACGCATGTTGGGGATGGCATCCGGGTTGAACGGCAGCCATGCCTGGGTCATGAACACCACCCAGGTCAACAAACCAACGACAAGGTTGCTGAGCAGAAAGGCCATGCTGTAGCCGCGCCACGACATGCCCTGCTGCGGGCGCGTGCCGAGCAGTGCGTACAACGGCCGTTCGATCCAGCCGAACAGCGCATCGCCACGCATCGGTGCGCCGCGCATCACCGCGGCCATGTAACGGCCCAGGGGCCACGCCAGCGCGATGGCCAGCGCGTACACAAGAAAAGTTTCAGTCATTGGAGCGCACTCGGATCAGAAGTCTTCGGGCCGCAGCACCACGTACAGCAGGTACGCAGCAGCAACGAGTACGGCCACGCCGCACAACAGGGACAACCAGCCAGGCATGTCGGTCACTCCCCCATCTGCGCGCACGGCGGCGCGATCAATGCGATGTGCAACAACGTAGGCAGCGTATGCGTGCCAACATGGCAAAGCGCTGCCGCACCGTGCGCGCAGCGCCGATGGAGCAGACAGGTCAAGGGATGCATCGGAATCGTCCACGGCGGAACCGCTCCGCCAACCTGCGCAGTCTCTGCCTGGGCCGCGTAAAGTCGCTATGGACCTGCCGCGGGCGCGACGTAAAGTCCGCATAAAATGCGCAGAGCAGCCGTGCGCCTCAACCAGATAACCCTCTGGGTGCTCCGACTGCTGGTTCCCCGACTGCGCGGGCCTGGCGGCGCGCAGATGGCAGCCATACGGTGAAGCCCCATCTGCTCTAGGGTCGCGCCGGACAGGGTGGCGCCAGGCGGATGCGCGTCCGCTGGTGTGACCACACCACACTCAATCAAACAGTGCTCACATGTCCAGATACCTGCGCGACACAGTCGCAAGCATCATGCTGGCCGTGGCGATCGCGTCATCGCATCTGGCGATGAGTTCAGCGGCCTGGTTCGGGATCGCAGCAGCCTGCGCACGGACGGCGGCGATGACCGGTATCTGCTCGCTCGGGAAGAGGCTCCCTGCCGCTGCAAGCACATCCAGGCTGCATAGATAACGCACCGCGGCAGGCTGGTGTGGCAACGCCCCAGCCAACCGCCTCAACACCGCGGCGCCACTCTCGGTGCTGTCCAATGCATGCACGGCCCGCGTCAATTCCCTGAAGGCGGCTTGGCGCACTCCCGGATTGGGCAGTCTGTTCAACAAGGCCACCAAGTGGGTCAAGGCTTCGGCTCCATCGCCCGAACGCGCGAGGTGCTCGGCAAGCTGCGCATACGCCTGCTGGAATCGATGGATCGGCTCCAATCCGACAAGATGCAGGCGCAGGGTCACCTCCGCCAGCAGGCGGGGGCCGGTCTGGAGCGCGGCAGCCTCGGTGATCGCCAGGTTGACTGCCTCCTCGGGCAGCTGCCTGATCGCCGATGCCAGCAAATGAAACGGAAGTGCTCCGCCAATGCCTCCGGCAGCGCCGCCCTGGACCGGGGCCACGGCGCCTTGCGCTCCTGGCGCAGCATCACCTTGCACGCCCCCTGCATCAGCCTCTGCTACTGCCGCCATATGGCCACCGTGCGCTGCTCCGGCAGCAGCCTGCAGCGCTTGCCTTCGCGTGGCAATCAAACTGGGCAAGATTGCATGCAAGGCGAGCGCGCGCAGGTCCGCGGGCAAGCATCCCAGGTCATCCGTCAAGCGCGCCACCACGCGAAATGCCATATTCCCGGAATAGCGGGTGGCGTGATTCAACACCGCGGTAAACGCCTCAAATCGCTGCGCCTGCGGCAATGATGGAATCCGCGCCGCAAGCCTTCCGTATCCGCGCAATATCTGCTCGCTGCGATCCTCATCGTCCGGGTAGGGGAAATGCGTCACCTCGTCCAGGGCGACGCGCATGCTTTCTGCACTATGGACGGCCCCGAACTCCAAGCTCGGGTCATAGCGCGGCCGCGCGGTCAGGGACGCTCGCATCCCGCTGGTGTCTTCCGCCATCTGCCGCGAGACGCTACCCAGGCGCACGAGGCTGCGTGGTCCGCACCGCTGCACAATCTCGCGGCGGAGATCATTCGGCAGCGCAGAAAGTCCGTCGAAGGTCTCGGCACGCTGGGTTGGCACTGCGCCTGGGGCGAGGACTCCTTGGCTCTCCGAAGCCTGTGACGTCAACGCCTCCTGCGTTTGGCTGGTCGACGCCACAGCATGCGGCAGGCCGGTTCGGTTGATCGGCATCTCGGGTCTCCTGCGGTGTGCCGCAGCAGCGGCATCGAGTTAGGCTTCGTGCTTACTTTCCCGAAAGCGGCATCGTGTGCGCGCGCACTGTCAGAAATCGCGTTCGCCTGAACGAACGCGACGTGACAGGTGCAGATGTGGGTTCTGCGGATGGCCTGCATCCGCCGCTGCTCGCTAGTACCGCGGCGGGCGACCTGGGATCGATGCAGATGCGGCGTGCCGCCCTACCGCAGCGGCACGTTCAACACGGACGGCGCTGCAACTGGCGAGGTGAATGTCACCGTGCCACCGCCCTCGCTGGCATCGGTATAGCGCGCGTCGCGGGTGTCGATCACCAAGACCAATCGCTGCCCTGCGGGAATCTCGGTTGCCGCCGCCTGCAGTGGCCAGTCCAGCGTGACTGCGCGCCCCGATGTGGCATTGCGCAACGAATACGGCGCATGCGTAATCAGTTTCGCCACGCCCAGCGCATCCATGCAGTAGAGATACGCGAAAAGGCTGACGTTGGACTGACTGGGCACCACTGTGACGCGTAGCGACGGGCGACCGGCCAGGCGCCGGGTGCCGTTCGATGGCGAGCCGACCCACACTGCGGCGGCGGCGCGGTTGACCAGCGGAATGGAGGTGCTCACCGGCAGGCCGATGCCTTGCAGCAAACCGCTGACCAGCACCACCCCGGAATCGGCCACGCTCGGCACGTCGGTGGCGATGCGCCATTGCCAACCGCTCGCCGTCCCTCCGGTCAATCCACCGGTGGGGCTCAGCAACCCTGCTGGTGCGGACAGACCAAGCTGTGTCGTGGCCTGTTGGACCGATGCCCAGTCCGGATAGTCCAGCCATTGGCCCGCACGTGGCGATAGCCGCACTGGCGCTTCTGCATCCACGCCGTTGCGAAGCTGCTTGAGATGGCGATCGAACCAGCGCGTGGTCGCGGTATAGATCTCATTCGGTAACCCCAATGCGCCGGGCAGCTCTGCGGTGGCGTGATCGCCCTGGCTGAGCAGCAGTTGTTTGGGGCCACGCAACTGGTTGAAGAACGCAATGGTCTGATTGGGCGGAAACAATCCGTCGTTGAAGGCGTTACCCAACAGGACCGCGGTACCACGCACATTGAGCGCTGCCACATCGGTCGCAGGGCTGCGCGAGGCGGCCTGCGGCAGGAAGCCCTGCACCGCGCCGTCGTAATCGCCTTGCGCCACGCGTGCGCCAATCTGCGCCAGATCCGGGCCGGCCCGGCCGGTCAGTGCGCCCGCACCCACCAGCAGTCCCACGCCCTGCTGGCTCACCGTGCGATTGGAATACAGCGAGGCTTCCAGATCGGCCCAACCGCTGAGCGCGGCCACCGCCTTGATACGCGGGTCGCGCTCGGCCGCCAGCAGGCTGATGCCTGCGCCGTACGAGATGCCCGACGCACCGATCGCATTGGGATTGGCCGGTGTATGCGCCAATGCCCAGTCGATCACCGCACTGACGTCTTCCACCGTGTCCGGCCCGGCGATATCGATCTGCCCAGCCGAATCCCAGAATCCACGCGAGGTATAGCTGACCACCACGTAGCCGTCGCTGGCCAGTTGGGTGGCGCGCCCCAGATATTCCAGATTGGGCAGCGACCAGCTGGCCGGCATCACGATCAGCGGAAACGGCCCGGCGCCCTGCCCTTGCGGCACCAGCACCAATGCGCCCATTTGGGCGCCGTCCCAGCCTGGAATGCGTTCATAGGTCTTGCTGAAGGCGCCCGCCACGGCCGACGCCGATGCCAACAGCAACGCCAGTGCGGCGATGCTCCCGATCCAACGCTTGCTCATGCTGCTGTCTCCCACGCAAAGCCGGGCCGGGATGGCCCAGCGGCAACTGCGATGCATCCGTGGTTGGGGGGGAGAACGTGGCGAACGTACCAGACGGTACGGTATGGCTCAAGGGCCGGGATGCGGGATTGGTCAAAGTGCGTGTGCGGGTCCGCCCGCTCATGAGCTGCCAGGCAGACCGGCTTGCGACCTTCGCGCGCTTGCGGAAGAAGGTGCCCGAAGGGCGGATGAGGGCGCTGGCAGCACCCGTCGTTCCCAATGCGCTCCACCCAACTTCGCAGAACGCGCCACCGCCGCGCCCATACGCACCCAGCGATCAGCGCAGCAGCATCGTCTCAGCGCAGCGCACCGACACCGCCCACATCCGCTGCACGCTCCAACCCCACGCCTCAGCCGACGAAATGCTGGTACCCGCGCTGCGGTGGGTGCCAGGGGTTGCCTTCGGCGTCGTGCACCACCACACCGGGCGCGGCGACAATCTGGCCGATGCGGGTTGCAGCCACCTTTGCAAATTCCATTGCCTGCGCCACGGCATCGCGATGCTGCGGCGCGGCGGTGAAACACAACTCGTAATCGTCGCCACCACCGAGTTGCCAGCCAAGGCATTGCACTACGTCGATTCCGGCACTGCGCGGCATCGCCGGCAAGGCCGCAAGCAACAGGCGCGCCCCCACGCCGCTGCGTTCGCATAGATGTCCCAGATCGGCCAGCAGACCGTCGGAAATGTCCACGCAGGCATGCGCAAGCCCGCGCAGGCGCAGCCCCGCCTGCACACGGGGCTGCGGACGCAGCAGGCGGCCGCGCCAGCGCTCGTGCAACGGGTCGGCAGCCGCGCAGGTCACATCCAGCTGGCCGGCCTGCCACAACGCCAACGCGGCGGCGGCTTCACCCGGCGCACCGGTTACCCACACGTCATCGCCAACGCGCGCACCATCGCGCCGCAATGCTGCGCCAGGCGGCAGGCTGCCGATCGCAGTCACCGCGCACGACAACGGCCCGCGCGTGGTGTCGCCACCGACCAGCACGATGTCGTGTGCATCAGCCAGCGCGAAGAAGCCATCAGCAAACCCATCCACCCATGCCGCATCGTCGTGCGGCAACGACAACGACAAGGTGCACCAACGCGGTTGCGCGCCCATCGCCGCCAGATCGGAGAGATTGACAGCCAGCGTCTTCCAGCCCAGATCGTCAGCGCGCGTCTCATGCGGAAAATGCACGCCGGCATTGAGCGTATCGGCGGTGATCGCCAACTGCTCGCCGGCCGGCGGCTGCAGCAATGCTGCATCGTCGCCGATGCCCAACGGCACATCGGCACGCGCTGCAATGCGCGCACCTAGACGGGCAATTAGATCGAATTCGGGCATGGCGACGGGAATCGGGAAAAGGGAATCGGGAATCGGGAATCGCAAAAGCGCCTCAGCAGGTATCGGAAACGGTGCTCTTACGATTCCCCATTCCCGACTCCCCATTTCCCGCGGCGCTCAGGCGCCGCTGGCGCCCGACTCCACCTTGCGCCACTCCACCGCGGCGCGGTCCAGTACCCCGTTGACGTAGGTGTGGCCGTGCTCGGAGCCGAAGCGCTTGGCGGTTTCGATCGCTTCGTTGATCACCACGCGGTATGGCACATCCTGGCGGTACAGCAATTCGTAGGCGGCCAGGCGCAGCACGGCGCGTTCGATCGCATCGACCTCTTCCACGCTGCGATCCAGGTACGGCGTCAGCGCGGTATCCAGCTCGGCGCGATTACTCAGCACGCCTTCCACCAGGTTCTCGAAGTACACCAGATCGGCCACTTCATGCGCCTGCTCGTGCGCGAACTGCGCGATCACCTGCTTGGCGAAACCGCCGGAGATCTGCCAGGCATAGACCGCCTGCAAGGCGCGCCGACGTGCGCGCGACCGCAGCACCGGGTCGATGCCGTCGCGACGGCCGTGGCGCGAATGCCCACCGGGCTTGCTCATGGCAGCAACTCCATCAAATTCACCAGTTCCAGCGCTGCAAGCGCGCATTCCTCGCCCTTATTGCCGTGGCTGCCGCCAGCACGGGCTTCGGCATCTTCCACGCGTTCGACCGCCAGCACGCCATTGAGCACCGGCACGCCGGTCTGCAACTGCACGCTCATCAGGCCTTCGGCACACAGGTCGGCCACGTGCTCGTAATGGCGGGTATCGCCACGAATCACGCAGCCTAGCGCGATGATCGCGCCGTGCTGACCGGACTGCGCCACGCGATTGGCGGCGATCGGGATCTCCCAGGCGCCCGGCACGCGGATCACGTCGATGGCGTCTTCGCCGATGCCGTTGCCGGCCAGGCTCTGGCGCGCGCCGGCAACCAGCACGTCGGTGATACGGGCATTCCAGCGGCTGGCGATGATCGCAAAGCGCGCGGTGGTGGGGCGAAGATCGCCTTCGTAGTGGGTCATGCGGGTCGGCAACTCGAGGGGGCGGGAAGTTTAACAGCTGCCGGGCCCAGGCCTGGCGACGCGTGTGGGCCGGGTCGGCCAAAGCAGACCCGGCCATGCGCGTCGACAACACAGGCCATGGCAATCGGCCGAAGTTATTGAGGACATCGCCCAGCGCTACCAGGCTCTTGCGCCTGCGCAGCCAGCCAGCGCACGCCATGGCTGGATTGGTAGCGACACCAGGCCACTGCGTTGCCGGCACACGCACCGCGTTGCTGACAGCTGCGCGCCGTCAGCAACGCAACAGTCGAGACCACCGCGACCGGCCAAGTGATTGCGGCAACCGCTCGCAGCCATCTCAGGGAACGGCAGACGGCGGCACCGAGCGCACGCCTTCACCGGCATGGCACTCCAGATACTCGACCACCTCCAGCCCGAATCCGGCCAACCCCACCTGGCGCCGGGGGGTGCCCAGCACGCGCAACTTGCCCAGGCCGAGGTCGGCCAGGATCTGCGCACCGGCGCCGTTGCGCCGCCACTGACTCACGTCCTTGGCATTGGCGGCGGCTTCGGGCTGCTGGCGCAGCCGTGCCAGCAGCGATTCGCTGTCGCGTGGCGCCGACAGCACCACCATCACGCCCTGCCCCTCGGCGGCGATCGCGCGCAAGGCATCGGTGGCTGCCACGCCGAAGTCATCGCGCTGCCAGTGCAGCAGGTCGGCCAATGGGTTTTCCACCTGGACGCGCACCAGCGTCGGCGTCTGCGGATCGGCGCGCCCGCGCAACAGCGCAAAGTGCAGGTCGTGCGCGATGCGGTCGCGGTAGGTCACAAGCTTGAACGCACCGAATTCGGTGGTGATCTCGCGCTCGTCCACGCGCTCGACGGTGTGCTCATTGGCAAGCCGATATGCGATCAGGTCGGCGATCGAGCCCATCTTCAGCCCATGCTCGCGCGCGAACACTTCCAGCTGCGGGCGACGCGCCATGCTGCCGTCCGGGTTGAGCACCTCCACCAGCACACCGGCCGGTTCCAGTCCGGCCAGCATCGGCAGATCGCTGGCCGCTTCGGTGTGGCCGGCGCGGGTCAGCACGCCACCGGGCTGGGAGATCAACGGGAAGATATGCCCGGGCTGGCTCAAATCCTGTGGCCGGGCATCCGGGCGGACTGCGGTGCGCACGGTGTGCGCGCGGTCGTAGGCCGAAATGCCGGTGGTCACCCCTTCGGCCGCTTCGATGCTGACAGTGAAGTTGGTCTGGAACTGCGCGGTGTTGTTGCGCACCATCGGCGCCAGACCCAGCTGCGCGCAGCGCGCGCGGGTCAGCGACAGGCACACCAGCCCGCGCGCGTGGGTGACCATGAAGTTGATGTCCGACGGCTTCACCAACTCGGCGGCCATGATCAGATCGCCTTCGTTTTCGCGGTCTTCGTCATCGACAATGACCACCATGCGTCCGGCGCGCAGTTCTTCGATCAGTTCCGGAACGGGCGCGAAATTCATGCTGCCCCCCGCGTGCCGAGCAGGCGTTCGACGTAGCGCGCCACCAGATCGATTTCCAGGTTCACCGCCGCACCGACCGCAGTCTGCGCAAACGCGGTGTGGGCTACGGTGTGCGGAATCAACGCGACCTCGAAGCCGTCTTCGTCTACGTCGTTGACGGTGAGGCTCACGCCGTCCACGCAAATCGAGCCCTTCTTGGCCACATAGCGCAACACCGACGCCGGCGCGGCAAACCGCCAGCGTTGCGCACGCGCATCGTCATGGACCGACTGCACCTGGCCCAGGCCATCCACATGTCCGCTGACCAGGTGCCCGCCAAGCCGATCGGTGGGTCGCATCGCGCGTTCCAGATTGAGCAATGCGCCCTCCGGCAACGCGCCCAAGGTGGTCAGCGACAGCGTCTCGGTCGAGGCATCGGCCTGAAAACTGGCCGCGTCGAACGCAATCACGGTCAGGCACACGCCATTGACCGCGATGCTCTCGCCCAACTGGACCGCTTCGAACGGCAGCGTGCCGGTGGCGAAGGTGAAACGCACATCGCCGCCCTGCGGCTGTCGCGCGGCCAGCTGGCCGACGCCTTCGATGATGCCGGTGAACATCAGCGTGCCCCCGCTTGCAGCAGCAAGGCTGCCGTGGTGGAGCGCTGGAAGGCCGCGGCGCAGCGCGGCAGGTGGTGCATGGACATTAGTCGTTTCTCGCAGGAGTTGAGCGAAAAACGCCGCAAGGCAAAGCAAACAGGCGCGCGCACAGCCGCAAGGCTGTGCGGTGGCCGTCTTCTTTCATCCGGACTATACCGTCGGCTCCGGCATCGGACCGGATCTGCTGACCTTGCGCAGCAGGGGTTTGGCGTTAGTCCGCTCAACCCTGGAGTGCAAGCGCTCGCGGGCTCGCATGCTTGCGCATGCCTACCGCCGGTGGGGAATCGCACCCCGCCCTGAAGACGTTCGTGAGTACCGGCGAACCGGCGCGCAAAGTTTAACAGGGCACATCGGCGCGAAGGCTGAGTGTGGAAGAAGTCTGGCAGGACACTGCGTCATGTCAGGAAATCCCCCATAGCCAGGATTGTGAAGGATCTGTTAATTTATGCGCCGCGACGGGAGACGTCGTTCTTTTCCACCTCGCAACGGGGTGGAGACACGGACATCAATTCGGAGAGAGACATCCAATGCGTAAGACCCTGATTCTGGCTGCCCTGCTGGCGGCCGCACCGTTTGCCGCGTCTGCGGAAGGCCTGAGCTACACCTATGTCGAAGGTGGCTGGAACCGTACCGAAATCAGCGTCAATGGCGATTCGGACGATATCGACGGCGGCTACATCCGCGGCTCCTGGCAGATTGCCCAGCCGGTCTACCTGTTGGCCAGCTATGAGCGCGCCAACAAGGATTACACCCTCGGTGGCGGCTTTGTGCTCGAGGGCACGCTGCAGCAGGCCACGTTGGGTATTGGGTACCGCCAGGAAATGACCGAGCGCGTCGAGTTCACCGCCGACATCAGCGTGTTGCGCGCCAAGGTCGAATCCGACCTGCGCCTGCGCGGCCGTTCGGTCGACGATGCGTCGGATTCGAGCAACCTGGGCTTCGCCAACCTGGGTCTGCGCGGCAAGCCTTCGCCGCGCACCGAAGCCTGGATCAAGGCCGGCTACATCGACGGTAGCGACGTGGACAAGGGTGAGTTCGTCGGCACCCTGGGTGGCCAGGTCAACTTCACCCGCACCTGGGGCCTGGTCGCCGAGGCGCAGTTCGTCGACGACGCCAACCAGTACAAGGTCGGCGTGCGCGCGAGCTTCTGATCGGCGTCGCGCATGAAAAAAAAGGCCCCGCATGCGGGGCCTTTTTTATGCGCGTAACGGCACGGCCGCGCAGCATCGCGCGCCCCATGCAGCGCTCACCCGGCAACAACCGGCGCATAGCGCAGACGCAGATTCTGGCCCAGCTGGCGCACATCCAGCAGCTGCAGCGCAGCGCGCTGCGCCATCGTTTCGATGCCAAGGCCAGCGAGCAAGGGCTTTGCGGTGTCGCCCAGCAGCACTGGGGCCATGTAGACCAGCAGTTCGTCGACCAGCCCGGCCTGCAGCAGCGCACCGCTCAGCGTGGCGCCGCCTTCCACGTGGACTTCGTTGATGCCGCGCTCGGCTAGCAGCGCCAGCACCGCGGTCAGATCGAAACGTCCAGCATGCAGCTGCATCGCAAGGAACTGCGCATCGGTCAGCAAAGGTGCGACCACATCTTCGCCATGCAGATACAGCGTCGGCGCATCGCCCTGACGAATGTTCCTGCACGCCAACGTCCGCAGCCCGGCATCGAGCACCACGCGCAACGGCGGCACGACCGGCGTGTCCTCGCCCAGCCGCACCGTCATGGATGGGTCGTCGGCCATCACCGTACCTGCACCGGTCAGGATCGCGCCCGCACGTGCGCGCCAGCGCTGCACATCTGCACGCGCATCGGCACTGGTGATCCATTTGGATTCGCCGCTGGCCAGCGCGGTACGGCCGTCCAGGCTGGCGCCGAGTTTGACCCGCAACCACGGCCGCCCACGCTCCACCCGCGACAGAAATCCCCGGTTAAGCGTGCGCGCCTGCGCCTGCATCACGCCGCTCAGCACTTGGATCCCTGCCTCGCGCAGCAACGCGAAACCGCCGCCATTGACCTGCGGAAACGGGTCGGCCATCGCCGCGACCACACGTCTGACGCCTGCCTCGATCAAGGCCAGCGCACACGGCGGCGTGCGTCCGTAATGCGCGCATGGCTCCAGCGTCACATACGCGGTGGCACCGCGCGCCAACTCACCCGCTGCACGCAGCGCGAAGACTTCGGCATGCGGGCCGCCGGCACGTTGATGAAAGCCCTCGCCCACGCATACGCCATCGCGCACGATCACGCAGCCCACCATCGGATTGGGGCGGGTGGTGTAGGCGCCGCGCTCGGCCAGACGCAACGCCTGCGCCATCCAGCGATGGTCGTCGGCACTGGCGGTCGTTGCGGCCTCACTCATTGCGTCACCACTCCCGGCGCAATGCGCATCACCACGATCTGCATCGGGCCCAGCAATAATTCGGTATGTGTCTGCCATCCCAGGCGCTGGTAGAACGGCACCAATCCCGGCTGGCAATACAGATAGAGCAGCGGCACGCCCAGCTGCGCGGCGGCCTGCACACAGTGCGCCACCAACGCCTCCCCGATGCCCTGCCCGCGCGCTTGCGGCTGCACATACAACGACGCCAACCAGGGCGACCATCGTCGGATGCGTGCGTCGTCGTTTTCGAGCAGGCTCACCGAGCCCAGCCACTGCGTTTGATCCAGCGCCACCCAGGTCGTCGGAATGACGCCATCGCGCGCATGGCTGCGCAACTCGCTCAGCGCCTCATCGATGTTCCACTCCGGCAACAGCGCGCCGAAGGCCTGTAGATGCGCTTGCGCAATCGCAGGCAGGTACTGCGGCGTTTGCGCAACGCAGGCGATGCGCATCGCGCTCATCGCTTGCCGGGTTTGCCGGCGCGTTCCAATGCCGCTTCCAGCAGCGGCAGTTGTTCGCTGCCGACCGGCAGTTCGCGTTCGAGCTTTTCGATTTCCTCGCGGAAGTCGGCCACGTCCTGAAAACTGCGATACACCGAGGCAAAGCGCACATAGCCGACATGATCGAGCTTGCGCAGCTCCACCATCACGTATTCGCCTACCCGCAGCGAACCCACTTCGCGCTCGCCGGACATGCGCAGCTGGTGCACCACCGCGCGCACCGCCGCTTCGATCTGCTCTTCGGCCACCGGCCGCTTTTGCAGCGCGCGGTCGAAGCTGGTGCGCAGCTTGCGTGCATCGAACGCCTCGCGTCCACCATCGCTCTTGACCACGGTGGGCAGCTTCAGCTCGATCGTTTCCAACGTACTGAACCGTTCGCCGCACGCCTCGCACTCGCGGCGCCGACGGATCGTCGTGCCGTCTTCGGACACCCGCGAATCGATCACGCGGGTGTCGTTGTGCTGGCAGAAGGGGCAATGCATCAGACGTCCGGGAATAGGGAGAGGGCAATAGGGAATCGGGCCAGCAGAGCTATCGCAGCGTCGCTTTTACCATTCTCGTCTCCCCATCCCCCATTCCGTATCAGCCATACACCGGATAGCGCTTGCACTGCGCAGTCACCGCGTCGCGCACCTTCGCCAGCACGGCTTCGTCGGTTGGCGCGTCGAGCACGTCGGCGATCCAGTTGGCCAGATCGATGCTGTCCCGTTCCTGGTAACCGCGCGTGGTGATCGCCGGGGTGCCCAGGCGCAGACCGGAGGTGACGAACGGCGAGCGCGGGTCGTTGGGGACCGAATTCTTGTTGACGGTGATGTGCGCCTTGCCAAGCGCGGCTTCGGCATCCTTGCCGGAGACGTCGCGACCGATCATGTCCACCAGCATCAGATGGTTCTCGGTGCCGCCGGAAACGATCTTGTAGCCGCGCGCGATCAGCGTATTGGCCATCGCCTGGGCGTTCTTGACCACTTGTTGCTGATAGGTCTTGAACGCCGGCTCCAGCGCCTCCTTGAACGCCACCGCCTTGGCCGCGATGACATGCATCAGCGGGCCGCCCTGGATGCCGGGGAACACGATCGACTGCAGCTTTTTCTGCAGCTCTTCGCTGGCGCCCTTGGCGACGATGATGCCGCCACGCGGGCCACGCAGTGTCTTGTGCGTGGTCGAGGTGACCACGTGCGCATGTTCCATCGGGCTGGGATACACCCCGGCGGCGACCAGGCCGGCGATGTGCGCCATGTCCACGAACAGGTAGGCACCGACGCTGTCGGCGATGGCGCGGAAGCGGGCCCAGTCGATCTTCTGCGAATACGCAGAGAAACCGGCCACCACCATCTTCGGCTTGTGCTCGGCCGCAAGACGCTGGACCTCGTCGTAATCGATCAGGCCCTGCTCGTTGACGCCGTACTGCACCGCGTTGAACAGCTTGCCGGAGACGTTGACCTTCGCGCCGTGGGTCAGGTGGCCGCCATGCGCCAGGCTCATCCCCAGGATGGTGTCGCCCGGCTGCAGCAGTGCCAGATACACCGCCTGATTGGCCTGCGAACCGCTGTGCGGCTGGACGTTCGCGTAATCGGCGCCAAATACCTGCTTGATGCGCTCGATCGCCAGTTGTTCGGCAATATCCACGAACTCGCAGCCGCCGTAGTAGCGCTTGCCCGGATAGCCTTCGGCGTACTTGTTGGTCAGCTGGCTGCCCTGCGCTTCCATCACCAACGGGCTGCAGTAGTTTTCGCTGGCGATCAGCTCGACGTGATCCTCCTGGCGGCCGGCTTCAGCAGCGATGGCCTTGGCCAGTTCGGGGTCGTAGGTTTCCAGTCGGACATCGCGCGAGAACATTCGAAGCTCCGGGGCAGCTATTGCCAGTAGGGTCGCCGATTGTAAGCCCCTGCCGCACGGGTGACCAACCGCGCAGCCGGCACGGCCGGTACCCCCGTACTGCGCACATGACAAAGGCGCACCCGGAGATGCGCCTTTGTGCGATGACTGGCCCGACAGCCGGTCGCGGCCGGAAATGACCCGGTGGCCGCGCCGAATTAGTTGTTGAGCACCAGGTCGGCAATGATACCGGTGGCGATAGCCACCAACAGCAGATTGCCGCGGTCGTCGCGCTGCCAGCGATAGCCGTACGGCGGGCGGCGCAGGTCGTAGCGGTCGTAATCGTTCACCACATAGACCGGGCCATGGTAGCGCTGGCCACGGGCCCAGTACGGACGCGGCGGCGGGCCGGCGCGGTAGTACGCGGGGCGGTCGTAGACGTAGACGCGATTGCGGTCGTAGCGGCGGTCCTGATAGCGGGCATCGCGGTAGCCCTCGCGATAGCCATTGCTGTAGTAGCGGCGGTCCTGGCGCCACTCGCGACGGTCGTCACGGCGGTCGTCGCGCCAGTCCCTTCGATGGTCGGGGCCATGGTGGCGATCATGGCCGCGGCGATCGTGGTCGCGGTCCCAATCCCCAGCGAACGCAGCAGGTGCGAAGGCACCCAGCGCCAGGATGGAGGAAAGCACAACGGTAACGATGCGTTTGCGGTTCATGACGGTTCCTGTTCGCGGTGTCGTAATTTCATTAAGGGACGGACCGCCTTAACGCATTCTTGCTGGAATCGATTACGAAAAAGCCTATTCAGGTCGAAAGTAAGGTGCCGTTTAACTGCCGGGGCGCTGCCGCGACCCAAGCCACTTGCCCGTATAATTGGCGCAATCCCTTTTCCGCTGCCTCCGGCCTCGGCCGGCGGGCTGCCTGCGTCCACGGAGCCCCCATGTCGCAATATATCTACACCATGAACCGCGTCAGCAAGGTGGTCCCGCCCAAGCGGCAGATCATCAAGGACATCTCGCTGAGCTTCTTCCCGGGCGCCAAGATCGGCCTGCTGGGCCTGAACGGCGCGGGCAAGTCCACGGTACTGAAGATCATGGCCGGGGTGGACACCGATTTCGAAGGCGAGGCACGCCCGCAACCGGGCATCAAGGTCGGCTACCTGGCGCAGGAACCGCAGCTCAATCCCGAGCACACCGTGCGCGAGGCGGTGGAAGAGGGCGTGGGCGACGTGCTGCAGGCCCAGGCCGCGCTGGACGCGGTGTATCTGGCCTATGCCGAAGAAGGCGCCGATTTCGACGCGCTGGCCAAGGAACAGGAACGCCTGGAAGCAATCCTGGCCGCCGGCGATGCGCACACCCTGGAAAACCAGCTGGATGTGGCCGCCGATGCGCTGCGCCTGCCGCCGTGGGACGCCATCGTCGGCAAGCTCTCCGGTGGCGAAAAGCGTCGCGTGGCGCTGTGCCGCCTACTGTTGCAAAAGCCGGACATGCTGCTGCTCGACGAACCCACCAACCACCTGGACGCCGAGTCGGTGGAATGGCTGGAGCAGTTCCTGGCGCGCTACACCGGCACCGTGGTGGCGGTGACGCATGATCGCTACTTCCTCGACAACGCCGCCGAGTGGATCCTGGAACTGGACCGCGGCCGCGGCATTCCGTGGAAGGGCAACTACACCGACTGGTTGACCCAGAAGGACGAGCGCCTCAAGCAGGAAGACAACCAGGAGAAGTCCCGCCAGAAGGCGATCCAGAAGGAACTGGAATGGTCGCGCCAGAACGCCAAGGGCGGCCGCACCAAGGGCAAGGCACGTCTTGCCCGCCTGGAAGAACTGCAATCGGTCGATTACCAGAAGCGCAACGAAACCAACGAGATCTTCATCCCGCCGGGCGAACGCCTGGGCAACGCGGTGATGGAGTTCAAGAACGTGTCCAAGAAGTTCGGCGACCGCCTGTTGATCGACAACCTGTCGATGATCGTGCCGCCGGGCGCCATCGTCGGCATCATCGGCCCCAACGGTGCCGGTAAGTCGACCCTGTTCAAGATGATTACCGGCCAGGAAAAGCCGGACTCCGGCGAGATCGTGGTCGGACCGACCGTGCAGCTGTCGTACGTGGACCAGAGCCGCGACGCGCTGGAAGGCAACCACAATGTGTTCCAGGAAATCGCTGGGGGCCTGGACATCCTCAACATCAACGGCATCGAGATCCAGTCGCGCGCCTACATCGGCCGCTTCAACTTCAAGGGCCAGGACCAGCAGAAGATGGTCGGTTCGCTGTCCGGTGGTGAGCGCGGTCGTCTGCACATGGCCAAGACCCTGCTGCAGGGCGGCAACGTACTGCTGCTCGACGAACCGTCAAACGACCTGGACATCGAAACCCTGCGTGCGCTGGAAGATGCGTTGCTGGAATTCCCTGGCAATACCTTCGTGATTTCGCATGACCGCTGGTTCCTGGACCGCATCGCCACGCACATCCTGGCCTTCGAAGGCGATTCGCACGTGGAGTTCTTCCAGGGCAACTATCGCGAGTATGAAGAAGACAAGCGCCGCCGCATGGGCGACGACGCCGGCCCCAAGCGCCTGCGCTTCAAGGCGTTGAAGTAAGTCGTCGTCGGAGTAGAAAAAAGGCGCCGAAAGGCGCCTTTTTTATCTGCGATGTCATCGGACGGATGCTTGGCTGTTGGTTGCTATCGCCGTCCACCTGCGCCGGTGCAGTCGCCTGTTCGCCCGTCGACGGCATGCTCACTTACGCTGCACTACCGTGCCGGCGTCATCCATCTGAGCCTTGCACATGCCTGTCAGCTATTCGATCAGCCTGCCCGATCCCAAGCTCGCCCGCGGTAGCGCGCCCTCGGTGAGCTTCACCGCCAATGGCGCCGAAGCCTTTGCCGAGCAACTGCAGGCGGCGCTGCGCGACCCGGCCTGGTTCGATCGTTGGCGCCAGCTGCAGGCTGACCCGGACGAGGTGGACCCCAGCCTGGGCATTACCGACCCGGCCGCCACGGTCACCGGCAAGCAGCACGATCTGCGCATCGACCTGGTCGCCACCACCAGTCTCCCGGGCGAGCTCTTCAAGCAGCGCATGCAGGCACTGGCTGGCTCGCACTGGCAAATGCGCGACGTTCGCTGAAGCTGCATCGCCACGCGCCCTGCGTGGCAGGCCGAGGTCATGCCGCCGTCCCTGCGCGGCGTGGCCATCGCCATTTCAGATTCACCGCCAGCGTGCCGACCACGATCAGCGTCAGCCCCAGCCACTGCACCGGTACCAAGGCGTGGCCGTAGAGCAGGTAATCCAGTAGCAGCGTGACCAACGGGTACACAAACGCCAACACGGCGATCGTGGCCACGTGCAGATGGCGATACGACGAATAGAACAGCACGTACACCACGCCGCTGTGGATCACGCCCAACCCGACCAGCCAGACCCAATGCAGCCCTGGATGCAGCGCTGCACTGCTGGAGAAGCCGGCCAACAGCAGCGGCCGACCCAGCACTGCACGGTCACGACCGCCAGCGGGCGCTCGCGGCTGATGCGACGCGACATCAGCAGCGATGCGCCGCACAGCAAGGCTGCCAGCAGGGTCAGCGCGATGCCGAGCAGATAGCCGCGATCGGCCGCCTGCCACAGCCGCGCCGGATCGGCGGAGCACGCCACCCCGACGAATGCCAGCAGCGTCCAGCCCAGATCCGCGCGCCGCGTACGCTCGCCCTGTAAGACCGCCGCCAGGATGAGCATGACGAACGGGAACACGTGATAAACCATCGTCGCCACGCCGATCGACGAGCGCGCCATGCCGGCGAACAATGCCACCCAGTTGAGCACCAGCAATACACCACTGATGGTCGCATCGCGCAGCAATGCGCGCTCGTGCCACAGACCCCGCAACTGGCCGCCGAACACACCGCACACGGTGAGAAACAGCGCACCGAACAGGCAGCGATAGAACACGGCGGTGACTGGATCCTGCCGGCTTTCATGCACGAACACACCGACCGAGCCGATCAGCACTTCGGCCACCAGCAATTGCCAGACGGCACGGCGCGCTACGCCGGTAGCAACGGCGACGGCCGCGCTCACAACGCGATCGTCCCATGCAGGTACTGCACCGCGCTGCCGCGCACATAGACATGCGGCCCCTCGACCCGACAGCCAAGCTCGCCGCCACGCGTTGAAGCTTGCAGCGCGGTCAGCTGCGCCTTGCCCAGGGTCTGCGCCCACAACGGCGCCAACGCCGCATGGATGGAGCCGGTCACCGGATCTTCGGCGCCGCCATTGGCCGGCCAGAAATAGCGCGATACGAAATCGTGGCCGCCGCCGGGCGCGGTCACCGCAACATCCCGCGGCGCCAACGCCAACATGCGCGTCAGATCCGGCACCACCTCGCGCACCTGGCGCTCGTCCGCGTACACCGCGATGTACGCCTGCCGGTTGGCGTAGACCGCCTGCGGCGCGATCGACAAGGCATCGAGCAGGGCCTGCGGTACCGCTGCCACCAAGGCCGGCGCCTGGTTCGGAAAGCGCATCTCGAAGCTGCCGTCGGCAAGCCGTTCCACACCCAGTTCGCCGACCGCGGCCGCACGCAAACGCAGCGGGAACGGTGCGAGTTGCTGGGTGGCGATCACGAACGCGCTGGCCAGCGTCGCGTGACCGCAGAAGCCGACCTCCTTCAGCGGCGAGAACCAGCGGATCGCGAACACGCCATCGGCATCGCGTACGAAGAATGCCGTCTCCGACAGGTTGTTTTCGCTGGCGATGGCCTGCATCAGCGCATCCGGCAACCAGGCCTGCAGCGGCACCACCGCAGCCGGATTGCCCTTGAAGCGGAGCGTGGTGAACGCATCGATGACGAACACGGAAAGCGGCATGACCGGCCTCGCACACAACGGGAACGCCGACACGCGGGCCGGCACAGCAGCAGTGTGCAGCGCTGCCCCCGACCAGTACAGATTCAGATACGCTACGAATCAACCAGTACAGATAAGGTGCCCTCAATGCTCTTGTACGAATCGCTCGCCATGCGGCTGCGCGAGCAGATCGAGCGTGGCACGTTGCGCGCCGGCGAGCGGCTGCCCTCGATCCGGCAGCTGGCCGCCAATCACGGCATCAGCGCGGCCACGGCGGTGCAGGCGTGTCTGCAACTCGAGCGCGAAGGACGCGTACAGGCGCGGCCGCGCGCGGGCTACTTCGTGCGCGCCACGGCCGTTGCATCGCCTGCCGCGCCACCTGCGCCGCGTCGACGCACGCCTGGTATGGTCGATCATCCGGCATTGCAGCGCGTGCTCGACACCGTGGCGCGCACCGACCTGTTGCCGCTGCACACCGCCACTCCTGCGCCGGCCCTGTTACCCGCCGCGCACCTGGCCGCCGCATTGTCGCGTCAGGTGCGGCGCCAGCGCACTGCCGCACTGGATTACGCGCCACCGCAAGGTCATGCCGCGCTGCGGCGGCAAATCGCACAACGCTACGCGCATTGCGCCACCAGCGTGGCTGCGGACGAAGTGGTAATCACCGCCGGCGCGATGGAGGCCATCAGCCTGGCATTGCGCACACTCACCATGCCCGGCGATGTCGTTCTGGTGGAAACTCCCACGTATCACGGCATTTTGCAGGCGATGGCCGCATTGCGTCTCAAGGTGCTGGAGGTGCCCAACCGCAGCGGCCAGGGGATCGATATCGCGCGCCTGGAGTCGCTACTGCAACGCACGAAGGTGCGCGCCGCCGTGCTGGTGCCCAATTTCAATAATCCCATTGGAAGCCTCACTCCCGACAGCGCCAAGCGCGCCCTGCTCGACAGCTGCGCGCGACATGGCACGGTGGTGATCGAAGACGATATCTACGGCGAGCTCGATTGGTCGGGTCAGCGCCCACGTCCGCTGCGCCACTTCGATACGCATGCCAACGTGATCACTTGCGGCTCGTTCTCCAAGGTGCTGGCCCCGGGCCTGCGCGTGGGCTGGTTGCTCGGAGGCGACTGGACCGACGCACTGGTGCGCGCCAAATATTTTTCCACAGTTGGCAGTGCCAGCCTGCCGCAACTGGCGCTGGCCGATTACCTGGCGCATCACGATCTGGAACGCCACCTGCGCAAGCTGCGGCGCACACTGGCCAACAACGGGCAACGCCTGCGCGATGCGATCGTGCGGTACTGGCCACACGGCACGCGCGTCGGCGACCCCGCTGGCGGATTGTCGCTCTGGCTGCAATTGCCCGCAGGCGGCAGCGGCCAGGCGTTGTTCGAAGCGGCACTGACCGAACGCATCGGCACCTCGCCAGGGCATTTGTATTCCAGCCGTGGCGACTACGCCGATCACCTGCGTCTGAGCTGCGGCCAGCCGTGGAGCGACACCCTGGAAGCGGCAATGCGCCGGCTGGGCAAACTGGCTACACGATGATCGCGTTGAAACGCCGCCCGCGGACGTTCACAGGCATCACGCAGATGGCTGGTTCGCACCGACACTGCGTTGTCCATCAAACTGCGTTTTCGATCAATACGCGACTGCTGCAAAGGGCCGCGCTCGGCGGACTGGCAGAACGACTGCGCTCGCCGCCAGGCGGCTGTGGCCGGCCCTCGGTGCGGCGTGCATCAAGCTTACATTCTGTCGCCCAAGCGCGGCCCATGCGGACGTAACGACGACTCGCAACGTTCTGGCAGCCGCTCCAAAACAGATCCACGTTGCAAAAACTCCTGGCATCCCAGCGCGCGCGATCGACGCTTTTGATCAGCGGCCACTGGCACGGCGTCGTTTCGCCAACCAGCACCGGCAACACAATGCCCGGCGTGATCATCGCAGCGAAACCCGGAGCCAGCAGTTCGGCGAACGCGGCGATGAGATAGCCCGGGTGCGGCAGCGTACAGGCGCAACCGATGTCTGTGTCATGCAACTCCCAGCTGCGCTGCGCGTCTTTAGGTCATGCACGCGAGCGCCTGCACTCACCCACGCACGGCCGCAGCGTGATACGCAATATGCTCGCCGATGAAGCTGGAAATGAAATAGTAGCTGTGGTCATAACCGGGCTGCAGCCGCACCGTCACCGGATAGCCCGCGGCCTTGGCGGCGCCTTCAAATAGCGCGGTTTTCAGCTGGTTTTGCAGAAATTCGTCCGCATCGCCCTGATCGATCAGCAGCGGCAAACGCTCCTGAGCGTCGGCAATCAATGCGGTGGCATCGTAGGCTTTCCAGGTCGCGCGGTCGTTGCCCAGATACTGGCCAAATGCTTTCTCGCCCCACGGCACCTGGCTGGGCGCCACGATCGGCGAAAACGCCGACACGCTGCGATAGCGGCCCGGGTTCTTCAGTGCGATGGTCAAGGCGCCGTGCCCACCCATCGAATGGCCACTGATCGCACGCGCACCGGTGGTGGCGAAAGTCGCTTCGATCAACGCCGGCAATTCGTTCACCACGTAATCGTACATGCGGTAATGCGCCGCCCATGGCGCTTGCGTGGCATCGACGTAGAAGCCGGCGCCCTTGCCGATGTCGTAACCGTCCGCATCCGCCACATCCTCGCCCCGTGGGCTGGTGTCGGGCGCAATTAGGATCACGCCATGTTCGGCCGCATAGCGCTGCGCGCCGGCCTTGCTGATGAAATTCTGTTCGGTGCAGGTCAAACCGCTCAACCAGTACAGCACCGGCAACGGGCCGTCCGCGGCTTGCGGCGGCAGGTAAACGCCCACCTGCATGCTGCAGTTCAAGGTGTGCGACTGATGCCGATAGACATCCTGCCAGCCGCCGAAGCAGGCGCGGTGTTCGATACGTTCCATGAGATTCCTTACGAAGAGAAAACCCTGCAGCCGGATCGCCGGTTGCAGGGTTGGACCATCAATGCAACAGACCCTTCTTGCGTGCCACATGGGCCGACAGGGCATCCATCAACGCTGGGGAGAGGCAGTCGTAGGGCGGCAACCCCAGTTCGGTCAGACGCGCGCGTACCTCATCCATCTGCTCCGGCGGCGTGCCGGTTTCGATGATCGACGAGACGAACGCGGCAAAGCCCGGTGCCGACCAGCCCTGTTGTTTCGACAACTCGGTGTGCACAAAATCCAGACCGTAGAACGCATGGTCCTTGTTTTCGATCCGCCCGTACAGGTGTACGCCGCAACCGGTGCACGCATGGCGCTGGATCGTCGCGCTTTCGTCGACGATCTTCAACTTTTCCTGGTGGGCGGTGACCTCGACGTTGTCGCGCGGAACCACCGCCACGACCGAGAACTTCGCGCCATCGGGTTTCCAGCATTTACTGCAACCGCAAGCATGGTTATGCGCGGTCTGCGCAGACACCTCGACGGTCACCTTGTCGCTGGCGCAGTGGCATTCAAGCGTGCCGCCTTGAAAATGTTCTGCACCATCTCGCGCAACACCATCATCTACCGAAGGATGAATCGACACGTTAGTCATTACGCTCCTCCCGGAGTGTCGGGTACCACGTGCGCGGAAGCGGCCGCGCGCCGCTCCTGGCCGCCTGGTCAGAAATGGATCACGGTGCGGATCGACTTGCCCTCGTGCATCAGGTGGAAGGCCTCGTTGATCTCTTCCAACGGCATGGTGTGGGTGATGAATGGGTCCAGGTCGATCTCGCCCTTCATCGACTGCTCCACCATGCCCGGCAATTGCGTACGTCCCTTGACGCCACCGAAGGCGCTGCCGCGCCATACGCGACCAGTCACCAGCTGGAAGGGACGCGTGCTGATTTCCTGGCCGGCGCCAGCCACGCCGATGATGACGCTCTCGCCCCAGCCCTTGTGGCAACACTCCAGCGCCGAACGCATCACATTGACGTTGCCGATGCATTCGAAGCTGAAGTCCACGCCGCCATCGGTCAACTCGACGATGACCTCCTGAATCGGCTTGTCGTAGTCCTTGGGGTTGATGCAGTCGGTGGCACCCATGCTGCGCGCCAGATCGAACTTGCCCGGATTGGTGTCGATGGCCAGGATGCGCCCAGCCTTGGCCTGTACCGCGCCCTGGATTACCGCAAGACCGATGCCGCCCAGGCCGAAAACGGCAACACTCTCGCCGGGCTTGACCTTGGCGGTGTTGTGCACCGCGCCGATACCGGTGGTGACGCCGCAGCCGAGCAGGCAGACCTTCTCCAGCGGTGCCTCCGGGTTGACCACGGCCAGCGAAATTTCCGGCACGACGGTGTATTCGCTGAAGGTGCTGCAGCCCATGTAGTGATAAATCGGCTCGCCGTTGTAGGAGAAGCGCGTGGTGCCGTCGGGCATCAGGCCCTTGCCCTGGGTGGCGCGCACGGCCTGGCACAGGTTGGTCTTGCCGGACAAACAGAATTTGCACTTGCGGCATTCGGCCGTGTACAGCGGGATCACGTGATCGCCGATCTTGACGCTGGTCACGCCTTCGCCGACCTGTTCGACGATGCCGCCGCCTTCATGCCCGAGCACCGACGGGAAGATGCCTTCCGGGTCGTCGCCAGACAGCGTGAAGGCATCGGTGTGGCACACGCCGGTGTGGGTGATGCGGACCAGCACTTCCCCGGCTTTCGGCGGCGCGACGTCGATTTCGACGATTTCCAGCGGCTTGCCGGGCCCAAATGCGACTGCTGCACGGGATTTCATGGGATGACGCTCCTGACGATGAGGTTCGAGGACGGGGGCGCGACCAGCGCCGACCCGGTGGGAGTTTTATTTGAGGTAGGACCGGACCAGACCGAGCAGGTCCTGCACCCGCTCGGCGCGTTGCGCATCGGATGCGGCGGCGTGCCCGAAATCTTCGCGGATATGCGCTTCAAGCACCTGCGACATCAGCCCGTTCACGGCACCCCGAATCGCGGCGATCTGCTGCAAGACCGGAGCGCAGTCTGCGCCCGCCTGCAGCGCCCGCTCCAGCGCGTCGCATTGCCCGCGCAACCGGCGCACGCGCGCCAGCGCTCGCTTTTTCTCGTGCGGCGAATGCGGCATGACGGCTCCAGCGAAATACTGGGGGGCAGTATATGGATTGTTTCGAAAAAAGCTATGCCCAGCGACCTGCTGACGGTCGTCTTGTTGAGCGCGATCACCGCCCCTCGTTGGCAGATGGGGGGATGCGCGAGTTGCGCGCTGTCAGCACATGGGTGAAGAGGCCACCTGTAGCCGCAGTGCAGCACGCACCACGCACGTTGCGCAGAGGTGGCGACACCTCGCACGCCGCAGACGCGCGAGATACCCAGCACAACGATGGCTGCGGGCCATGACCGCAACACCTGACCCTTCGATCATCCCTACCGTTGCCGACCGCCGACGTGGCGTCCCCGCATCAGCGCGGGGGCTGGAACGGCGGTAGCGGTAGCGGTGGCGGTGGCGGTGGCGGTGGCGGTGGCGGCGGCGGCGGCGGCGGCGGCGGCGGAGCAAATCCTGCGGCATCCAGGCATTCCGCCAGTAGGTCGGGCGGCAGGTCCGGCGAAGGCGCCTGCGGGAACGGCGCTGCGATGCCTTCGGCGGTAGCGCATGCCTGCAACGCTGCGTCGAATTCGGAATCGTCTGGCGGCAGGCCAGGCGGTCCATCTGCTGCATCCGGTGCGTCGAATGCGTCGCCATCGAAGGGCGGCGGCGGCGGTGGGACGCCCCTGTGCACCAGGCAGCCGTCGACGCTTTCCCGATCTTGCCGCTCCGGCGCAGCGCGGTGCGCGAGGTCGGCAGGCGGCGTTGGGACCACATCGTGTTCCGGCGCACAAGCCGGTACCGCATCGATGTTTCTTGCATCCGGCGGCGGCGGCGGCGGCTCACGATGCGCGTAGGGCACAGGCGCATGATGCGCAGCACCGCAGAAATTCGCACAACCTGCCAAGTTGAGCGCTGCGAATATTGCAGTGGTAACGATAACGCGTGGTGGTGCGTGGACCATCGTGATCTCCCTGGCTGGATGGCACATCTGCGCACGGCATGCAGACGGCGGACGCGGGCTGGGCCGCGCTCGTCCGGGAAGCGTTGCAGCTGACTGTGCTGCGCATTTGCCACCGCGCGCCGCGCGCCGGCGAGGATTGGCGCTTGCCGGCATGCGCAGCGCAGATGCAAGGTGCGTGCAACGCATGCTTCGGCTGACGCGTCGGAAGATGCAGCTGGTCCGACAATGGCGACGCAGATGCCGTCGCTGTCAGTTTTCGACGGCAGCCGGCGCCGCGGCGACCGCAGCGTCCACTGCATGCTCCGGTAGCGAGGCCAGCACCGCAGCGCGAAAGCGCGCGGCAAATGCCGCATCGTTGCCTTGGTAGAACGCGCGTGCGTTGGCCGACAACTGGTCCAGTTGGGCCTGTGGCAATGCCAGGGCGGTTTCCACTGCCTGTGCGATGCCTGCCGCGTCCACGTAGTAATACGATGCCAGACGGCGCTGACGCACCTCGGCCACCGGAATCAGCACCCCGTGTTCGGGCCTGATCAATTCATTCATCGGCTCGCCGTCGGTCGCCAGCGTCACCGCGCCCACGCTTAGCGCTTCCATCAGGTAATGCCCGAACCCTTCGGCCTCTGAGGGGCATAGATGGAACAGATGCGCGTTCTGCATGCGGCGCAGTTCGGCATCGTCCAGATACCCCACGCGGTGGTCGATGTTCGGGGCCACGACCGGTTTGCCGGCGGTACGCGGGTTCTGCACCACCGTCAGCAGCGGCCACTCCGGATGCCGCTGCCAGGTGTCCAGCAAGACGCGCGTGCCCTTGGCGGTACTGCGCCCGGCCAGGTGGAAGAAAGCGCGCTGACGAAACACGCGTGCGTCGTACCGATCCGGGCTGGTGAAGCCAATGAAGCGTGTGGCGCACCCGAGGCTGCGGAAGATTCGCTCGGCATGGTGGGTCTTGCACAGCACCGCATCGAAGCGCGGCAGCAATGGCAGCCACTTGGGCAGCAGCCACTCCGGGTTGGGCACCAGCAGGTTGATCTGCCCCAGCGGCAGGCAGCGCTTGTACACGCGCTCGGAAAAGATCTGCAGCGGCACCCGCCCGAACAGCATGCGGCTGGCCCACAGGCGCGCCTCGCGCCCAGTGTCGTGCAGGCGCTGACTGGTGAATCCCACTTCCTGCACCGGCACGCCGCCGGCGCGCAGCGTGTCGGCCATCAGCACCATGTCGCGGGTCAGCCCCACGCCGTTGTCGCGACTGATCACCCGCATCATTGGAAATGCCTTGTCATGCACGCACGCGCCAGTACAACGGCATAGTGTCGATGCCGTGGCTTCCTGCGCGATGTCTTGGTCTGTCATGGTGCGTTACACGTGTGCCAATGGTTGACAAATTCGATCATTATGATGCGTGCTCCAGCCCTGCAATTGCGAGCACCATGTATCCGGCAGCCACCACCTTGCGCGGGCCAAGCGCCGCGCCACAGACGATGATCCCTATGGACCTGCAACAACCCTGCGTTCTCGTGGTCGACGACGACCCGGACCTGCGCAAGCTGATCGGCGAATTTCTGAGCGCCCACGGCTACCAGGTGGATATGGCCGAAAACGTGGCGGAGATGCGCTCTGTCATGGCGCAGCGCCGCCCGGACCTCATCGTACTCGACGTGATGATGCCGGGAGAAGATGGGCTGAGTGCAGCGCGCGCCCTGGCCAGCGAGCGCGGTTCACCTGCGGTCATCATGCTCAGCGCGCTGGGTAACGACACCGACCGCATCATCGGCCTGGAAGTCGGCGCCGACGATTACCTCGCCAAGCCCTGCAATCCGCGCGAATTGCTGGCGCGTGTGCGCGCCCTGCTGCGGCGCAGCCAGGCCAGCAACGAACAGGCCGACCAGCGCGGAAACGTCTACGAATTCGCCGGCTGGCGGCTGGACGTGGTACGCCGCGACCTGCGCGACCCTACCGGCATCTTCATCAATCTGTCCGACGGCGAGTTCGCGCTGCTGCGCACCTTCGTCGAACACCCGCAGCGCGTGCTCAGCCGCGACCAGTTGCTGGACTACGCCCGTGGCCGCGACACCGACGTCTACGACCGCGCCATCGACAGCCAGATCAGCCGCCTGCGCCGCAAAATCAATGAGCGCGTCCATACCGAATTGATTCGCACCGTACGCAACGAGGGCTACATGCTGCTGCCGAGCGTCTCGCGCCTGTGAGCAAACCGGCACGGCGCGGGCTGTCGATCTTTGCGCGGACCTTTGTATTGTTGGCGGTGGCCCTGCTCACCGCCCAGGCGGTGGGCATCGCCCTGCTGGTGATGCGTACCCCCGTCTACGAGCCTCCCGTCCATCCGCCGGAAGTGGTGGCGCTGCTCTCCACCCGCATGCCGGCCGGGACCCAGACCCTGAAAGTGCATGAATCGGCGCAAGCCCCGGTGCCGCCGACAGGCCAGGTGCGCGACCCCTTCGCCGAAATGCTGCTTGCGCACTGGCTGGATGTGCCCGAACGCCAGGTGCGGTTCTATCGCAACGCCAATGATCGTGAAGGCCCGCAGCCAGGCATGCTGCCGCCGCAGCGTTGGTCCAACCGGGACCACGCCGGCGACGGCGGTGGCGGTGGCGGGGCGCACGAACGCCTGGGCACGCAACCTCTGCCGCCGTTTCCGGACGACTGGCCGCGCGACAGCCACCCCGCTGCGCTGTCCGGCGACGGGCTGCGGCCGGACGAGTTACCCGGCGCATGGGAAAGCGAGCGCCTGACCCCGGGCGTACCGCTGCTGGACGGGTTCACCGCCGCCCTGCAACAACCCGATGGCCGCTGGCGTACGGTGGAATCGCCGCGTCGACGCCTCTCGGGCGAGTTCAAGACCCATGTCGTGCTGCTGTTCCTGGCCGGCCTGCTGGCCAACGTGCCGCTGGCATGGTGGTTTTCGCGCGCGCTGTCGGCACCGATCAAGCGCTTTGCCGAGGCTGCCGACCGCCTGGGCCGTAATCCCGATGCCGCGGCCCTGCAACGCAGCGGCCCGCCGGAAATCGTGCGCGCGGCCGATTCGTTCAACGCGATGCAGGCGCGCCTGAACCGCCTGATCAACGAACGCACGCACATGGTCGCAGCGATCGCGCACGACTTGCGCACGCCGCTGGCGCGGCTGTCGTTTCGTCTGGATGGCCTGCAACCACCGCTGCGCGACAAGGCGCTGGCCGATATCAACGAGATGAAGGCGATGATTTCCGCAGCGCTGGACTTCATCCAGAACGACCGTCATCGCGGCGAACGCGCGCCGCTGGATCTGCGCTTGCTGGTGGAGAGCGTGGTCGACAACGCCACCGATATCGGCGCCGACGCCGAGCTGCTGCCCGGCCCGGAAATTACCCTGGACGGCGACCCGCTGGCATTGCGCCGCGCCGTCATGAATCTGCTCGAAAACGCGTTGAAATACGGCAAGCGCGCCCGTCTGCAACTGCAGCGCGACGGCGAGGACGGCGTGTTGTGGATCGACGACGACGGCCCCGGCATCGATCCCACCCAGCGCGAACAATTGTTGCTGCCGTTCGTGCGTGGCGAGTCCTCGCGCAATCGCGACACCGGCGGCATCGGGCTGGGCCTGTCGGTGGCGCACAGCATCGTGCTGGCGCACGGCGGCGACCTACGTCTGGACAATCGGCCGCATGGCGGATTGCGCGTGACCGTACGACTGCCCTGCATGCCGGAGCGACGCTGACCTGAGATGGAGTGCGGCCTGCCGAGCCGCGCAAGCGGCAGCTGTGCTGATACGACCCGACACAGCTGTTCCGGCACTAGCCTTGCGCGTGGGGCTACATCGGCTGACGCGGCGACACCGGCGCCGCCAGCCATCACCGACGCCCACCGGACCGCCAGCGCCAACACGCGCTGGCAACCGGCCAAGGCGCGCTCAGTAAGCGAACTCGCGGAACACGCGGTCGATATCGCCGTTCCATGCGCCGTGATACAGCGCCAGCTTGCGTTCGGCAGCGGTGACGCCGCTTTCGGCGATCTCGGCGATCACATCCAGAAAGCCGGTTTCGTCCTGCCCGTCGCGATTCAGGCGTGCGCGGCGACGCAGGCCTTCGCGCGCGATGTTGACCGCCTCCACTGCCAGATCGCGCGCGGTGCCATTGCGGAACGGCAGGCCCAGCGCATGCTTGGGCACGCCGTCGCGCAGCGCGTGCCGCTCGGTCGGGCTGAAATCCTTGACCAGGTCCCAGGCCGCATCCAGCGCGGTCTGGTCGTACAGCAGGCCGACCCAGAACGCCGACAACGCGCACAACCGATCCCAGGGGCCGGCATCGGCACCGCGCATTTCCAGATACTTCTTCAAACGCACTTCCGGAAATGCGGTGGTCATGTGGTCGGACCAATCGCGCAATGTCGGCAACGCGCCCGGCAGCGCAGGCAGCTTGCCCTGCATGAAATCGCGGAAGCTCTGCCCGCTGGCGTCGTGATACACGCCATCGCGGTAGGAAAAATACATCGGCACATCGAGCAGGTAATCGACGTAGCGGTCGTAGCCGAAGCCGTCTTCGAACACGAAATCCAGCATGCCGGTGCGATCGCCGTCGGTGTCGGTCCAGATGTGCGAGCGGTAGCTGAGATAGCCGTTCGGCTTGCCTTCGGTGAACGGCGAATCGGCGAACAACGCGGTGGCGATCGGCTGCAGCGCCAGCGACACGCGGAACTTCTTCACCATGTCCGCTTCGGTGGCGTAATCCAGGTTGACCTGCACCGTGCAGGTGCGCGTCATCATGTCCAGGCCGAGCGAGCCGACCTTGGGCATGTAGTTCTTCATGATCTGGTAGCGGCCCTTGGGCATCCACGGCATCTGGTCGCGACGCCACTTGGGCTGGAAGCCCATGCCCAGAAAGCCCAGCTGCAATTCGCCGGCGACCTGCGCCACTTCGTCCAGATGGGTACCGGCTTCCACGCACGTATGGTGCAGGGTTTCCACCGCCGCGCCGGAGAGCTCCAGCTGTCCGGCCGGCTCCAGCGTGACCGATGCGCCGTCGCGCAGCAGCGCGATGGTGCGGCCGTTTTCCTGGACCGGCTCCCAGCCGAAACGGGTCAGACCGGTCAGCAAGGCCTCGATACCGCGTGCACCGTCGAAAGTGGGCGCACGCAGGTCATCCAACTGGAAGCCGAACTTCTCGTGCTCGGTGCCGATCCGCCAGTCCGCACTCGGCTTCTCGCCGGAAGCCAGCACCTGGGCCAGCTCCGCACGTTCGGTGATCGGCGTTTCGGCAACGTGGCTAGGACTCGACAAGGGCAGGCTCGCAAACGAAAGGGGTGGGACGATGTGGGGATACTCCCCTGCCACCGCAAGGCCCGCACTATAACCCGCAGGGCATGGAAAGAATTGCCGCCATCGGCCACGTCTGAGATTTCCATCCATGCGCACTGGGTCGCCGACGCCGCAGCAGGCACGGGCGCGACCGCACCGCCCGATGTCGGGCGTCGCCTCGGGCTGCAGCACGCAGGCATCCACCGGCAGGAGATGCACCAGGTTCGCCCCCGGCCGCGCACCCGCAATCCTGTAGCATCGCCCAGCCATGACCGCTGCACCCACACCCACACCCACACCCACCGACACCCTGCTCGCGCAGATGACCAGCCTGATGCACTGCGAGCGCGCAGAAGGCTTCGCCTGCGTGAGCGCGCGGCGCGAACATGGGGCCCGTTCGGTGGATCTGATCCAGCCGCAGTTCGCGATTCTGCTGCAAGGCCGCCAGCAGGTGAGCAGCGCGACGCAATCGCTGCAGCTGCTGCCGGGCGATCTGTTTCTGGCGACGCGCCGTTGCCGGATCGATGTGATCAATACGCCCGACCCGCAGACCGGGCTCTACATGAGCGCGGTGGTCCCTCTCTGCGAAGAGGCGCTGGCCGCTGCGCGCGCCTTATGGACCGAGCCGCTGCCTGAGGCCGGCGCCGACATTGCACGGTTGCCGGCGATCGATTTCGAGTTGGCGCTGCGGCAATGGCGCGATGCGCTGCAACACGGTCTGTACACCGAAGCACGCCTGGCGTTGGCCGCATTGGTCGTCAATGTCTGTCGTCGCGGCCACGGCGGCCTGCTGCTGCCGCCGGCACCAGGCATCGCCGAGCAGGTACGCGCGCTGATCGCCGCGCAACCGCAGCGGGGGTGGCGCTCGCGCGATATCGAAGACCGCCTGGGCATCAGTGGCGCCACCTTGCGCCGCCATCTGGCCGCCGAACAACGCTCGCTGCGCGAACTGATCACCGACGCGCGACTGGCGCACGCGATGGGCCTGCTCTACAGCACGCGCTGGCCGCTCAAGACCGTGGCCGCGCGTGCCGGCTATCGCTCTACCCGCAGCTTCAGTCAGCGATTCCAGCAGCGTTACGGACTGGATCCTGCCAGCATCGGCAATAGCCGCTAGATCGCCGGAGCGAGCGCTTCGCGCAGCACAATGAGCGAAGCGCGCAGCTCGCTGGCGCCAACATGGCGACATCGCGGCGGTTGCCGCCTGCTCTGGAGTTGCTCATGTCCGTTTCCGCCCTGCGTGGGCTGGCGCCGCTGGTACTCGCCGTCAGCGCCACGCTCGCACACGCCGCTGCGCCCACCTCCCCCCACGCACAGGTTCCCGGCTTTTACCTGCAGCGTATCGGCAGCCTACGCGTGGCCGCCTTGTTCGACGGTCGCGTGGCATTGACGCGGCAAGAGCTGACGAATGTGGACCCGGCCGAGCGCGACCGTCTGCTCGCGCACGCTTACGTACCCGAAGACGAGAACGGCGTGCAGACTGCCGTCAACGCATACCTGATCCAGGATGGCAGCCACCTCAGCCTGGTCGACACCGGCACCGCGCAGTGCATGGGGCCCGGCCTGGGTCAGGTGCTGAGTCACTTGCGCGCGGCCGGTTACGACCCTGCCCAGGTCGACGATGTGTTGCTGACCCATGCGCATCCGGATCACCTGTGCGGCCTGCTCGATGCGCACGGCGCACCGGCGTTTCCCAACGCCACGGTGTGGCTGTCCGACGCCGATGCCGCGTACTGGCTGGATCCCGCTTCGGAGGCCGATGCCATGCCGATGGTGCGGTTCGCCTTCCCGTTGGCGCGTGCCGCGGTGGCGCCTTATCTGGCGCAGGGTCGGCTGCGCCGTTTCCAGCCGGGCAAGACCGCCTTGCCGGCCGGCATCACGGCCCTGGACAGCCGGGGTCACACGCCCGGCCACGTGTCCTATCGCTTCGACGGCGGCGCCGGCAACACACTGCTGGTGTGGGGCGATGTCCTGCACTATCACGCCGTGCAGTTTGCCCAGCCGGACGCGTCGTTCGAGGCCGACAGCGATCGCACCCAGGCCATCGCCTCACGCCGTCGCCTGCTGGTGCAGGCAGCCGACGGCCGCTGGTGGGTGGCCGGCGCGCATCTGCCATTTCCCGGTCTGGGTCATGTGCGCCGCGAGGGCAACGCGTTCGCCTGGGTGCCGACCGAATTCGGCCCGGTGCCGGCGACGCCTTGAAGGAGGTCGCCAGCGCAGATCGCATCGCCGCCCGATGCGCTGCGACAACCGGCGCGCAGACCGCGCCGGCACGAGGATCGAGCCGGTTCAGCGCATGAGAACCTGGCCGGCGACCGGTCGCAAGACGAACCAGTCGCGGCAGCCCGCTCCCTAGGCGCAACCCGGCCCCTGTGCCCACCGATGCCGCATCTGAAAACGACGAGCCCTGGCTCGCCGTCCTGAACTGCCCGCCGGGACGGGCGTCATGGCGCCTGGCCCGGTTCACCCTCCGCTGCAGGCGGTGCACCATCCAGGCCCAGCCAGCCACCGACGATCCCGCGCAGTTCGTCCACGCCCTGGCGCGATTCGCCCGAGTAGGTCTGCACGGTCACGCTGTCGCCAAAGCGCGAGGTCACTTCTTTCTTGACCTTCTGCAGGGTCTGCATCTGCTGGCCACGGCCGAGCTTGTCGGCCTTGGTCAGCAAGCCGTGCGCGGGCAGGCCGCGCTCGGCGGCGTAACCGAGCATCTGCAGGTCGTAATCCTTCAGTGGGTGGCGGATATCCATCACCACCACCAGCCCGCGCAAGGCCTCGCGGGTGCGGAAATAGCGCTCGATGAAGGCCTGCCAGTGCGCCTGCAGGTCCTGCGGCACCTTGGCATAGCCATAGCCGGGCAGGTCCACCAGGTAGCGCTCGGGCTGGATCTGGAAGAACACCAGCTGCTGGGTGCGGCCGGGCGTCTTGGACACGCGCGCCAGCGCGTTCTGGCGGGTCAGCGCATTGAGCGCGCTGGATTTTCCGGCGTTGGAGCGGCCGGCAAAGGCCACCTCGTAGCCGCCATCGTCGGGCAATTGCCGGGCGTTGTGGGCGGACAGGTGGTAGCGGGCTTGTTCGATAAGGAGCGACATCCCCTTAGGATCGCACGTTCGGGCCTGGCCGTTTTGCTGCACTGTTCGTTGACCCTGGCGCAAAGGCGTGTCGATAATCGAAGCACGCCTGCCACTGCCAGTACCCAACGCGCGCGGGCCGGGTCCATACGGAGCTTTAGCTGATGCGCCATGCTCGTGTGCTAGTCCTCGCCGCCCTCGCCGTCCCGGTCATTGCGGCCGTGGCGTTTGCGCAATCGGCAGTCACGCCGATCCCCGATCCGCCGCCGGTGCGCGTTGCGCCGCTGGAGGTGGACCTGACCAAGACCACCTGGGGAGATGCCAAGGCCGGCCAGACCAAGGCGGCTGCCTGCGCAGCCTGCCATGGGCCGGACGGCAATCCGGCAGTGGCGATGTACCCGCGCATTGCCGGGCAAACCGAGCGCTACGTCGCGCATCAGGTGGCGCTGATTGCCAGCGGCGAGCGTAATACCGGCATGTCGGCGGTGATGGTGCCCTTCGTCAAGGACCTCACCGCCCAGGACATGCGCGATCTGGGCGCCTATTTCGCCACCCAGAAGGCCTCTGCCGGTGTCGCCGACGACGCGGCGATCGCCGAGGGCCCCTACCAGGGCATGAAGTTCTACGAGGTCGGCGAAAAGCTCTACCGCGGCGGCGACATCGCCCGCGGTGTGCCGGCCTGCATGGCCTGCCATGGGCCGTCCGGCAGCGGCAATCCGGGCCCGGCCTATCCGCGCCTGGGTGGACAGCACGCCGAGTACGTGGCGCGGCGCCTGAAGGAATACCAGGCCGGCACCACCCAGGAGCGCAATCCAGCGCTGTTCAATATCATGGCGCAGGTGGCGCATCCGCTGACCGAGCAGGAGATCCAGGCGCTGGCCAGCTACCTGCAAGGCCTGCATGATCGTGCCGACGACGCGGCAGCGGCGCAGCCGCCTGCAGGAGCGCCCGCACGTTCGTGAGCTGATCCCTGCCGTCGCCACACCGCTCACGACGCCGGTCCCGCGACCGGCGTCGTCGTTTACCGCTCGCCCCTCGCCCCCCACGGAGCCCGCATGAAATTGCTTTCCCGTCTGCCCCTGCTGTTGTTGTTGCTGTTGCCGCTGGTGGCCTGCGCCGCCGACAAGAACGCCGCGCCGGTCGAAGGCGAGGACTACACCCTGATCGACGGCGGCCAGCCGTACGCCCCGCTTGCCGGCAAGGTCGAAGTGACCGAAGTCTTCGGCTACACCTGTCCGCACTGCGCGCATTTCGAACCGGTGCTGGAAGCCTGGGTGGCCAAGCAGCCGGCGTATGTGCGCTTCACCCCGGTGCCGGCGGCCTTTGGTGGCTTCTGGGACGCGTTCGCACGCGCCTACTTCGCTGCCGACATCCTGGGCGTGGCCAAGCGCAGTCACCGCGCCATGTTCGACGCCATCCATGAAAAGCAGACCGTGCCCACCCAGAACGTGGCGCCGGAAGAACTGGCCGCGTTCTACGCCAGTTACGGCATCCCGCAGCAGCGCTTCATCGAGACCTACAAGAGCGAGGCGGTGGATGCCAAGCTCAAGGCCGCGCGCGAGTTCGCGCTGCGCAGCAAGATCCCCGGCACACCGGCCATCATCGTCAACGGCCGCTACCTGATCGGCGCACGCAATTACCTGGACATGCTGCGCATTGCCGACTACCTGATCGCCCGCGAGCACGCCGCGCCGGCCAAGCGCTGAACCGCATAACCGCCAGCGACGGCCGCGCGTGGCATCATGCGCCCCGCGGCCGTCCGGCCCTTTTCTCGCCCCACGCTGGAGATCCAATCCGATGAAGACCCGCTTCGCCCTGACGCTGATGGCGCTGTTGCCGATCCTGGTCGCCTGCAAGGCGCAGGACGGTTCGTCCGACACCGCACCTGCCGCCACCACCCCAGCTGCCGAAACGGCGCCCGCCCCTCCTGCTGCCGCTACCCCGGCCGCAGACCCCGCCGCTCCGCCTGCAGTCGGCGAAAGCGCCACCACTCCGCCGCCCGCCGCCCCCAGCGCTGCCCCGCGCGCACCGAATGGCCCCGAGCCGGTCGCCGGCACCGATTATCTGGACATCGACGGTGGCCAGCCCTATCAGCAGGCCGCCGGCAAGATCGAAGTGGCCGAAGTCTTCGGCTATGTCTGCCCTGCCTGCAACGCGTTCCAGCCGCTGATCGGGCCATGGAAGGCGGGTCTGCCGTCGGACGTGCATTTCGTCTATGTGCCGGCCATGTTCGGCGGCCCGTGGGATGACTACGGCCGCGCCTTCTATGCTGCCGAGACGCTGGGCGTGCAGGAAAAGACCCACGAAGCCTTGTACAAGGCCATCCACGTCGACCAGACCCTCAAGGGCGAGCGCGGCAAGGATTCGGTGCAGGACATCGCCGCGTTCTACGCCAAGTACGGCGTGGACCAGAAGACCTTCATCGACACCATGAGCAGCTTCGGCGTCTCGGCCAAGACCAACCGCGCCAAGCAGTTCGCCACCCGCAGCAAGATCACCGGCACCCCGTCGCTGATCGTCAACGGCAAGTATCTGGTCAAGGGCCAGAGCTTCCCGGACATGCTGCGCATTGCCGATCACCTGATCGCGCGCGAACGCGCCACGCTGGCCAAGTGAGTCGCGCGAACGCAACGTCGTGAACGCTTCGGACTCGCGCACCCTGCGGGTGCTGACCGCCAATATCCAGGCTGGCTCCAGCACCCGCCGTTACAGCGACTATGTGACGCGTAGCTGGTCGCACGCGTTGCCGCTGGGCAGCAAGCGCACCAGCCTGGACAGTATCGCCAAGCTGGTCGGCGAACGCGACATCGTCGGCCTGCAGGAGGCCGACCCCGGCAGCCTGCGCTCGGGTTTCACCAACCAGACCCACTATCTGGCCGAGCGCGCCGGCTTCGATTACTGGAGCCACCAACCCAACCGTCGCATGGGTGGGGTGGCCTCCAGCGCCAACGGTTTGCTGAGCAAGCTCGAACCGGTGGAAGTGCAGGACCATGCCCTGCCCGGCCGCATCGGCGGACGCGGCATCCTGCTGGCGAAATTCGGTGAGGGCCGCGACGGCCTGGCCGTGGCGGTGGCGCACCTGTCGCTGGGCGCCAATTCGCGCATGGCGCAGCTGGCCTTCATCGCCGAACTGTTGTCCGACCATCCCAACGCCATGTTGATGGGCGATTTCAATTGCATGGCCGATCGACCGGAGATGCAGTCGCTCTATCGCCATACCCGTCTGCAACCGCCGAGCTGCGACGTGCACACCTTTCCCAGCTGGCGTCCAGACCGGGCGATCGACCACATCCTGGTCAGCGACAGCCTGGTGATCGAACATACCGAAGCGATTCCGGCCGCGTTTTCAGATCATCTGGCAGTGGGGATGGATATCCGCGTACCAACGCAATTGCTGCGTTAAGAGCAGCCAACAGAACTCCTGCGCAGCCGCCAGGCGGGCGCGGCCGGGCTCGGAATCCTCTTGTATCACTCGTCCACTCCGGTTCTGAGCGCGCCGCCCACACCCACCTAACGGCTGCTCGCCACGTTTTGTTGGCCGCTCCGAACAACCGGAAAAGTGACGCCCGGTTCGCATTGGCGAACTCGACCGCTGACGCCCCCTCGACACCGCCTGTGCGATAACGCAGGCGGTTTTTCGTTGGGAGCGCAGCACGTGATATGCAGCGTATGAGTGTGTCGCCATGAGTGCGACAGCGCCGCACACCTTGCCGATACGCACCCTGCGCCCGGTGTTCGTGCTGGCTGCCACTGTCGTGTGCACGTTTGCCTTGCTGGTGTCGTTGTTTCCGCTGGAATCAGGACGTGTGCTGCTGGATGCGCAGACCTGGGCGTCGCGCAATGTCGGCTGGTACTACCTGCTGGCGACGACGCTGTATCTGGTGTTCGTGCTGGCCACGGCCCTGTCCAGCTACGGCAACATCAAGCTCGGCGCCGATCACGACGAGCCGGAATTCAGTTACCTCTCCTGGGCCGGCATGCTGTTCGCCGCGGGCATCAGCATCACGCTGTTCTTCTTCTGCGTTTCCGAGCCGCTCACGCATTATCTGCAACCGCCACAGGGCGGCACCGGCAGTGGCGAAGCCTCCGCACGCCAGGCGATGCAGCTGCTGTTCCTGCATTGGGGCCTGCATGGTTGGGGCGTGTTCGCGCTGGCGGCCATGGCGCTGGCGTATTTCGCCTTCCGCCACAACCTGCCGCTGGCGCTGCGATCGGCGTTGTATCCGCTGATCGGCAAACGCATCAATGGGCCGATCGGCTACACCGTGGATGCGCTGGGCATCGTGGCCACCGTGTTCGGCCTGGGCGCTGACATGGGCTTTGGCGTGCTGCATCTCAACGCCGGCCTGAGCACCTTGATGGACGTGCCGCATACGCACTGGGTGCAGGTGGCGCTGATCGTGGCGATGATGGGCGCGGCCATTGTGGTGGCGGTCTCCGGCGTCGAAAAAGGCGTGCGCTGGATGTCGGACATCAACATGCTGCTGGCCATGGCGCTGCTGTTGTTCATGCTGTTCGCCGGCCCGACGCAGTACCTGCTCAATGCGCTGATGCAAAACCTGGGCGACTACCTGGGCAGCGTGGTCAACAAGAGTTTCGACGTGTATGCCTATGGTGGCCGCGCCGATTGGCTGGGCAACTGGACGGTGTTCTATTGGGCCTGGTGGATCGGTTGGGCGCCCTTCGTCGGGCTGTTCATCGCACGCATCTCGCGCGGCCGCACCATTCGCGAATTCGTGTTGGGGGTGTTGCTGATACCGCTCGGGTTTACGCTGGCATGGCTGTCGATCTTCGGCAACAGCGCGCTGGATCAGCTGCTGCATCACGGCCAGACAGCATGGGCGCAGCAGGCCATCGATGCGCCGCAGACCGTGTTGTATGCGTTGCTGCAGAGTTACCCGTGGAGCCGCACGGTCATCACGGTCACGGTGGCGATCAGTTTCGTGTTCTTCGTGACCTCCGCCGATTCCGGCACGGTGGTGTTGTCCACGCTCTCCTCTCACGGCGGTGAACCGCACGACGACGGCCCGCGCTGGCTACGTGTGTTCTGGGGCGTACTCACTGCCGTAGTCACGGCAGGCCTGTTGCTGGCCGGCAGCATGGACGCACTGAAATCGGCGGTGGTGCTGGCCTCGCTGCCATTCTCTGCAGTGCTGCTGCTGATGGCCTGGGGCCTGTCGCGCGCACTCAGCGAAGAATCGCAGCGCAAACGCGCGCAGCTTTACAGCCCCAGCCCGTTGATCGGGCAATCACGCCATCACGGCGGCTGGCGTCAGCGGTTGGGCCAGGCGATGCACTTCCCGGCGCGCGATGAGGTGTATCGCTTCATGCACGACCAGGTGCGCCCGGCGATCGAAGCGGTCACCGCACAACTGCAAGAGGAAGGCTGGAAGGTGAGCAGCCGCATCGACGACGGCGACATGGAAATCAGCGTCGATCACGGCGAACAGCAGGGCTTCCGCTATCAAATCGTGATGCGCGGGTATCTCACTCCGTCGTTTGCCGCGCAGCGCTTCCGTAACCAGCGCTACTACCGCGCCGAGGTCTACCTGTACGAAGGCAGCCAGGACTACGACCTGGTGGGCTACAGCCGCGAACAGATCATCAACGACATCATCGATCAATACGAACGTCACCTGCAGTTTCTGCATCTCACCCGCTAAAGGTGCTTCGCTGCGGCGACCGTCCCACAGGAGGTTTGTCATGCCACGTTTCCCCGACCAGTTGCTGTATATCGGCGGCCGTTATGTTCCCGCCCGCGGCGGCCACACGTTCGAAGTGGTCAACCCCGCTACCGGCGAGGTGCTGGCCAACGTGCACAACGCCGGCGTCGACGATCTGGATGCCGCCGTCGATAGCGCGAAGGCAGGCCAGCAACGATGGGCAGCCCTGACGACGGTGGAGCGCTCGCGCATTCTGCTGCGTGCGGTGGCGTTGCTACGCGAACGCAACGATGCACTGGCGCAATTGGAAACGCTCAACACCGGCAAGCCGCTGCGCGAGACACGCAGCGTCGATGTGGTCACCGGTGCCGACGTACTGGAGTATTACGCTGGCGTTGCGCAGGCGCTGCAGGGTGCGCAAGTGCCCTTGCGCGAAGGCAGCTTTTTCTACACGCGCCACGAACCGCTGGGCGTTGTGGGTGCGATCGGCGCGTGGAATTACCCCATCCAGATCGCACTGTGGAAAGCCGCGCCCGCCCTGGCCGCCGGTAACGCGATGATCTTCAAACCCAGCGAAGTCACCCCGCTCACCGCGCTGAAACTGGCCGAAATCTTTACCGAGGCCGGCCTGCCCGATGGCGTGTTCAACGTGTTGCCCGGCGATGGCGCCAGCGTGGGCACTGCGCTCACCGAGCATCCGCAGATCGAAAAGATCAGTTTCACCGGCGGCACCGCCACCGGCCGCAAGGTGATGGCCAGCGCATCGAGTTCGTCGCTGAAGGAGGTGACCATGGAACTGGGCGGCAAGTCGCCGCTGATTGTCTGCGCCGATGCCGATCTGGACGTTGCTGCCGACATCGCCATGATGGCCAACTTCTACAGCTCCGGGCAGGTGTGCACCAACGGCACGCGCGTGTTCGTGCCGCGCGCCTTGCGTCACGCATTCGAAGCGCGCCTGCTGGCCCGCGTGCAACGGATCCATATCGGCGACCCGCTCGATGAGCGCACCACCTTCGGTCCGCTGGTCAGCGCCGCGCATATGCAGCGCGTGCTGGAGCATATCGAACAGGGCAAGGCAGAAGGCGCACGTCTTCTATGCGGCGGCGAGCGCCTGCAAGATGGCGCACTGGCGCAAGGCTATTACGTGGCGCCGACCATCTTCAGCGATTGCACCGATGTGATGACCATCGTGCGCGAGGAAATCTTCGGACCGGTCTTGAGCCTGCTCACCTACGACGACGAAGACGAAGCGGTGACGCGCGCCAACGCCACCACGTATGGGCTGGCTGCAGGCGTGGTCACGCCGGACCTGGCGCGTGCACACCGGCTGATCCATCGCCTGGAAGCGGGCATCTGCTGGGTCAACACCTGGGGCGAGTCGCCGGCCCCGATGCCGGTGGGCGGCTACAAGCAGTCGGGCGTGGGGCGCGAAAACGGCCTGGCGACCTTGCAGGCCTACACGCGCACCAAATCGGTCCAGATCGAACTCGAACGTTACGCGTCGGTGTTCTGAGGGCGGGGAGCCGACGCAGGCAGGCGCGGCGGCAGCGACGCGATCGCTTCCCGCGCGCACGCCTGCGTCTGCGCCATCCGCCTCGATCGCCACCGCACCGTTACCGCATCAGGAGAACACCATGCAACGCGACTACGACTACATCATCATCGGTGCCGGCTCGGCAGGCAACGTGCTGGCGGCACGTCTGACCGAAGATCCCGGCGTGACCGTGCTGCTGCTCGAAGCGGGCGGGCCGGATTACCGCCTGGATTTCCGCACGCAGATGCCGGCAGCATTGGCCTTCCCGTTGCAGGGGCGCCGCTACAACTGGGCCTATGAAACCGAGCCGGAACCCTACATGGACAACCGGCGCATGGAGTGCGGTCGCGGCAAGGGCCTGGGCGGCTCGTCGCTGATCAACGGCATGTGCTACATCCGCGGCAATGCGCTCGACTTCGATCATTGGGCCAAGCACCCCGGCCTGGAGGACTGGAGCTACCGCGATGTGCTGCCGTACTTCCGCAAGGCAGAGACGCGCGATATTGGCGCCAACGACTATCACGGCGGCGACGGTCCGGTCAGCGTGGCAACGCCGAAGAACGACAACAACGTGTTGTTCCATGCCATGGTCGAGGCAGGCGTACAGGCGGGCTACCCGCGCACCGACGATCTCAACGGCTACCAGCAGGAAGGCTTCGGACCGATGGACCGCACGGTGACACCACGCGGGCGCCGCGCCAGCACCGCGCGCGGCTACCTGGACATGGCCAAGCCGCGCGATGGCCTGCATATCGTCACCCACGCCACCACCGATCGCATTTTGTTTGCAGGCAAGCGCGCCATCGGCGTGCATTACCTGGTGGGCAACAGCAGCGAAGGAATCGATGCGCATGCGCGCCGCGAAGTGCTGGTGTGCGCAGGTGCGATCGCCTCGCCGCAGCTGCTGCAACGCTCCGGCGTGGGCGCACCCGATCTGCTGCGCGCCCTCGATGTGCAACTGGTGCACGATCTGCCCGGTGTGGGCCAGAATCTGCAGGACCACCTGGAGGTGTATATCCAGTATGCGTGCACCAAACCGGTCTCGCTGTATCCGGCACTACAATGGTGGAACCAGCCGGCGATCGGCGCGCAATGGTTGTTCGCCGGCACCGGTACCGGCGCCAGCAATCAGTTCGAAGCCGGCGGCTTCATCCGCACGCGCGAGGAATTCGACTGGCCCAACATCCAGTACCACTTCCTTCCGGTTGCCATCAATTACAACGGCAGCAATGCGGTCAAGGAGCACGGCTTCCAAGCGCACGTCGGCTCGATGCGCACACCCAGCCGCGGCCGTGTGCACGCCAAGTCGCGCGACCCGCGCCAGCATCCTTCGATCCTGTTCAACTACCAATCCACCGACCAGGACTGGCAGGAATTCCGCGACGCGATCCGCATCACCCGCGAGATCATCGCGCAACCGGCGCTAGACGCTTACCGCGGCCGCGAGATCAGCCCCAGTGCGGACTGCAAGACCGATGCGGAGCTGGACGCATTCGTCCGCTCTCGCGCAGAAACCGCCTATCACCCCTCCTGCTCCTGCGCGATGGGCACCGACGACATGGCGGTTGTCGACGGCCAGGGCCGCGTGCACGGCATGGAGGGCCTGCGCGTGATCGACGCCTCGATCATGCCGCGCATCATCACCGGCAACCTCAACGCCACCACCATCATGATTGCCGAGAAAATCGCCGACCGCATGCGCGGTCGCGCACCATTACCGCGCAGTACTGCCGATTACTACATTGCCGGCGATGCCCCTGTGCGCGGGTGACTTTTCTCCGGGTCGAGCGTGCGGTGCGCTAACCCTTTGGCATGTACCGTGAACCCGTCCATGAGCGCGTTAGCGGCGTCCACGCCGCCGATGGTCCCGCAAGCAGCCGGGAGAGCGCACAGACAGGCGCATGATTGCTCGGGCATCATGCGCTGATGAAGATCTATCTTGTTGGCGGCGCAGTCCGCGATGCATTGCTTGAGCAGCCGGCTGGCGACCGCGACTGGGTGGTGGTCGGCGCCGATCAGGCGCAGATGGAGGCGCAGGGGTTCAAGCCGGTCGGCAAGGATTTCCCGGTGTTTCTGCACCCGCGCAGTGGCGAGGAATACGCACTGGCGCGTACCGAGCGCAAATCCGGCCGCGGATATCGCGGCTTCGTGGTGGACGCCGACCCATCGGTGACCCTGGAAGAAGACCTGCTGCGCCGCGACTTCACCATCAACGCGATCGCGCGCGATGAGGACACGGGCCAATTGTTCGACCCGTACAACGGTGTGCGTGATCTGCAGGCGCGCGTATTGCGGCATGTCGGTCCGGCGTTCATCGAAGATCCTGTGCGTGTATTGCGTGCCGCGCGCTTCATGGCGCGGCTGGCCCCGCTGGGCTTTTCGCTCGCTGCTGAAACTGCGGCATTGATGCGGGACATGGCCGCCAGCGGCGAACTCGACAGCCTGGTGCCGGAGCGCGTGTGGCAGGAGCTGCGGCGCGCATTGAGCTGCGCGCAGCCCTCGGCGTTCCTGCGCACGCTGCACGATGCCGATGCGCTGCGCGTCATCCTGCCGGAAGTCGATGCGCTGTACGGCGTGCCGCAGCGCGCCGATTTCCATCCGGAGGTCGACACGGGCATTCACCAGGAAATGGTCAGCGATATAGCGGCACGTCTGGCGCCCGGCGATGCGCTGGTGGGCTTTGCTGCGCTGACCCACGACCTGGGTAAGGCGCTCACGCCGCAAGCGCAATGGCCGCGACATGTCATGCACGAGCAACGCGGCGTTGCGCCATTGCAGGCGCTGTGCGAGCGGCTCAAGGTGCCGCAGGACTTTCGGCAACTTGCCATCATCGCCTGCCGCGAACACTTGAACGTGCATCGCCTGGCCGAGCTCCGCGACCGCACCCTGCACGAGCTGCTGGTGCGCTGCGATGCGTTTCGCCGGCCGGAGCGTATCGCGCAGCTGGCACTGGTCTGCGAAGCAGACAAGCGTGGCCGTCTGGGCAGTGAAGAAGCCGCGTACCCGCAGGGCGAAGCGCTCAAACGGCTGCACGCCGCCGCACTGGCGATCAATGCGCGGGATCTGGCGGCCGAGGGTCTGCAAGGGCCGCAGATCGGCGAGGCATTGACGAAGGCGCGCATTGCCGCGATTGCGGCAGCGCGAAACACTGGTGCATAGCGACGTCTCGCGCGCACCGTTTTCTGCATGCAACAGGATGCGGCAACGTTAAAAACAGCGACATTGCAGCGAACCGCACGGCTGACGGAATCTGCCCTTCGAAGCCAGGAACTCAAGCGAAATCTAGTTGTCCGCCACGAGATAAAGGCGGCTGCACAAAGCAGCCGCCCTGGCCGGGCATTACAGCTTGAAATTCAGGCTCAACATGAAAGAGCGACCGTTCTTGTAGATGTAGTACGGCTGGTTCTTGTTGCCGATGTAGCTGAAGTAGGTTTCGTCCAGCAGGTTGGTGGCTTCCAGCGCCACGCGCAGTCGCTCGGTGGCCTGGTAGCCGAATGACGCATCGACTTGCGTAAACGCGTCGGTCATCTGCTGCCCGTTGAGCCGGCCAATCTGGGTGAAGTATTCCGAGCGCCAACCCAGATTCACCCGCGCGCTCCACTTGCCTTGTTCGTAGTACGGGCTGACGTTGTAGGCATTGCGCGAGTTGTACGGCAGGCTGTAATCGCCGTCGGTCTTGGAATCGGAATAGGTGTAGTTGGCCACCACGCCGAAGCCATTGCCGAAATTGTGCTGCAGATTGAGCGCGACACCGCGCACCCTGGCATCGCCGGCGTTGGTAGGTACCGATGTCTGGTAGGTGCTCGAGCCGCCGGTGGCGTTATTGAAGAACACACGATCCTGCACCGTGGTCAGGATGTAGTTGGAGATGTCGCGCGAGAAGAATTCGCCGCTGAGCAGGCTGCTGTCGGAGAAATACCACTCCAGCGATGCACCGAGGTTGGTCGACTCGTACGGGCTCAGTCCTGGGTTGCCGGTCGACGCCGTCAGCGTGGTGTCGTCGGTGGCCACGTACGGCGTCATGTTGGTGTAGCGCGGCCGCGCGATCACTTTGGAGGCGGCAAATCGCAGCATCAGGTCGTCGCGCAGGTCGTAGGCGATATTGAACGAAGGCAACCATTTGCCGTAGCTGCTGAGAAAGTTGACCGGCGTGTAACCGCCGCCCGGCGCATAGCTGAAGCCATCTGTTGAATCGCGCGAATGCACATAGCGCACGCCGATGTTGCCGCGATACCGCTCGCCGGAGAAGTTGCCTTGCAGGAACCACGCACGGTTCTGCTCCTCGATGCTGTAGTTGCCGGCATAGCTGATCGGCAGACCGTCGTCGCCTTCCAGTCCGCTGATATACCGGCTGATCGCACCGCTGTCGATGGTCGACCAGCGTTGCATGTCGGCGCTGGTCGACAGCCCATCCAGATAGCCCGAGGGCGTGGTGCCCGGCGAGAATGCCGCCAGCGTGCTGCCATCGTTCGGGGTCCAGGTGCGGCTGTAGGACGATTGCCCGGTGGCGTGATTGGTGAGCTTGATGCCGGTGAGGATCTGCGTAAACGGCCCCCACTCCACCGCATGATCGAAATCCAGCTGCAGATAGCGCTCCTTGTCGTACTGCGGGCTGTGACTGGCCGAGGCGTTGTTGAGCTGCATCGCCGCCGCATTGGTGGGATCGGTACTGTAGTCCATCGCGGTACGGCGCCCGTCGATGGTGTAGCTGTAGCCGGCCAGATTGCGGAACTGGATGCCGTAGATACGCTCGGCGCCGCCTTGCGAACTGGTGTAACCCACCTGGCTGGAGGCGTTCCACCCATCGCCATGCCAGTCGGTGCGCAGGTGGATGCTGCCGGTGCTGACCTGGCTATTGCGCAGATAGCCGTCGAGATAGGTGTTGGACTGGTCGCCGAAGGTACCCGAGGTGGCGATACCGTTCTCGAAGCCCAAGGCCTGCGCATCGCCCGGCGTCGAGCCCCAGTAACCGTAGCGGCTCTGGTTGTAGTTATCGAAGCTTTCCTTGACATACAGGCCAGTCAGATTGAGCTCGAAATCGCTGTCCGGCTTCCACTGCAGCGCCGCGCTGACACCGTCGCGCTTGCGCGTTTGCTGGAACAACGCCGTGTTGATCGACGTCGGAAACACGCCGGTGTTGTTGCCGACCACACCCGGCGGAAACCCGGCGCCCTGCACATTGTCGTAGCCGAAAATTTCAACGCCGTCGCGGCGCAGTACACGCTGCGAATGCATCACCGAGGTAAGCACGCCCAGGGTTTGGTCCTGATTCTTCCAGCTATACAGCGCCGAGGCATTCGGCTTGCCTTCGTCGGAGCGATCGTTGTAGCCATAGCTCACGGTCCCGGTGAGCGTATTGCGATCCAGATCCAGCGGTTTGCGCGTATGCACGATCACGGTGCCGCCGATGGAACCCTCGTCGATGCGCGCTTCGGGCGTCTTGTAGACCTCCATCAAGCCCACCACTTCCGGCGCCAGGGTGCTGTAGTTGAACGAGCGGCTGTCCGGGTCGTTGGGGTCGCCGCCCCAACTGGTCGATGCAATGGTCTGGCCGTTGAGCAACACACGGTTGAGCGCCGGATCGGTGCCCAGGATGCTGACTTTTTCGCCTTCGCCGAACTGCCTGTCCACGGTGATACCGGACAACCGCGACAGCGATTCGGCGACATTGGTATCTGGAAACTTGCCGATGTCTTCGGCGCTGATGGCGTCGACGATCGCATCGGCGTTGCGCTTGACGTTGAGCGCCTTGCCCAGGCTGGCCTGGTAACCCACCACCTTGATTTCGTCCAGGGTGGAAACCGAGGGATCGGTTTGTGGTGGTGTCTGTTGCTGCGCGGGTGCGGGCTGCTCCTGCGCAAATGCGGGAAGGCTTGCGACGCAGGCCAAGCTGGCGCCACCTATGAGCAGACGCCTGACAGCCGCGCTCAATGGTGAGCGGCGCAGTGGGTTGACGGACGCAGATACCGGAACACAAGGGGACAAAGCGAACAGACGGGAAAACAGCATTGCGTGGACCTCATCACTGATGTCGGATGGCAACCGTCTGGTTGCACAACGGCGCGCGACGCGCGTGCCATGCCCGTGATCCGTCCCCTGTGCCGGATACGAACAGCCACCCGCATTGCGTGACGACATGCGGGTAAAAGCCGACCACTGGAACAACGGCCGGTTATCGTCTTCTCGAACGTCGAGCAGATGTTTCTTCGCTGAGAACGTTACCAGCGAAGGTGCCTTCCGTGGCTTGTAGTGTCAACCCGTTGCTGCATACGTCCATTTTTATGCGCTAAACAACGTCTTCCCTGCAGATATCGGGATGATGGCGTGATCGTTGTCTCACTGCCCTTTACGTCGATGCAGACCACTGCGCCCTATGCCCTGTTCGCACACGGTGGCACACCAAAATGTTGCGACGCAAAGTAGCTGCGCACGCGAAGTGTGCTGCGCATGCGCGCGTGGATGATGCGCATAAACTTGCGCAGGTTGGAACGCTGGGCTGTCGCCCGATGGCCGATGGCCCGCTGCACGCGTGTCGGGTTAGACAACAACCTGTCCACCGTAGGACTGGTTTCATCGCTGCCGTAGGGCGTGCACGGTGCCAGCGTCCGGTGCAGTTCCGTCGGTCCGGCAACAACACCTGTACATCACGTGCCGGCGGCGACCAGCGCGTTTGTTGGGTGAAGGCGAAGCATGCGACATGCGACGACTCACTGCATGGGCCGCTGCATGTCCCTGCATTTCAAGGATCAAACGCAACGCGCGCGCCGCATCACGCAATGCGGCGCGCACGACACGTTGGCCGGCCAAGATAGGTCTCAAGCAGCAGTTACCTGGGCACGGTCAGCGCACGGCAGCGGACCGGTGGTCGTGCCGCTCCGAGCACCGGCCGCGTTCCGCTGCGGCGACGCAGGCGTGTGGGCGGCGGCGCTTAGTCGCGCTGCCCAGCCACCCACGTGCTCAACACCTGCACATCGTCATCCACCAGCACCAGATCGGCTTGGTAGCCGGGGGCGATGCGTCCCAGGCGTTCGCCCAGGCCAATGCATTGCGCGGGGTAGGTAGAAGCCATGCGCGCGGCCTCGGCCAGGTCCACGCCCAGCCAGCGCACGCTGTTGCGCACGGCGGTGGCCATGTCCAATGCGGAGCCGGCCAGTGCACCATCGGCATTTCGCACCACGCCGTCCACGGCGGTGATGGTTTCGCCGTAGAGATCGAAGCTGGCGCTTTCGCTGCCGACCATCGGCATGGCGTCGGTGACCAGCAGCAACTTGCCGCGTGGCTTGGCCGCGAGCGCCACACGCAAGCTGGCCGGATGCACGTGCACGCCGTCGACGATGACGCCGCACCAAATCGTCGGGTCTTCCAGTGCCGCGCCCACCGCATTGGGTTCGCGGCCAGCCAGCTGCGACATCGCGTTGTACACGTGCGTGAAGCCGCTGACGCCGGCGGCAATGCCATCGCGGGCCTGCTCGTAGGTGGCCGCAGTGTGGCCGGCGAACACGAGCGCGCCGCCGGCAACGAAGGCACGGATATCGTCCAGCGGAACGCGCTCGGGTGCGAGCGTGATCAAGGTGACGCCATTGTCCAACGAGGTATCGACGGCAATCTCGTGCGCGTCCGGTACGCGGAACTTGTCCGCGTCGTGCGTGCCCTTGCGCGCAGGACTCAGGTACGGGCCCTCCAGATGGATGCCGAGCACGCCGGGTACGCCTTGCGCGATGGCCTGGCGAGTGGCATCGATCGCTTCGGCCATCACCTCAGCGGTGTCGCTGATCAAGGTTGGCAGCATGCCGGTAGTGCCGAAGCGACGATGCGCGGCGGCGATCGTGGCCAGTGCCTGGGGGTCGCGTGCGTTGTTGAACAACACGCCGCCGCCGCCGTTGACCTGGATGTCGATAAAGCCCGGCAACAAGCTGGCGCCACCCAGGTCCAGGCGCGTATCGGCCTGCGTAACGCGCGCATCGTCGGCCGGCACGATCGCCTGGATCTGCGTGCCAGCCAGCATCACGACCAGGCCGTCCTGCAATCCGTTGTCGGTGAGCACACGTGCATTGCACAGTGCCTGAGTCGTGAGAGCGTGCATGATCAGACGGTTTCCGTGACCTTGTTCAGATGCGGCGGCAGATCGGGATTGTTGCCGCGCTGCAATGCCAATGCGTTGATCGCGCGATAGAAGCTCTGCACGGTCAACAACGGCGCACAGGCCGGGTGCGCGGCCTCTGCCAGCGGCAAATCGCCACCGGGCGCGGCCAGCCACACCTGTGCGCCACGCGCGCGGAATTCTTCGGCCAGTGCGCGGGTACCGGCACCGGTTTCGTCGGGCTGTGCGAAGACCAGCACCGGGAACCCCGGCCCCACCAGGGCCATCGGCCCGTGCTTGACCTCGGCCGAGCTGTAGGCTTCGGCGTGCAGGCCGCAGGTTTCCTTGAACTTCAATGCCGCTTCCTGCGCTGCGCCCAGGCCCAGGCCGCGGCCGAGCACGAACAGGTTGTGCGCAGGCGCCAGGCCGGCGGTGAGCGCGGACCAATCGGCCTGCCACGCGCTGCGCAACTGCTGCGGCAATGCGTCGAGCGCGGCAAGCAAGGCGGGGTCGTTCTTCCACACCGCGCCCAGATGCAGGACCGCGGCCAGCGAAGCGAGATAACTCTTGGTGGCGGCCACGCTTCTTTCCGGGCCTGCGCCCAGCGGAATCACCACCTCGGCCAGTTGCGCCAGCGGCGAATCTTCCACGTTGACCAGGGCGACCACGCGCGCGCCGGCAGCCTTGGCGGCTTCGGCATTACGCAGCAGATCCGGGCTCTTGCCCGATTGCGAAATCACGATGTACAGCGCGCCACGCAGTTGCAGCGGCGCTGCATAGACCGAGCCCACCGACGGCGACGCAGATGCGGTGACGATGCCGAGCTGGGTTTCGAACAGGTACTTGGCATAGGTGGCCGCATGATCGGAGCTACCGCGCGCGCAGGTCACCACGAACGGCGGCGGCGTCTCGCGCAGCGATTGCACAAGCGCGGCGATGGTGTCGGCATTACGTGCGAACTGTGCAGCGACCACATCGGCGGTCTGCGCCGCTTCGCGGAACATCAAGGTCTCGGTTTCGGAGGGAAGGCTCATCGTGGCTCAGGCAGATTCAGGAGGAAGGGGTTTGCCGGTGGACGCAGGCGCCGGCGCGGTGGAGCCGCGCACCACCAACTGCGGCACGAAGCCGCGGCTCTGCAATTGCGCCGGTTGGTCGTCGTAGGCATCGCTGCGCAGCTGGCTGATCAACAAGCGTGCGGCATGCCGCGCGATGTCGTCGGTGGCCTGCTTGGCAGTGGTCAGTGCCGGCCACGACTGGCGCGAGAACGGGCTGTCTTCGAACCCGGCGATCGACAATTGATACGGCACGTTCATGCCGGTGGACTTGGCCGCGGCCAGCACGCCTGCAGCGATCTCGTCGTTGCTGCCGAAGATGGCGGTGGGCGGCTCGCGCAACGACAACAGCCGGCGTGCGCCACGGAAGCCATCGTCGAACGTGTAGTCGCCGGGAATCACCAGGTGCTTGTCCAGGCTGATGCCGTAATCCTTCAACGCCGCCTCATAGCCGGCGTAACGTTCGCCGCTGGAGCGATGCTGCGGGCCGCCCCACAGGAAGCCGATGCGTTGATGGCCGAGCTGGATCAGGTGCTCGGTGATTTCATACGCGGCATCGCGGTCGTCGATATACACGCACGGGCCATCGCCGGGGTCGTCGGTGGAGGCGATGATGCGCACGCTCTTGATGCCGCGCGCGGCCAGACCGGCCAGCAATTCCGGGCGCTCGGACATCGGCGCGGTCAACACCACGCCGGCCAGGCGCGAGCGCTGGACCCATTCGGCCAGTTCTTCGGCCAGCAACGGCGAGGTGGAATCGCAGGGATGGATCTGCAAGCCGAAGCCGGTTTCGCGGCACGCGGCCAGCACGCCATTCTGAATGCCGATGATGTGGTACGGGTTGGGGTTGTCGTACACCAGGCCGATCACGAACGGCGTGCCGCTGCGCAGATTGCGCGCGGACGGATCGGGTTCGTAGTCGAGATCGGCGATGGCGCGCAGCACGCGTGCACGCGTGGCCTGCATCACCGATGGCTCGTTGTTGATCACCCGCGACACGGTCTTCAACGAGACCTTGGCGCGCTCGGCGACATCTTTGATGGTGGGCCTGCGCATGGATGTACCTTGTCCGTCGGAACGCATCATGCCGCCGCGATCACTTGGCCTGGGCCGGCAGGCCCACGCGATGACCGCGCAGCGAATAGAACAGGATGTACAGATAGCACGGCACCATCAGTGCAGCGAACACGACCTGGAAGTCGTAGTGCTGCTTGAGGATGGCGAACAGCTGCGGAATGATCGCGCCGCCAGCGATGCCCATCACCAGCAATGCCGAGCCGATTTCGGTGAACCGGCCCAGTCCGCGAATGGCCAGCGGAAAGATCGCCGGCCACATCATCGCGTTGGCAAAGCCGAGCGCGGCGACGAAGCCCACCGACACGTAGCCGTGGGTGAACAAGGCACCGAGCGAGAACAGCACGCCCAGCACCGCCGACACGCTCAGGTAACGCGCCTGCGAGATCACGCGCGGAATCAATACCAGGCCGGCGATGTAGCCCAGCAACATCGCGCCCAGCGTGTAGGAGGTGAAGATCTTGGTGCTGTCCAACGGGAGATTGAAGCCGTGTCCGTAGGTGCCGATGGCATCGCCGGCCATCACTTCCACGCCCACATAGACGAACAGGCACAGCACGCCCAGCCATAGGTGCGGGAACTGGAAGATGCTGGATTTCTGCACGCCACCGGTCGCGCCCGGCGTAGCGTTGGCTTCGGAGGGCTTGAGCTCGGGCAATGGCGAGAACAGCACGCCAATGGCCAGCAACAGCAGGACGCCGGACATCACCAGATACGGCGCGTGAATCTTGGCGGCGAAGGCGGCGAGCAAGGTTTCCTTGGTCGTCGCATCGGCACTGGCCACCTGCGCGGACAGGTCGCCGATACCGTGCAGCACCAGCGAGCCGATCAGGATCGGCGCCAGGATGCCGGCAATCTTGTTGCAGATGCCCATCAAGGCGATACGCCGCGCGGCACTTTCGATCGGCCCGAGAATGCTGATGTACGGGTTGATCGCCGTCTGCAGCAAGGCCAGGCCGCTGCCGATGACGAATAGGCCGCCCAGCGCGCCGGGATACCAACGCTGCGTGGCGAACTGGCCGAAGCCTGCTGCGCCCACCGCCATCACCACCAGGCTCAGCGCCAGGCCTTTCTTCATGCCGGTGCGCTTGAGAATCCACGACGAGGGCAAGGCCAGAAAGAAGTACGACAGGTAGAACACCATCAGCACCAGGAATGCGTTGACCTCGTTGAGGTCGAACGCCAGCCGCACGAAGGTGATCAGCGGCCCGTTGATCCAGGTGAAAAAGCCGATGATGAAAAACAGCACGCCGACGATGGCGATCGAGACAACGGGGTTTGCGGGCCTGGCGGTAGTCATGGATCGGCTGGCTCTGAGGTTGTCGTAAGGAATGCCGTTGGCGTCAGCGGCGCAGTTCGGCGACGAAATCGTAGAAGTCGTTGTGGCAATAGGTGTCGGTCAATTCGATCGCGCTGCCATCGCGGGCATAGCCCACGCGCACCACATGCAAAATCGCCTCGCCGGTCTTCATGCGCAGGTGTTCGGCCAGCCGCGCGGGCAGATTGATGGCGCGGAAGTACTGCAGGGCACGCACCACCGGCGTGCCCTGCGCATCCAGATAGCTGTAGAGCGAATCGCCGATCTGCTGCGGGTCGGCGACGATGCGTTGCGGCAACACCGCGTGCTCGTAAGCCATGACCCGGTCGTCGGCACTGCGCAGCCGCGTCAGCGAGGCCACCGCGGCATCCGGCGACAGGCCCAGGCGCAGGATCTCTTCGCCATGCGCCGGGCGCAGCCGCCGCTCCAGCCAGCGCGTGCCCGGCTCATAGCCCTTGATGCGCAGCGTCTCGCTGAAACTGGTCAGGCCGCTGAGCTGATGCTGGATCTGCGTGGTGACGAAGGTGCCGGCGCCCTGCCGGCGCGAGACCAGGCCTTGTTCGACCAGCACATCCACCGCCTGGCGCAGGGTCACCCGCGAGATCTGCAGCCGCTCGCACAGCTGGCGCTCGGCCGGCAGCGCCTCGCCGGCCTTCCACTGCCCGCCACGGATGGCGTCGGTAAGCTTGGCGGCCAGTTGCAGATACAGCGGGGTCGGCGCGGACGCGTCCAGTGCCAGCGCGTCCATCCTGGGGTCGTCGTCCGTCCTGGCGTTGGTTTTCGGTTTGACCACTGCCTGTCCTCCGGACCGACGGGGATTCGTTAGGTCCAATATAGTACCAATTTACGCAACGCGCATCAGGCCGCGGCCGACCTCGACGCACGCAATCGCGTGAATTGCCTGGCCGCGCCACATTGACCGCTGCCACGGGTGGGCATCGTGCAGCCATGGCCGAGCTGGTCAGTGCGTTGCACCCTGGCCCGTCGCCGGATGGGCGATGCGATCACAGCCGCAGGTACCAGCGCCGCCGATCCATCCACCAACCCACCGCGCAGCACATCAGCGTGTAGCTCAGCGCGCACAGCAGCGAGCCGAGTGGTCCTGGCGCAATGGTCTGGAACACGCCGATGCCGGCCCAGGCGTACAGGTCCAGCCCGGAGCTTCCGGCCGGGATCAGCCGCAACACCACCACGAACAATTCGGAGAACAGGTAGATCGCCAGCGGGTTACGCCCCAGGACGGTGAAGAAACCGCTGCCGCCGGTCCAGCCGCGCAATTCCAGCAGGTATACCAGTGCACCCAGCGCCAGCAGATCCAGGCCCACCGTGCAGGCGACGAACGAGCCGCTCCAGAGCTTCTTCGACAACGGCCAGGCCGGTGCCCAGAGCAGCGCCAGCAGCACCAGACCTGCGCCCGCCAGCAACAAGCTGCGCGTGCTGGCAATGGTCTTGCCATGTCGCTGCAGGAAGCGCCCGCACAGATAACCGGCCAGCACATTGACCGTGGCCGACAGCGTGCCGAGCAAGCCTTCAGGATCGAAGCCGCCGTCCTTGCGGTACAGATGATCACGCCCGTACAGCCACAGATCCAGGCGAGTGCCGGCATTGCCGGTCTTGCTCAATTCCGCGCCAGGTTGGCCGAAGGCGTACAACAACGCCCAATAGCCCAGCAGCAGTGCTAAGCAGACAGGCGCGATGCCGCGCGGTGGCAGATAGCGCACCAGCAATGCCGCCGCCAGGTAGCACAGACCGATCCGTTGCAATACGCCGGTCAGGCGAAGTTGATCGACCGTCGTGAACGCCCATCCACCATCTGGCTGCAGATGGAAAAAAGGAAACCAGTACATCAGCACACCGCATAGCAGGATCAGCGCAGCGCGCCTGCTCACACGGCCGAGGAACTGCAGATGCGGCGTGTTGGTTGCCAGCGCAAAACTCATCGCGCTCCCAACCGCGAACAGGAACGAAGGAAACACCAGATCGGCCAGCGTGAAGCCGAACCAAGCCGCGTGGGTCAGCTGCGCGTACGCCTGCGCGCCCGGCCCTGCGGTGTTGACCAGAATCATCAGGAAGATGGTCAGGCCGCGGAACACATCCAGTGAGAGGAAGCGTTCGCGCTTTGACGGTGCGGCTGCAGCGGGAGTGGCAGCCGCGGGCGTGTGTGCGCTCATTGCACGCCCTCGCCCACGTCATAGAGGTGGATGCGACATGCACATCTGGTGGTCTGGGCTCTTGCATCGACGCCACTGCGCTCCGGCATGAACGCCATGCGCAACACGGATGCGTTCATTGAGCGACCCCTTGCGTGGTGCTGTGAACGCCAACGGATGCACTTTCCTGCCGCGCGTCTGGCCCGCGATCCTGCGAAGCGCGTTGCCTTGGATCGTGCGCATCCAACTGTGCCAGCAAGGTGTGCAGCAAGCTCAATGGCTCACGTGGCGGCTGACGCTTCGACATCTCGTCCTGCGCGGACCACTGGCGTTCCCATGTTGCAAGCTGGTGATCCATGGCCACCGCATCGAACGGCGTGCCGGCCTTGCGTGCAGCACGATACGCGCTGAGAAAGCGCGTCCAACGCTGCAGATAGAAGTCTGCGTACATGCCCTGCCACGCCTTGGACGCGTAATCAGCAAGGTTGCCGTCGCCGCCCCAGACACTGACCTGCGCTCGCGCATTGCCGACATAGGCGCGCCGCAATCCGGCATCGTGGCCGGCCGCAGCGGCGGCCTGGCCGGTCCAGTCGGCCAAGGTTTCGTATTGACCGCCAATCAGCGCATCCAGTCCCCGCACCAGTTGCGTGGTGCGCGCCAGCTGCGCATCGCCGCGCGCGAAATCGCCGGCATTATAGGCCTGCACCACTGCCTGCAATTGACGGTCGGCCTGCAGGCTCAGGTAGTGGCGTGCGTCTTCGATCAAATCGTAGCGATACAGCGGCGCATCGGCATAACGGTTGGCCTGCCGCAGCAACGCATCGATGGCGCGGCGCAGGCGTTGCGGGTCGCCAGGACGATCGTCGAAATCGACGATGTCGGCAGTCGGCCGCTTGAACAGCAGGTAGGCACCGGCACGCTTGTTCCACCAGCGTGGCGACCAGTAACGGGTCTGGTAGATGCCTGCTTCCAGATCAGACCATGCGCTCAGTAATGCAGCATCGCTGCGGCCGTAGCGCGCGCGCAGATAGTGCGTGAGCCACTGCGACCACGATTGTTGTGGGCCTTCCCAGGCCAGCGCGTAGAGATACTCGTAGATCACCGAGTTGCTGTGCAGGCCTTCCGGAAACACGCCGAAGCCGCGCAGATTGCGTTTGTCCGGATCGGCCAGCAAGGCTTGCAGATCGTGCCGATAGAACGCGAAATCGCCGTACAACGGATTGCTAGCGCCATAGTTGTGCACGTAGCCGTAGATCCACTGCTTGTTGTCGAAGGCCTGCGATGCCTTCCAGGTACCGGGATAGCGGTCGTTGCCGATGTCAAGCACCATCAAGCGCGCGTCGGGCACCTTGCCGAGAAATGCAGCGATCGCCTGCGCTTGCCAGAACTGGCGGTCGGCACCGAACAGCCAGCCCTGCATCACCCAGGTGGCCTTCGGATTCACCTGCGCGATGGAGCGATACAACGCCTGCCCGTACTCGGCCAGGCGTGCATCGCGTTGCGCTGGCGGTACCGCTTTTGCCCGCGCAGCATCGGAGTTGGCGATGCTGTCGCCGTACCTGGCGGCGGCCACGTCGCTGCCATCGTCGGCCACGGGTGGCAGCATTTCGTTGAAGGCATCGGCCAGGTAGAACTCGCCTGCGCCGTAGGTCTGGGCGTACAGCTCAAGGAAGCGCCGCGCGAGCTTGGCAAACAGCGGATCGCGCGGATCCAGCCAATAGGTCTCGTGAAAGCCTTCCCAGGCGCGCATGCGATAGATGCGCGCATGCGGATGGGCCTGCGCGAACGCCCTGGGCACGTAGCCGGCAAATGCGGGCAGCACCGGCTGCATGCCCAACTCGCGCATGCGCGTCAGGATCTGCTTCTGCAGCACGCGTTTGCTATCGATCCAGTGTTGCGGCAGCGGTGCGCGATAGCCTTCGATATTGCCCATGCGCTGCCACGGCGTGAATGCCGGGCCGGAAAAATACTCCGCCAGCGCGTCATCGCCGACATCGAACTCGCGCCACAACGCTTGCCAGATCGCTTCCTGGCCTTCCATCGCCAGCGGCATGTCGATGCCATGCAAGGCCATCCAGTCGATCTCGCGCTGCCAGCGCGGCCAATCCCAGAACGGCGTGGTGTAGCCGTAGGTGCAGGTATTGAGATAGGCGCGGTGGGCAAATGGCGTGCGCACTTGACCACTGCGGTAGGCCGGCCATTGCGCTGGCAGCGCCACGCGGTCGCCCTCCCAACTCATCGAGGCCGCTCCTGCTTGACCGAGATACGCATAGGCGCCACGCGCCAAGGCTACTTGCGAGGAGCCGGCAATGCGCACCGTGTCGCCGCCGGCGTCGATGCGATACCAGTCTGCACCATCGCCACGCGGTGCGACGGTCATGTCGAACTGGGCGGCACGCGCGCCGATCAGGCGCTGCACGACAGCCTGCGCGGGCGGTGCCGCCAGCACGGGGACCGGAGTGGCGAGCAACGCGCCCAGCACCACGGCGAACACGCGCGCAGGCGACGATGAGGAAAACAGTGAAAAGGTCATGGCGGGTTCCGATAATGCACGGTGACGACGTCGTGGAATCCAAATGGTTGATCGGCAGCGACCTGCAGAATCACCGCCAGGGTGCGCTCGCCGGCCGCGGGTGCAAGCGCCACGGTGACCGGTGTTCCGGCCGCTGCCTGGGCGACCGCGCGGCCGTCCAGAAATACCTGCGCCGGCCCGCTGAGGCGGCCCAGGTCGAGTATGCCGCCGCGGGTTTGCATGCCCTGCCACGGTGTGAATTGACTGCGATACAACACATAGCCGGCACGTTCGGGGGCGCTTTCCAAGGTGCCTGGCAACGTATTGCTCCAGCTGTTGTTGTCGTTAGGACGGCGCGGGAGGTCCGGTGCGGGCGGCTGCGCGAATGCAGCGGTGTGGCGCCAGCTTTCGACCACCATCACTGGCGCCGCGATCGGCACCGATGCCGGCAGCGGCGCCGACGTGCGGCCGATATCAAGCACTGCATCGCGCAATCCGGGGCTACTTGCCTGCAGGCGCAACACGCCCGCACCGCTCCCGGCTTGCACGATTGCCTGCGCCAGCCCGTTGAACAACGCCACCTGCGTGCTTTGATCCGCTGCATGCGAATTCGGGTCGCCATTGCCGATACCCAACAGCCGGCCGCCGCTGATCTGCAGCGTCAGCAGTGCATTGCAATCGGGCACGTGGCGCCCCTGCGCGTCCACCGCTTCCAACGTCACCGTTTGCGCATCGCGGCCATCGCCGTGTAGTTCGCTGCGGTCGGGGATGAGTTTGAGCGCGACCGGGGCACCGGTGGTTTCGACGCGCGTGCGCGCCACTTCGTGTCCCCCACGCCAGGCCACCGCTTCGAGCACGCCCGGCGCGTAGTCCACGTGCCACTGATTCGATTGCGCACGATCCACCGCTTGTTTCCCGAGCGAGCGGCCGTTGAGCCACAACTCCACCTGCTCGGCATTGCAGAACGCCATGACCTTGATCGGCTGACCTTCGCGGCCGGGCCAGTTCCAGTGTGGCAACAGATGCAGTACCGGCGCATCGTCGATCCATAAGGCGCGACGCAGCCAATAGGCGCCCTTGGCAAATCCGCATTGGTCCATGATGCCGAAGAACGACCCCACCGATGGCCATTCGAACGGCGTGGGCTCCCCGCGATAATCGAAGCCGGTCCACACGAAACTGCCGGCGACGAACGGGCGTTCGGCAATCAGCTGCCAGGCGCGGCGATGGGTATTGCCCCAGTCCGCGGCCAGGCTGTCGTCTTCGGCCACCACGTGCGCATCCAGATCGGTGAACCACGCACCACGCGTCTGAAACGCACTGGTGTCTTCGCTGGACAGCATCGGCGTGCGCGGACGCGCTGCATGCACGCGGTCGTAGTTGTACTGCCGATAGTTGAAACCGAGCACGTCCACCACATCGGCCGCGCCGCCGGTGGCGAACATGCCGTCGTTCATGCCGGCGGTGATTGGGCGCGTGTCGTCGAGCGCCCGCACCGCGCTGGCGGCGCGCGCCGTGATCGCGTAACCGGTGGCGGTGCCTTGCAGCGGCTCTTCGTTGAGCAGCGACCACAGAAACACGCTGGGATGATTGCGCTGGCGCCGCACCATGTTGCGCAGCAACGCCACATAGTCGGGTGCAGGATTGAACAAGCGGTTCTCGGCCATCACCAACATGCCGAGACGGTCGCAGGCCTGCAGCAGTTCCGGCGCCACTGCGTGATGCAGACGGATGGCGTTGCAGCCAATCGATTTCAGCCGCTGCAGACGAAACACATGCAGCGCATCGGGCAACGCCACGCCGACGCCAGCATGGTCCTGATGCAGGCAGACGCCCTTGATCTTGAGCGGACGTCCGTTGAGAAAAAACCCGTGATCAGCGTCGAAGCGCAGGCTACGAAAACCGACCTCGCATGCGGCACGGTCGCTGCGGCCATCCGCGCTGCGCACTTCGGCTTGCAGGCGATACAGCACGGGGGTGTCCACGCTCCAGCGCTGCGGCTGCGGCACTGCGATGCTGAGCGCCGCCTGTGCCGTGCCGAATGCGGCGACGCGTCGTTGTGTCTCACCATGCGCCACGACAGCGCCATGCGTGTCGCGCAAGACGACGTCGACCCACGCATCAGCGGGCTGTTCACCGCTGTTGACAAGGTCCAACTGCACCGGCACCTGCCAAACATCGTCTGGGCCTTCCCGCGGCACGGCTGCCAGGCCGTCGCCGGCGATATGCAGGGGCGCGCGCAGCACCAGCCAGGTGTGTCGGTAGATGCCGCCGCCTTCGTACCACCACCCATCCATGGCCTCGGCATCGACGCGGATGGCGATGCAGTTCAATGCATTGCCATAACGTGCGACGGGCGTGATGTCGATCACCAGCCCGTTGTAGCCGCTCCAACTGCGCGCCATCAGCATGCCGTTGACCCACACCGTGGCATGGCTGGCGACACCGTCCAGACGCAGTTCCACCGCCTGGCCGCGCACTGCCTCTTCCAGCCGAAACGTGCGCCGGTACCAGGCGATACCGCGCGGGCGATAGCCTTGCGCGACGTTGGCGTCGGCGCGCACCGGTTGCTCCAATACAAAATCGTGCGGGACTTGCAGCTGCCGCCAACCGGTATCGTCGAACTCCGGCGCCGCTGCGCCCCAGGCCCGGCCCGCCTTGCCATTGGCGTACGTCTCGTCCTGCCCCAGCAGGCGCGGAAATGGCACATCGCCGGCATGGAAGCGCCACCCATCGTCCAGATCCAGCCATTGGCCGCCGGCATCTGTCGCGGAGCCCTGTGGCCTGGGACGCGGATTGGCGCTGGTGCCGACACGTCTGGTGCCTGCGGCTGCCGCGCCAGAGACCAGCGCAGGCGCGCTAAGCAGCGATGAGGCGCAGACGCTGCCGGCTAGGAACTCACGCCTGCGCATGGCAGCGCCTGGTCAACTGCAGTGCATGGCACGCTTCCAACGAAACCGCAGTGTTGCCCTCACTGCTGGACGCCGCACGCAACTGTGCACGGCGGCCCGAGGCGCGCTGCCTCAGCATCAAAGCATGTCCCACTGCATCGACAGGTAGTAGCTTCGACCGGTGACGCCCGTCATCTGCCAGCGGCTGGGGATGTCCTTGTACGCTTCTTCCTTTCGGTTGGTGAGATTCAGGCCGCCCAGCTGGAAACTCAGCTTCTCGTTGACTTGGTAGCCAAGCACTGCATCCAGCTGCGTGCGTGCCTTCATGATGTGGCCTTCGCGCGCGAAGAAGCTGTCGCTGCTGTCCTGTTCGTACTCGCTGCGATGATTGAGCGACACGCGTGCCGAGTAATGCGCGCTCTCCCAGTACGCGGTCGCGTTCCAGGTCTGTTCTGACAGGTTGCGGATCTTGAAATCGGTATCGCGCTGCGGAATCACCCGGGTGAAATTGGTGGTGAACCCGAAACCATCGATCGGCAACCAGGCATCCAGCGATTGCGTCCAGCCCAGCTCGTAACCGCGAATCTTTACCTTGCTCGGGTCATTGGTGGTGGCGGTGATCTCGTAGATATCGCCGTTACTACTCACACAATCGCCGGCTGCATTGCTGGACAGCACGGTGCCGTTAAAGGCGGCCGGGCAAACGATGCTATTGAAGGTGCCGTTCTTGATGCTTTTCCAGAATTCGGCCACGGTCAGCGCGCCGCCGTTGCCGTAATACCACTCCAGGCTCAGGTCGGCTTGGTCAGCGGTCAATGCCTTCAGATCGGTCTGGCCCTGGGCGACGACATAGGTGGTGGTGCCGCCAGTATTGGTGCCGGTGGAAATCGTCGAAGCGATCGCGGTGTTGCTGTCCAGAATCGGCCGCACCAGGACCTTGGCGGCCGCAAAGCGCAGCAACAAGTCTTCGCGCATATCCAGCACCAGATTCAGGCTGGGCAACCAGTTGGAATACTCGTAGGGCGCGCGAGCGGTGCCGACCACGACATTGGCGTCGTCGCTGGCGGCTTGCGCCTGAGTCAGGTAGGTATCGGTGGTGCGTTTGGTATTTTCGTAGCGCATGCCGACATTGCCGCGCAGACGCATGCTGCCGATGTCGGTGTCGATGCGCGCCATCGCATACGCCGAAGAAATGTCGTTCTCGATGCTGTAGCTGCTCTGCGGTGCGAACAGCACCGGCACGGTGATGCCCGCGGCCGCCAGCGAGCGCGCATAAGCCGCCACGTCCGGGGTGACCCAGCTGTCCTGCGAGGCGAGTTGTCCGTCAAGGAAGTTGCTGACCGTGCTGCTGGCTGCGGACAGCTCCGGGAACATGTCGAAGCCGGACACCGCACCGGTCCTGAGCAGATACAAGAAGTCGCGCCGGCGCACATCGCGATCGAAGGTTTCGCGACGGTATTTGGCGCCGAAGCGCACAGCGTTCAACGCGCCCAGTTCAAGATACCGTTCGGCATCCAGTTGCAGCGACCATTCCTTGTTGCTGAGCGATTGGATGGAACCGTTGGGGTATTCGCTGCGCACCAGATTGGCCTTGTTCCATGCACTGGCGTCAGTGGCATCGGCATCGGTGGTCAGCGAGATCGCGTCGGGATTGGAGGTATCCAGCAGCGTTGCAGAGGGAATCCGTCCCAGGATCGCGGCGCGCTCGTTCTCCTCGGTCTTGCCCTGGGTGTAATTGGCCGCGCCACTCAGCGTCCAGGCATCGCCCTTCCACTTGAAGTCGTAGGTGAGCAACTGAGTGGACAGATTGTGCTGTTCGATCTGGTGATTATTTTCCAGCCAGTAATCCGACGCCGACACCTGTGTGGCGGTCAGCCCGTTGGTCTGCAGCACTGTCAGCGGACTGCGCTCGAACGAGTACACCAGCTGGTTCATGTCGTTGGCGGTCCTGTCCTGCGAATACAGCGCAGTGAGGTTCATCTCCAGCTGTTCGCTAGGCTTCCATTGCAGACCGCCATTGAACATCTTGCGCGTGGTCTCGCGCTCGATCGAGCGATAGCGCGGACGGCGTGGGATATACAACGTGCCGGCGTCGGTGGCCTGCGTGTACCAACGGTCGATCCACAGATAATCGGCGCGATCCTTGAGCTTCTGATAGCCGGCGCTGAGGAACACGCCAAGATCGCCGCCACCGAACTTGAACTGGTCGATATAGGTCAGCACGCCCTTGGGCGTTGGCGAACCGCCGGCAAACTCGGAGTACTGCGTTTTGGCTGAGAACAGCAGCTTGGTCTGCTGGTAGTCCAGGGGTTTGGTGGTGTTGATGTTGACCGTGCCCGACAGGCCACCGGCGTCCATGTCCGCCGACGGCGATTTGATCACCTCGATGCCGGCGGCCACTTCTGGCTGGATGATGTCGTAGCGGAAGCCATCGGTGAAATCGGCGCTTTTGATCACCTGGCCGTTGATGGTGGTGGCCGAATACTGCGGCCCCAGGCCACGCACGCTGATGGTGGAACCGCGCCCGTTGATAGTGGAAATCTGCACACCGGGAATGCGCTGGATCGCCTCGGCGATGTTTTCGGCAGGAAACTTGCCGATGTCCTGCGCAGAGATGCCGTCGGTCATGCGCACGTCGTCGCGCTTGTTGTCCATGGCCGTGATCAGGCTCTTCTGGTACGAGCTGGTGACCTTGATGGCATCGAGTTGGGAGATCTGCGCCGATGCCGCCGCCGATGCGTCCTGTGTCTGCGCGTTGGCGCCGCAGGCAAGCAGCGACAGCGCAATGGCAAGGGACAGCGACGAGGGCGAACAACAACGCAGCGAGGCACGCGGGAGAGGCGACATGAGAAATCCTGAAGTGGAATGGCTGGACGACAACGCGACTGGCGTTCCGATCGATCAGCGATGACAGATCCCGGCGCTGGCAACCCAACCACGCGCGCACAGGTCACCAGTTCCGGATGTCCGGAACCGCCTGCGATCTGTTGTCTGCGAGCACCCCGCAAGCCCCCCCGTGGGTGCCGATGCCGCGTCCGTCCCAGGACGGGCACGCATGCCATTGCTGATCAACGGCCCTGACTGGAAAGTACCAATTCAGTGGAGTTGATTCTTATGGTCTCTAAAAGATCGTGTCAACAGTCACTTTCGAAAGCGTTCGATAGCGCTCTGGAAGCGCACCCGATCCTTGCCGCCATTGACCTGCAACGGTGCGTGCAAAGATATCGGGAGCGCACTGGGCATCGTTGTCACATGACCAGTCACTGACCAATTCCTTGTGACCAGACCAATTCTGGGCAGTCCACGTCGCGGCCCCGACGTCGCAATCACTGCTGGCTGCGTCACCGTCCTTCGCAGCGTGCTCATGTGTATTCCAAAGCGCGTATCGCAGTACTTGCACAGGCGAACCCGTGCCGCGATGACTGCTTGCCGCGCCACGACGACAACGTTGTCAACGGATGAGCCTACACGCCATCCAATCGCCGCAACGAACATACCAGCCGCAACGCATGCACGATCATGGTGCAGAAGACGGGCGCTGTGGCACGTCGCCAGTCATAGCGTTTCTAGTGCAATCGACCTTCATCGTTGCGCAAAAACCCGCGCTCCGGAGTAGCAGCGAAGCCCAGCAATTGCAGCCCGACACCCAACACTGCGTCCTGCGCTGGATCCACGCGCGACTGCAGTTGCCAGCGTCCGTCGGGCCAGAGTTGCAGCTGCGCCTTGGCCTGCACGCCGGCGGGCAATGCGGTGTCGGGCAGCAAGGTCAGCACGGCGGTGTGATCCACGCACGCCGGCTGCCCGGACAAGCGCAGTGGCGGCAGACCGGGCAGCGCGCCCGCCCCGCTTGCCAGCAATTGCAGGCTGACACGCCCGTGCGCCTGCACGCAGCCGGTGGCATCGAATAGCAGATCGACCTGCTGCAGCTGCACCGCCAGATCGATCAGTGCCACGCCACCCGGCTGGCGCACCAGGAGTTGGCCCTGTGCATTGCGCATGCCGCGTTGCGCGCCGTCCACCAACAGCAGTTGCAACTGTGTGGACTGCAACTGCACCCGACGTTCGCCACGCAACAGCGGCCAGACCCGCGGCCGCACCGCCACATCGCCGAACACGATGCCTTGCCATTGCACCTGCCGCAACGTGCCGGCCCAGATCGGGCCCTCCACATCCAGCACCGAGAACGGCAGCCCCTCGCGCGGCAGCACCAGACGCAACGGGACAAATGCCAGCAGCGCGACGCCCGCCATCGACACCAAGATCAAGGCCCAGCGCATGCGTGTCACGGTCCCGATTCCGCAAACCCGCAGCGTACGCGGAGTTGGCCCTGCTCGCGTGCCACGCTCAGTTGTGTCGGCGCCAGGCCGTGCGCCTGTCGCAATCGCTCAAGCCAGCCGAACAGCGCGGCGGCGCCGACGGCCTCGATCTGCACGTCCACCCCGCCCACGGCGCTGCGCTGTTGGGAGGTGATGTTGACGCCGGCATCGCGTGCGCTGCTTGCGATGATCTCGGCCAGGGCCGCTGAGCCCAGTGCGGCGGCGCGTCTGGTCGACGCTGCCTGCGCAGATGCATCGAGCGCCAGCTGCGCAGCATCGGCATAGCGCGCCCAGGCCCGGTCATGCCAGTGCCGCAATGGGACGTAAAGCGCATACCAACCGACGAATGCCGCCAGTGCGGCGCACATCACGCCCAACATGCGCCGCTCACGCGGCGCCCGGGTCTGCCACCATTGCGTGCCGCGTTGCAGCGATGCCTTCATCGCAATGGCTCCAGCGCGAACGGTGTCCGCATGCGACCGTCCTCGACTTGGCTGCTGCCCGGATCAAGGTGCCATCCAGCATCCGCAAGCCGCGCCGAGAGCTGCTGCAGGCTGGCGTCATCGGTGTGCAGCAAGATCGCGCGCAACGGCTGTGCGGGGTTGTAGTCCAGCTGATCCAATTCTGCCGCTGGAAGGGTATCGACTGCGGCGAACAAGGTGCTCAGTTGCATCGCCAGGCGATCGGTCGCCGTGCCGGCCTGCCGACGCGCCTGCAATGCGGCTGGCACCGCCGCTGCATCGTGCACACCCAACTGCGTGGCGGTCCGCGCTTGCAGTACACGCGCACCGATCTCGTAGCGCAAGGTCTGCGCCAGCAACAGCAACACCGGCGATAGCAGCACCAGCGCAGCCAGCACCGCCAGACGGCGCGGAGCGCGCTTTTGCTCGGCAGCGGCCTTGTTCGCGAACGGGTGCTGCAGCAGATCGATCGGCACGTGCGCAGCGGAGCGCGCAAAGCCGGCGATGGAGTGCGTTGGGTCGGGCCCCGGCGGCACTGCCGGCACACGATCGCCCAGCAGCAGACGCGCTGCCTCTGGCTCCAGGCTGCAGGCCAGCTGTGCGCCACGGATCAGCCAACGGCCGTCCCAGTGCATCACTGCTGCCGTCGCATCGGCACCAGGCTCCAGCAACAGGCAATCCGGCACCACCGCATCGGGAGCGAAGCCGAGTTGCGTTGCGCGCGCCAACCACTGCTGCATCACCACGCTGTCCACTGCAGCGACCAGGCGCGTGCCATCGGCCTCAGCGCTATCGGCGATCACCACATGCAGGGCCTGCGTCTCAATCGCCAGATGCTCGGCCAGTTGCAGACGCGCAGCGGCCCGTGATTGCGCCATGCTGCGGCCAGGCAAGCGCAACCAGCGCAGATGCACATCCACACCCGGCACCACCAGGAGGGTGCGCGCGGATGGCTCGGGCGGTGCGGTGGCTTGACCCACCGATTGCACCTGCCCCTGCGCATCTGCACGCACCGCAATGGATTCGGCGGCTGCATCGGCTGGCAGCAACAACAACGTGGTGGTCATTGGTCAGAACTCCATTGGCGCGCGACCAGTCGGATCCGGCCGGCCGTTTCCTGTTGCAGCAACGCTTCCAGCATGACCTGCGCGCCGGCATGGTCGACCTGGCTGTAGAGAGAGAAATAGCGGGTGCGCAGTGCGAGTTGTTCCATCACCGCATTGGACAGCTCAGCCTGCATCAGCGCCGGCTGGCTGAGAAACAGCCGGATGTCGCGCCATCCTCCAGCCGGCCGTGCAGCGATAACGCGTCGCGCGGCCGGCAGCTCCAGCGCTCCTCCGGTCAACGCCACCAGCACCGGCGCATCGTCCAGGCGCAGCGTGTTGATATTGATCGGCGACAAGCGGCCCTCCGGCAATGCGCAGACATACGGCTGCAGTTGCGCAATCAGTTGCGGCGTATAACCGGCGATGGCGCGCAGTTCGCTGACGCCTGCCAGCAAGGTTGCACCGGTGCGCTGCGGTGCGGCCGCCTGCAGGTAGCGGTCGTCTTCGGCACCGTGCACGCCCGGCTGTGTGTCGGAGTCGATCCAGTCCACCAATGCGTCGGTCAGCGCATGCGCCTGTTGCGGGGCGATGCCCAACACGTCGAGCAATGCGCGATATTGGCGTGCGCCCTCATCGCTACGCTGCCATTGTTCGGGCGCACCAACGACCACGCTGTTGAGATTGAAGCAGCCGCCGCGATCGTGCAGACGCACGCTCACCGCACCGTCGTCCAGCGGAAAGCCGATCGGCTGGTCGTTCCAGCCGCCGTCCAGCGTAGTGCGCAGCGGATCCCGCTCGGACAGCGCCTGCAAGCGTTGCCGCGCAACGGCCTCGCTGCCCAGGGCGTACCACTGCGCTTGCGTCATGGCTTCGCCATTGCCGCTGCGGCGCAGACCAAAGCGCAGGTCTTCCAGCACGGCCGCCATCAGCAAGGTCATCACGGCAACCAGCAGCAATACCGTGAGCAAGGCCACGCCGCGTTGCCTGGCAGGTGCGTGCAGTGCCATCACGTACGCCCTTCCGGCAACAGGAACAGTTGGCGTACGCGCCCCCAGTGCTCCAGGTCCAACTCCAGCGCGATCGCATCCGGCAACGCTTCAAGCCCACCGCTCCAGCCATCGCTCCATTGCGCCCGGTAATGGAATGCCACCGCCGCCGAACGTACGCCGCGCAACAACACTTGCGGCGTGCCAGCTGCCGCGCCGTCGAGCGCAGAGCGTGCGCTGCGCTCCAGCCGCCCGTCCACGATGCGATATTCCACGTATTGCAGCGACGCACGCGGCGCCTGGTCCGGATTGCTCCAGCCACGTCGCACAAACCCGAACAAGGGCCCGTACGTCCCGGACGCACTCGCAGCAAAGGCGCTGCGTGCGGCGCTGCCCTCGCTGTTGCGGGTACGGCGCACCGCGGCCTGCTGCAGGTCGCTGCGCAGCAGGCCATGGGCCAATTGAAAGTCGCGAATCTGCTGCAGTCGCGCGCGCACGGCATCGCGCTGATCGATGCTCTGCCGCATCACCGCCACCGCAGCTGCGGCCACCAACGCGAATACCGCCAAGGCCACCAACAATTCGATCAAGGTGAAGCCGCGCGTGCGCTGTTTGCGGATCATTCTGCGCTCCGCAGCATGCTCAGGCTGGCAACTTCCTGCATTTGGCCTGCGGCACGCACGCGCACCTCGATCCGCAACAGGCCTGCCGCGCCGGCCGGCAGCGACTGGCGTTGCCACTCCCAGCTGCGCCCGCCGAGCATTACCCGCCCGTTCGCAGGCGCACGGATTGCCGAAGCCGGCGCCAGCGTCGCTTCAATCGCCTGGTTTTCTGCCACCACCGCGGCAAGCGCGCGCTCTTCCAACACCACCGCTGTGCGCGCGCTCTCGCCGGAAAGGTTCAACAGGCCGACCACCGCCATGCCGAAGATCGCCAGCGCGACCATCAGTTCGAGCAGCGAAAATCCACCCGATGCGCGTGCGTTAGCGAGAGGGCGCATCGACCTGCACCACGCCTGCGGCATCTACCACGATCTGCATCTGTTGCCGGCCATCGCCCAATGCGATGCGCTGCGGTGTGGCCGCGCCTGTGGGATCGAAGCGCACACTCAGTTGCTTGCTGCCGGCCGGCAGTTGCGCCTGGATGCCTTCCGGCCAACGCATCGTAGCGAATGGCGTTTCATCCAAGGCGATCCAACGCTGCTGCACCTGACGCCGGAACGCATAGCCGCCGGCATCGATGCTGACCTCCACCATGCGCAAACTCATGATCGCCTCGTCGCGTGCATGCATCAGCGCGCTGGCCAACGTGTCGGCATGATCGTGCAGATCGCGCCGCGTATCGGGCAAGGTCATCACCACCAGCGTGCTGGCAAGCGCGGTCATCACCAGTACGGCCAGCACCTCGAGCAGGGTGAAGCCACGCGCGCGCATTGGCGCCACGTGCATGCGCATGCGCATGCGCATCGACGATTGCCTTGTGGCCGGCATGAATGACATTGTCGGCACTCAGCGCCAGTTGCCGATATCGGCGTTGTCGGCGTCGCCGCCTTCTGCACCGTCTGCGCCTAGCGAATACACATCGAAGCCGCCATTGCGACCCGGACGCCGATATTGATACGCATGGCCCCATGGGTCTTCCGGCAGCCGGCGGATGTAGCCGCCGTGCCGATAGCGCTCCGGTCGCGTCAATCCGCTCGGCGGGTCGAGCAAGGCTTGCAGCCCTTGTTCGGTACTCGGGTAGCTGAGGTTGTCCAGGCGATAGGTTTCCAGCGCCTGCTCCAGTACCGCCACGTCGGCGCGGGCTTTTTCGATCATTGCGCGATCCTGGCTGGGCATCACATTGATCATCACCACGGTGGCGAGCAGGCCGATGATGACGACGACCACCATCAGTTCGACCAGGGTGAAACCACGCGTGCGTCGCTGTGCCGTCGGCGAGCCAAGGCGTGCACGAGAGTGGATGGACTGCATGACGGTCTCCAAAGATAAGCGGCTGCGCTCAACCAAGCGCGAGGGTGTTGAATTGCAGGATGGGCAGCAGGATCGACAATACGATCACCGCCACCACGCCGCCGAGCAGCACGATGATGGCCGGCTCCAGCAAGCTCATCGCGGCGGTGGTGAAGGCCTCGAATTCGCGTTCCAGGTAATCGGCCGCACGCTCCAGCATCGGCGCCAGACGCCCGCTGTTTTCGCCGCTGGAGGCCATGTACAGCAGCGTCGGCGGAAACACCCCCGCGCGCTTCATGGCCGCGGCCAGGCTGCCGCCCTCGCGGATCGCGGTGACCATGCTGTCGGTGGCCAGCCGCAGCGCGCGGTTGTCCACGGTGCGCGCAGCGATCATCAGCCCCTCCATCAATGGCAGGCCGCTGTTGACCATGATCGCCAGGGTGCGTGCCATGCGCGCGGCGTGCAGATCGCGGATCAACCGGCCCAGCAGTGGCGCGCGCAATAGCGCCCGGTCCGCTGCAAGGCGCAGCGCCGGGCGCTTGAGCAGCTGCACCGCTGCAACCAGCGCCACCACCAGGGCGATCAGCAGCGGGATGCCTGCGTGCAGCAGGAAATGCGACACGCCGATCACCACGCGCGTCAGCCACGGCAAGGCGCGGCCCATCGAATCGAACTGGTCCACCACCTTGGGCACCACGAAGGTCATCAGCACGATCACCACCGCACCGGCCGTCGCTGCAAGCGCTGTCGGATAGACCAATGCAGACTGCAACTTGCTGCGCACCTGTGCCTGGCGTTCGAGCAGATCGGCCAGTCGTTCCAGCACCTGCGGCAACGCACCCGCGCTTTCGCCAGCGGCCACCATCGCACGATACAACGCGGGAAACGCCTTGCCCTGGCGTGCCATCGCATCGGACAGGCGAAACCCTTCGACCACCAATGCATGCGTCTGGCTAGTGACCCGACGCACGCCGCGGCGTTCGGACTGTGTGCCGATGGTGCGCAAGGCTTCTTCCAGCGGTGCGGTCTCCACCAGCGTGGCGAGCTGGCGGGTGAACAGCACCAGATCCTTGCCACTGAAGCGCGCCGCGCGCACGGCCGTGCTGGCGGTCGCGGCCGCAACTTCCACACGCACCGGCACCCATTGGCGCTGTTCCAGCTGCGCACGTGCGCTGTTTATGCTGTCGGCACTGATCACGCCGTGCCGGTTGCGCCCATGCAGATCGAGCACGGTGTAATCAAACTGCGGCATGCGCATCGTCCTGTTGGCGGGTCACACGCAGCGCTTCTTCCAGCGTGGTCAGGCCTTGCAGCACGGCCGCCCGTGCCGCTTCGCCCAGCCGCGGTACGCGTGCGAAGGCGACCGCAGCCAGTGCATCTTCGTCGGCGTTGTCGCCGATCAAACGGCGCATCGCATCGTCTACCGCAATCGCTTCGTAGATACCCACGCGCCCGGCGTATCCGCTGTGGTGGCAGGCGTTGCAGCCGGCCGCTGCGTAGATCACTGCATCGGCCGGCGCCCGCAACAGGTGGGCCGTCCCAGCGTCCATCGGCCGTGCACTGCGGCACTGCGTGCACAAGCGCCGCACCAGCCGCTGCGCCAGAATCAGTCGCAGGCTCGATGCCAGCAGAAACGGCTCGATCCCCATATCGCGCAACCGCGTGACCGCACCCACTGCATCATTGGTGTGCACGGTGGAGAGCACCAGATGGCCGGTGAGGCTGGCCTGCACCGCAATCTGCGCGGTCTCGGTATCGCGGATCTCGCCGATCATCACCACGTCCGGGTCCTGGCGCAGGATCGCGCGCAGGCCGGCGGCGAAGGTCATGCCGACACGTGCGTTGACCTGGGTCTGGCCGACGCCGTCGATGGCGTACTCCACCGGGTCTTCCACGGTGAGGATGTTGCGCGAGCCATCGTTGAGCAAGCGCAGCGCCGCGTACAAGGTCGTGGTCTTGCCCGAACCGGTGGGCCCGGTGACCAGCACGATGCCGTTGGGCACCTGCAAGGCACGCTGCACGGTGTGCATCACCGCCGGTGGCATGCCCAGTTGCGCCAGCGACAGCGTGCCCTGTTCCTTATCCAGAATACGCAGCACCACGCGCTCGCTGCCGCGCGTGGGCAAGGTGGAGACGCGCACATCCAGCGCCTTGGCCCCCATCACCAGCGACACGCGCCCATCCTGCGGGATGCGTTTTTCGGCGATATCCAGCCGCGCCATCACCTTAACGCGCGACACAAGCAGCGGTGCGATGCGTCCGGGCAGCGTGGCCGCCTCGCGCATCACGCCATCCACGCGCAGGCGCACGCGCAAACGCGATTCGTAGGATTCCAGATGCACGTCGGATGCACCCAGCCGCGCGGCTTCGGCGATGATGCCGTTGATCAGGCGGATGATCGGCGCATCGTCCTGGCTGTCGAGCAGATCGGCGGTGGGGATGTCGTCGATCAACGAATCCAGGCTGCCATGCAGATCCAGCGCTTCCACCTGCACGCCTTGTTCCAGCCCGGCATCGGCGTAGATCTCCGACACATGCCGGTCGAACACCGACGGCGCCAGCGTGCGCACCTGCAATGGCAGGCCCAACGCGCGGCGCAACTCGATCAAGGCCTGCACATCGCCACCTTCGCGCAACCCGATCTGCGCTGTGGTGTCGCTGCCAAGCAGCACCACGCCGTGACGCTTGGCGAATGCATAGGAAATGCCGGCGCGCGCAGTGCTCATGGCGTCACCGCTGCACGGGACGTGCGCCGGGCGCAGGTGTCGTTGCCGGTGCCGGCGCAACTGACGAGGGACGTGCCGGCAACTGCGGCGGCTGAGCACGCAAGTAGTCGCGCACCAACGCATCCAGCGCCGCTTCCGGGTCGCCATCGGCCAGCTGACGCTCGCGCAGATAGGTGTAGCGCGGCGCGGTCATGCGCTGGGCATCGGCTGCATCGCGAATGATGGTGGGGCGAATGAACACCATCAGGTTGGTCTTGTCGCGGTTGCGCGACTTGTGCCGGAACAACGCGCCCAGGCCGGGTACATCGCCAAGCAGCGGCACCTTCTCCACGGTCTGGCGGTCGTTCTGATCGAGCAGGCCGCCAAGCGCCACGATGGCACCGTTCTCCACCACCACGCGCGTTTCGATCTGGCGCTTGTTGAACACCAGCTCCGACGATTGCGCGCTGACCGGCCCGGCAATCGCCGAGACCTCCTGCTTGATCGCCAGCGTGATGCCGCCGGCGGTATTGATCTGCGGGCGCACTTCCAGCTCCACGCCCACGTCCTGGCGCTGGATGGTGCGGAATGGGTTGTCGTTGGCCGCGCCGAGCACTTCGCCAGTGGTGATCGGCACTTCCTGGCCTACCAGGATGCGCGCCTGCTCGTTATCCAGGGTCATGATCGAGGGCGTGGACAACAGGTTTGAGCCGGTGTCGCTCTTGACCGCATCGATGATCATGCCGAACACCGCATCGTTGCTTTGCCCAGCCAGGCCGATCAAGCCGCCGCTCAAACCGAGCAGCGATTGCGCAGCCACGTTGCGCGCCTGTTCCAGCACCGAATCGTCGTCGGCATTGCCGCTGCGCGTGCCAGCCGCCGCCGCGGCCAGCGGCACGATGCCTGGCGATGCGCCGCTGTATTGCGTGGCGACCAACGGCACCGTGCCGTTGCGGCCGGCCAGCAGCAGCTGCACGCCCAGGCGCTTGGCGGCGGTGTCGGAAATCTCCACCACGATCGCTTCGACCAATACCTGCTCGCGATGCACATCCAGCTGCCGGATCACATCCATCAAGGCGCGCTGGGTCTCCGGGTCGGCGTTGATGATCAACGCGTTGGAGCCTGGGTAACGCACGATCACCGGGCGCTTGCCTGCCGCCGGCGCGATCACCTGCGTCTGCGCAGCGCCGCTCGCGGCGGCCACATCGATCGCAGCCAAACGTGTGTCCTGCCCGACCTGCGCCTCATTGCCTGGAGTCTGGCCGACCAATTGCTGCAACACCGGCAATAGTTGCTCGGCACTGGCGTGTTGCAAGCGCACCACGCTGACGTCGCCGCGGCGCTCGGCGCGCCCGTCCAGATCGACTGCGGTACGTACCACGCGCTGCACCAGCGCCGGGTCGCCACGCACGATCAAGGAATTGCTGCTGTCCACCGGCAACACCGACAGCACGTTGCTGCGCTCGCCGCCTTGCCCGAACAGCGAGGTCAAGGTGCGCGCCAGTTCCTGCGCCGAGCTATTGCGCAACGTCACCGTATCGATGGCCGCACGGTCGGTATCGATCTGCGCCACCAACGTGCGGATGCGTCGCAGGTTATCGGCGTAGTCGGCGATCAACAGGCTATTGCCTTGCGGCATCGCCATGATCACGCCACCGCGCCCGATCAACGGCTTGAGGATCTCGGCGGCGCTGCGTGCGTCCACGCGCTGCAGGGTGAAGACCTGCGTGGCGAAGCCCAGGTTGCCGTTGGCGGCGCTACCCGGCTGCTGCGCGGCGGTGTCGTCGGGAATGACGCGGTAGGTCGATGGCCCGGTGGACACCGCAATCAATCCATTGGCGCGTAGCACGGCCAGCAGCATGCCCAGCAGATCGGCTTCGGACATCGCCTGCGCACGCGCCACGTTGACCGAGCCCTGCACGCGCGTGTCCACGATGAAGGTGATGCCGGTGGCACGCGAGACGTCCTGGATGAAGGCGCGCAGATCCACGTCCTGCAGGCGCACTGCCGGCGCATCGGCGGCATGCAGCGCGGTCATCGGCACCGCGGGCAATGCGAGCAACAACGTGGCCGAGAGCAGCCAGAGCGGGCGAACAGCAATCATTGCGGGCGCTTCAAGGTCATGGTGTGGGTCTGGCCGTCGCGGCGGTAGGTCAGCGTGGCGCTCTGGCCATCGCGCAATTCGTCCTGCAGTTCGCGCAGATGTTCTGCATCGAGCGTGCGGCCATTGATCTGGGTCAGCACATCGCCCGGCGCCAAGCCGGCCTGACGCAGCAACGCGCCATCTCCGCGCGGCAGGAGGGTGAAGCCGCCACCCTCGGCGCTGGCCCGCAGACCTGCGCTGGCGAGCAACTGCTGCGGGTCGACGGCGGTGGCTGCGGTCGGGTCTGCTGCCGTGGCGACATTCGATTGCGCAGCTGCCGGGGCAATGGCTGGTGCGGTTGCGCTCGTTGCTGCAGCCGGGGGCGCTGCACCCGCAGCAGATGCCTCGCTCAATGCGATGCGACGCACGCTGCCGCCAGCGCGCAGCAACACATGATCGGCCGCGATCGCCTGCACCATCAGGCCGGGCGCCACCGTGTCGCCGACGCGGTACGCGCCTTGGCGGCCATCGCTACCGCTGAGATAGGCAGCCGCCTGGGTGCCGCCAACACGCACGCCATGCAGCACGATGCCATCGCGATTGGCGTCGGATGCGCTGCGATAGAACACATCGCGACGCAATGCGGACACGTCGAGAGTAGCGACCGCACCGGCCTGCGCAGTGCCCAACGGCCCGATCGGCGTCAGCACCAGCCACAACAGACGAACACCTTGCAGCACCAGCAATGCGGCCACACCGCCCGCCACCGCCGTGCGAACGCCCGGCGCCAGCAACAAGGAATTCAACGAGGGCCAGGCGCGTTGCAAAGCGGACGTCCGTCTCAGGATTTCGATCGGATGACAGAATGCGGCGGCAATGTGTCAGTTCGAAGAAACCGATGACACAGACCGACACACGGCGCCACACGACAAAATGCGAACGCCCGCCATGCAATGCACAGCGGGCGTTTGCGGCACCTGGCACCTGCAGCCCAGATCAGAAGCGCGCTGTCACACTGATGTCATAGCTGATACCGGGCTGGTAGGTGTATAGGTCGACCCGGTTGCTCGCCACCTTCTGATACTCCTGGTACTTGGTCTTGAGCAGGTTGCGCGCGGCAAAATTCACCGACACCGTATCGCCCGACCACGTCAGTCCCTTCTTGATCACCAAATCCAGTGAGGTGCCCGGCCTGTCGATGTAATCCGGCTGCCCGGGGCGACCACGCGCGGACACCCGCTCGCCCACGTAGTTGGCGATCAGTGTCGCCTGGCTATGGGTGCTTTCGCTTTCCACGCCGATCTGCAGGTTGGCGATGTCATCCGACTGGCCCTGCAATGCCGAGCCATCGCGAACGAACAAGGTCGCCTGCACCGGTGCGCTGAAGCCGAACGGCTGCACCGTATCGCCAGCGTTGGCACTTACCTTGGACTTGGTGCGCGTGTAATTGCCGGACACGAACAGGCGCTTGTCGCCCCACCAGTCGGCAGCGATCGGCAGCTCCAGATACTTCTTGGCCTCCAGCTCCACGCCGTACAGCGTGGCCTTGGGCGCATTGATGAAGCTCTGCACGATGCCGCCGCCGGGGGCGTCGTTGACGATGGCTTCGATCGGCTTGTCGATGTTCTTGTAGAACGCGCCGATGGTGACGTACTGGCCCGGTTCGAAGAACCATTCGTAGCGTGCATCCAGATTGACCAGCTCGCTATCGACCAAGAACGGGTTACCGAAGAACTGACGGTCGATGTCCGGGTCCAGATACTGCTGCGGCGCCATTTCTCGAAACTGCGGGCGCGCGATGGTCTTGGAAGCGCCAAAGCGCAGCTGCCGGTTCTCGGCAAAATTCCAGGTCACCGTGGCCGACGGCAGCGCATAGCTGTTGTGCAACGGCGCCACGCCGTCCTGGCGCGTGCCGCTGAAGATGTCGTACGGATGCACCGCCTGGGTGGCGTTTTCGTAACGTACGCCCGCCGTGGCGCGCAGAGTCGGCACGATCTCGCCCTCCGCCTGCAGATACGCTGCCTTGACCTTCAAGGTCGCCTCGTAGGCAGCCGCACCGAAACTGCCGGTGGTTTCGCGCAGGCGCAGCAGATCGTTGCTGAGGTTGTAATCGGAGAACAGATAATCCACGCGCTGATACTGGTTCAGGAACGGCAGCGGGCCGTCCAGCGCCAGGAAGCGGAATTCGCGGCTCCACGCGCTGCGGTCGTTGTCCAGATAGGCCAGCCCGCCCTTGACGGTGAGGTCGTGTTCCATCGGCAAGCGCCAGGTGACATCCACGCCGCCGCTGGCCACGGTGTCGTCGACCTTGCTGAAGCGCGTGTAGTTCTGCACCCGTGAGGCGTCGTGCGCCCAGTAGCCGTCCAGCCGCTCGTAACGAATGCCGGTTTCGTAAGGCACATCGCGGCTGGCGTTGGCCACTGCAGCGCGCCATTCGATCTTCAGGTCGTCGTATTCGCCGAACGCGTGCGTGCCGCGCAGCTGATTGTTGATCAACTGCCGCGCGTACCACTCGGTGTTGTCGTCGCGCACGTCGAAACCTGCCAGTTCGTCGCGTCCGGCGCGGCTGCGCGCCACCTTCAAGGTGTCGTGCACGTATAGCGTGGTCCAGCCGATGGTATGCCGGCCATATTCCCAGCCCAGCCCCAGCATGCCGTTGCTGCGCACGTTGTTGCGGGTGGTGGCGAAGTCGTAATTGGAATTGAACTCGACGCTGTCGCCGACGAAGATGCCGTCCTGCTGCTTGCCGGTACGCGTGCGCCATTCGTTGTCGTAGCTGGCCACCGCGATGATGCCCAGCTTGGCCTCGCCCACGTCCATGCTGTAGCCGGCGCTGCCGCCGACATTGACGTCCGGAGCGATGCTATCCTTTTCCTGCAGTAGATACAGGTTGGCATCGTTCAAGCTGCGCCCGATGCGACGGATGTCCTCGCGCGAAAAGCTGCCCAGATCGACCCGACGACCGGTCCTGATCGCATCGCGCAAGGCAGCAGGCTGCTTGCGGGTGCCATCATCAACGCCCCACTCGTCATCGTCGGAGCCGTAATAGGTCAGGCCTTTTTCGCCGGTGCTGACGCTGTTGGCGCCGCCACCCACGGTCAACGACAGGAACGGCTTGTCGGGGATCTCCATCGATTGCAGATCGATCACGCCGCCGCCGAATTCGCCCGGATAATCGGCCGAATAGGTCTTTTGCACGGTCACGCTGGCCAGCACGTCGCTGGGGAACAGGTCCAGCGGCACCACGCGCTGCATCGGCTCGGGGCTGGGCAGCGGCGAACCGTTGAACAACGCAGACGAATAGCGCTCGCCCAGGCCGCGCACATACACATACTTGCCGCGCGACAGGCTCAGCCCGGTGACACGCGTCAGCGCCACCGCGGCGCTGCTGTCGCCGGTGCGCTCCATGTCTTCGCGCGTCACGAACGAGGCAACTTCGGAGGTTTGCAGCATCGGCTCGGGAATGTAGTCGCCACGCACCACGACCTGGTCGAGTTGCTTGGGCACACTGGTACCGGCCGCGCTGGACGTACCGCTGCCGGTATCGGCGTCGCTGGCGGTCGACTGCGCCATGGCGGCGCCGGACATCAGCAAGGTAGAAATGGAAAGAGACAGGCCCGTCCGCGAAAGACGGGCAACAGCAGAGGTTCGCATCGTGGGAGCCCTGGCAACAGAAAGATGAAGCTGGACGCATCGCACGGCGACCGATGGCCGCCGTGCGATGCCATGCCTCAGCAGGGACGGTCGGCGGTCAGTCCGCAGGTCCAGCCCTGCCACCAGGTGTCGTTGGCATCGCGCACGCCACCGATGTAGTTCACCTGCTGGAAGAAGCTGCTCACCCCGTTCAAGCCCTGAAACGCCGGCACTGCGTTTTCATTGGCGCCATTGACGAAGGTGTTCTGCAAGGTGGACACGCCATTGGCGACATTGTTGGTACCGGCCGCAAACTGGCTGGCGGCACGCGCGTCGCTGCCGAAGGCCGTCGGGCAGGCGAAGAACACCGAGTTGAAGGTACCGAGCGTGTCGGTATCGGCCAGGTTGAAGCACACCAGGCCATCGCCGGTGCCGCCGGCAGGACGGGTCACCACCGAGTTGTAGAACGCGGCCTGCGTGCCCTGGTTGAGCATGATCGCCGCACCGGCGCGCGCATTGCCCACGTAGGTGAAATTGGCCACCTTCGGGCGCGAATACGGCTGGCGACGCAGGCTGCTCCACTCGTTCATGCGATCGCCGCCACTGGCACGCTGCACCACGATGCCGAACTGCAGTGCACCGCTCCAGCCAGCATCGGTATCCAGCGAATCGTCGTCGGCACCGGTGATGACCAGATGGCTACCGTTGACCGTACCGCCGAACCATTCGATGCCGTCGTCGGAGCTGTTGTGGATCTGCACATAATCCAGCTTGGTACCGCTACCCACACCAGCCAGCGTGATGCCCTGCAATTCGTTGTTGGGCGAAATTTCGAAGCCCGAATACATCACGCGCAGGTAGCGCATCGAACCGCTGTTGTCGGTGGCGTTGTTGCCGCCATAGAACGCGTTGGTCCCTTCGACCTGCGCCTGGCATTCCGGCGTACCGGACACGGTGGTGCCCGGGCAGTTGTTGATCGCCGCGCGCCCCAGCACCACGATGCCGCCCCACAGGCCAATGGTATTTGCACTGACCGTGCTCTCCAGCGCCTGACGCGCGGTGAAGACGATCGGCGCAGTCGCGCTGCCTTCGGCAAAGATCTGCGAACCGCGATTGATCACGATGTAGTCGCTCCCGGCCGACCCGAACAGGGTCACGCCCGGCTCGATGGTCAAAACACCCTGCGTACTGCCGGCGGCCGGTGCGGTGGCGTTGCCGCCGCGGTCGGTGCCGACATTGACGCGACCGCTGATCGAATACACGGTGCCCGCGCGCGCCGGCACCACCAGGTTGCCGTTGATGCTTTCCGGCAACTGGCAGGCGCGTAGCGTGTTGTTGGCGATGGTGCCGACGTTGGAAAAACCGCTCGGGCAATCGGCGGCCGGGCCGCTCGGTGCGGGTGCCGGCGTCGGCGCGGGCGTGGGCGCCGGCGTCGGTGTGGGGGCCGGTGCCGGCGGGAATGCGCCTTCCCCTGGCGAGGCGACACGGTCGGCTCCGCCACCACAGGCCGACAGCGCCAGTGCGGTACCAAACGTCATGAGAAGTGTCTTGCTGCTGTTGCGAAAGGCCATGCGGCTGATCTCCAGGTCAACGGGTCCGGTATGAAGAGGAGTCGTCAAGAATTGGTGGCGTTCCGCGCACTGCAGTGGCGAGCACGTTCAAGATCCCCGTCACTTTTATAGAGGGCATCTGTTTCATTTGTCTTACCGCGACACAATTGACATACGAATGCCACACGTCGACATGCACTGTAGAGCGATGACACATACAGATATCCCGACCCCGCTGGCCGACTGGATCGTGGCGCAAGCCGTGGCCGGCCATCCGCCCGAGCAAGCGCTACAGCCGCTCCTGGATCAGGGCTGGAACGAACAGGACGCCATCGATGCGGTCGAGGCACTCGTCCGTGCCCACATCCAACAACACGCGCAAGCAAACGGCTTGCCGATGCCGGTGCGCGTGCCCGCGTTGCAACAGGACACCGATGCATCGCTGCTTGCATTGGGCGACCGCGAGGTACGCGTCTTGGTCAGCCTGTTGCTGCCGCGCGTGGTAGTACTCGGCGGTTTTCTTTCCGACGGTGAATGCGATGCATTGATCGCCTTGGCCCGCCCGCGCCTGGCGCGTTCGCGCACCGTGGACAATGCGAACGGAGAGCACCTGGTGCATGCAGCACGCACCAGCGACAGCATGTGCCTGCGCGTGGGCCAGGATGCGCTGTGCCAACGTATCGAAGCGCGCATCGCGCGCCTGTTCGACTGGCCAGTCGATCACGGCGAAGGGTTGCAGGTACTGCGCTACGCGACCGGTGCCGAATACCGGCCGCACTACGATTACTTCGACCCGGACGCAGTCGGCACCCCGATATTGTTGCAGGCCGGCGGGCAACGCGTCGCCTCGCTGGTGATGTACCTCAATACGCCAGAACGCGGCGGCGCGACGCGTTTTCCTGACGCGCATCTGGATGTCGCTGCGGTCAAGGGCAATGCAGTGTTTTTCAGCTACGACCGCCCGCATCCGATGACGCGCAGCCTGCATGCCGGCGCGCCGGTATTGGCCGGCGAAAAGTGGGTGGCCACAAAGTGGTTACGCGAACGCGCAGTGCGCATGCCCACATAAGCACGGCAACAACGCGCCGGCGGGATCGGCCACGTCCACCGCCAGCGAGGAACGACGCGGCGCCTGCATCGCCTGCTGCGCTGTTGGCTGTTGGCTGTTGGCTGTTGGCTGTTGGCTGTTGGCTGTTGGCTGTTGGCCGTTATCCACGCTGCGAGCGCATCGCCAATACGCAAGCCGCCCACCACGCGTTGCGCCACGAGCTGCCTGCTGACCGCTTCCCAAGCCGCCCTAAAGCACCACACAAATTGAATTTGTCAGCAGATGTTATAACATGTCATTTCTGACACACTTCCACTGGCCCGCAGGTGTTGCCCGCTTCATGAAGATCCGTCCCCTCGTGGCGACTGTCGCCGCTCTGCTCTTTGCTGCCGACGCACGCGCGCAGTCCTCCGATTCGGCACTGACGCTCGGCAAGGTCGACGTCCATCAGCATCACGAAGGCCAGCTCAGTGCGCATCAGGTGCTGACGTCGGTAGATGTCCTGGGCGCCGACCAGATCGAGGACAAGAACGTGTCCTACAGCTGGGAATTGCTCGGGCAGATGCCCGGCATGCAGTTGACCGAAACCCGTCAGGGCGCCGAATCGGGCAAAGTCAGCTTCCGCGCCTTCAACGGCGAGGGCTATCTCAATGCAATCAAGACCCTGATCGACGGCATTCCCAGCAACGTCAACAGCGGCAACCAGCGTTTCATCGACATGCTGTTTCCGCTGGAAATCAGCTACATCGAGGTAGTGCGCGGCACCAACGATCCGCGCTATGGGCTGCACAACATCGGCGGCAACATCAACTTCGGCACCCGCCAGGGCGGCAGCTACACCGATGCCCGCGTTGCCTACGGCAGTTACGCCAGCCGCGATGCGCAGATCGCGATAGGGCGCGAGCACGACGGATTCGCGCAGAACTACTTCATCGGCGCACAGGCATCGGATGGCTATCGTGCGCACGATCGTTCCAGCAAGTATGTGTTGGGCGGCAAGTGGTTCTACGGCAATCTCGACGACGGCATGCGCATCGGCCTGACGGCACGCGCGTACCGCAACCAGGCCGACGAGCCGGGCTTCATGACCGCAGCAGAGCTGCAGACCGACCGTCGCAGCTCGGACCGCCGCAACCGCAATGATGGCGACGACCGCGACATGCAGCAGGCCGGCGTGCACCTGGACCTGAAACTGACCGACGCCCTGTTCCTGGGCAGCAAGCTTTACTACAACCGCTACGAGGACGACCGCCGGGTGACCTTCAGCGACCTGCCCATCGGCAATGCGCCGCGTCAGCGTCGGCGCTGGGACGAAACGCAGGTAGGCATGCTCAACACCCTGACCTGGCGCGCCAACGACTTGCTGACCCTGGAAGGCGGCATCAACTACGAACATCAAGACAATGCGTACCGACGCGAGCGCTTCAACTATGCCGAGCCCACCGACTTCACGGCAGCGCCAGCGCGCATCCAGAACGACGACCGCTATACGTTCGACAATTGGGGCGCCTACGTGCAGGCCATCTATCAGCCGGTCGAGGCACTGAAGCTGGTGCCGGCCTATCGCGTGGACCGCTTCGACGGCGACACACTGCTGCCGGGCGCGGTGCGCGCACCGCTGCAGCGTTACGGCAGCATCGGGCAGCCCAAACTCAGCGTGATCTACGCCCTGACCCCCACCACCAACGTGTATGCCAACTGGGGCCGTACCTTCCAGGTGTTGACCGGCTCCACCGCCCCGGCCTATCTCACCCCGGGGCAAGCCGGCATCCGCCCTTCCACCAACACCGGCGTCGAGCTGGGCATGAAGTTCAGCCCATTTGCAGGCAGCCAGGCGCGCATCGCCGTCTGGCAACAGGATGCGGAAAACGAGGTGTCGAACATGCCGGCCACCGGCACCACCGTCACCTTGGGCAAGACGCGTCGCCGCGGCGTGGATGCGCAGATCAGCGCACAGCTGGGCGATCGATGGACGCTCTGGGCATCGCATGCCTACCAGGAAGCCAGGATCACGCGCGACGACCGTGCCGCCGCGCTTTCGCTGCAAGGCAATGAAGTCATCGCCACGCCCCGCTACATCAGCAACATCGGCGTGGACTACCGCGCGACTGAGGCGTTGCAACTGGGTCTGCAGGGACGCGCCCAGGGCGATTACTACCTCGAGGAGCGCAACGTGGCAGGCAAGTACGGCGGCTTTGCGACGCTCGACCTCACGGCGCGCTATACGATCAACCCGAACTGGAGCGTGGACGTGCAGGTCCGCAATGCCACCGGTCGCGAGTATGCCTACGTGTGGTACGACAGCTTCTTCTGGGCACAGGCGCAGCCCATGTTCTCGCCAGCGGCCGGACGGCAGCTGTATCTCGGGCTGAGAATGAAGCTGTAACGGCAGCGGCAGCGGTGGCGAGGTGCGAATCGCTGGTCCGCAGCGTAGCGGCTGCACAAACCGTCATCGCCAAGCCGGTAACTGGCGCCCCGCCGCGGCCTCGGCATGCTGCCTGGCGCAAGCGGCCCTTGAGCGCGATGCTTTATACCGGTGCGGCAATATGCTGCCAGGTTGACCAGGGCCGCGTCGGCGCCGGGGTCCGTTTACGGCCGTGGGCAGGCGCCTGGCCTGCCGTGGCATCGTTCAATCACCGTCGCCGCCGTCCAAACAGGCGCTGATCGATCCGCAACATCACATATCGCAATGGCGTCCATGCCAGACAGAGCCCGGCGAGAATGCCCAAGGTATCGGCCAATGCATCGTATGGGTCGGCGCTGCGATTGGTGGTCAGCGCGCCTTGCGCGATTTCGATGCCGATGCCCAGCAGCACCAGCCCGAAGGCGGCAAACATCAGTGCGCGCCGGGTCGCAAACAATTGCACCGCTCCCCAGCACAACAACGCGAACGTGATGAAGTGCTCGGCCTTGTCGCTGTTGGACGGCAGCTCCGGAAACTCCGGCGGCGGCCCCAGGCACACGGCAATGACCACAACAATCGCAGCGATCCACAAGCCCACCCACAACCGCGGCCGGTGAAACGGCCGGAGTGCCGAACTCACAACCGCCATGTCAGATCGCCGGACAGGAATGCCGGGGCAAAATCGACATCGCGCGAGAAGCCCATCACCTGGAAGCGCTCGCCCATCTCGCTGGGCAGGGTCAGCCGCTTGATCTGTTCGCGTAGACGCATGCGCCCCACTTCATCGGTGCGCGTATCGGCCTGCGCCAACAATGCGTCCAGCCCATTGCCGAGCAGGAAGCTCGCTTGCGTGCAATACCCGGCCAGCTCGAAACCTGCGCCGGTGCCTGCCTCGGCCAACGCGGTGAAGTCCACCGATGCGGTCAGATCCTGCAAACCCGGCCAACGGTAGAGATCTTCATGCATGCGGTGCCGGTAAAACGCACGCAAGGTGCCGTCCTGGCGCTGCGCACGATAGAACTCGCCGCGCGGGTAACCGTAGTCGACGAACACCATCGCGCCACGCTTCAAGCCGCCGGCTACCGCCTGGATCCAGTACGGCAACTGCGGCAGCAACTCGGAGCGATAGCCATCGGCGAACGGCTGCTCCAGATAGCGCTCCAGGTGACGCACGGCCGCACTCAGCAACGCATCGGCCGGTTGCTCGCCGCGCGCGAAGTGCTGCTGGTCATCCAGCACCACGGTTTCTTCATACACCTGCCCATCGCGCAGTGCGAAGCGCGGCGTGGGCAATGCGTCGATGACTTCGTTGGCGAACAGCACGCCATCCCAATCGTCCGGGAACGGCGCATCCAGCCATTCCACCAGATCGAATACCGGCGGGATCAGACTGCGCCCCAACCGCTCGCGTTGACGCTCGCGCAGGTCGGCGCTGGGCTCCAGGATCGCGTAGCGCTCGGGCAGCGCGTCCAGCTCCAGCAGCCGCTTGAGCGTGACTTCGGCAAACGCACCGCTGCCGCCGCCCACTTCCAGCACCCGCGCCTGCTGCCCGAGCTGCTGCAATACCGGCGCCAACGCGCCGGAAACGGTGGCCGCAAACAACGGCCCCAATTCCGGGGCGGTGACGAAATCGCCGGCCTCGCCGAACTTGCTGGCGCCGGCGCTGTAATAGCCCAGGCCCGGCGCATACAGCGCCAGCTCCATGAAGCGCGAGAACGGAATCGCACCGCCGGCGGCCTGGATCTCGGCGCGCACATGCGCAGCCAGCCGGTCGCTGTGGGCCAGCGCGTCCGGATCGGGTGTGGGAAGGTCGGCGTGCATGCGGGCACCGGTTGCGGGGACAATGCACAGGATAGCCGAGCCCTCCGCAACGCCGAGCGAGTACGCCATGACAGACAGTTCCAAGGTGGTGTTGATCACCGGTGCAGCCCGCCGCATCGGCGCGCAGATCGCCACCACGCTGCACGCTGCCGGCTACTGCGTTGCGCTGCATGCACACCGCTCCGCCGAGATGCTGGACGCACGCGTGGCCGAACTGTGCCGGCAGCGTGCCGGCAGCGCGCACGCCTTGCACGCCGATCTGCGGCTGCCCGATGCACCTGCGCAATTGGTGGCCGGCTGCCTTGCCGCCTTCGGTCGTCTGGATGGCGTGGTCAACAACGCCTCGGCGTTCTACCCCACCGCCATCGGTGAGGCCACTGCGGCGCAGTGGGACGACTTGTTTGCGGTCAATGCACGCGCGCCGTTCTTCATCGCGCAAGCCGCCGCCGCACAGTTGCGCCAGCGGCGCGGGGCCATCGTCAACCTCACCGATCTGCACGCGCAGCAGCCGATGCGCAACCACCCGCTATACGGCGCCTCCAAGAGCGCGCTGGAAATGCTGACCCGTTCGCTGGCGCTGGAACTGGCGCCGCACGTGCGTGTCAACGCGGTCGCACCTGGCGCCATCCTGTGGCCGGAAGAAGGCAAATCCGCCGACGCCAAGCATGCGCTGCTCGCGCGCACGCCGCTGGCGCGCATCGGCACGCCGGAGGAAATCGCCGAAGCGGTGCGCTGGTTGCTGGACGACGCCAGCTTCGTCACCGGGCATACCCTGCACGTCGATGGCGGCCGCCAGCTCAGTTGAACGATGCGTCCGGGGCCTGCGCGCTTTCGCTGCGTGGCAACGATATCCCTGTCATGCACGTGAGCCCGGCTGCCGCCTCGGCGCGTGCGGCACTGCCAGACAGTCCGCACGCCGTCGCGCTAGGTGCATGTTTGCTCGGCCGCGTTCAACCGCGCTGCCAGAACAGCGCTATTGCGTGACGCTCAACTCCGGCGCAGCCGCATCCAGCTCCACCGTGGCAAACGCGCTGCCGTACTGCGGATGCGCCTGCCACAGGGTTGCCAATGTCTGCCCGCTCAGCGGGTCGATGAAGTCCGGCGCGATGTCGGCCAGCGGCTTGAGCACGAATGCATGTTTGAGTTCGGGCCGCGGGATGCGCAGATGCCCGGGGCCTTCGACGATACGGTCGCCGAAGAACACCACGTCCAGATCCAGGGTGCGGTCGCTGAAACGCGGGCCGCTGCGATCGCGCCCATGCGCATCTTCCAGCGCATGCAGCCAGTGATCCAGCGCGTCCAGATCCAGATCGGTCTGCAATACCGCCGCATTGTTGACGAAGTCCGGCCCATCGAAGCCCACCGCGGGCGTGCGGTACGCGGGTGACACGACAACCTGGCCGAAGCGCGCGCGCAGGGCGGCGACAGCCAAGCGCAGGTAGTGGGTCGGCTGGACGTTGCTGCCGAGGCTGAGAAGCACGGTGGTCATACGTTATTCGCGCATGCGGCCGGCGTGGACGTCAACTGTTGCAATCGCGTTGCACCGTCGACGCATGCGCCGGCTGCGCGCAAACGTGATCTCAGGCCACTTCCAGCGCATGCGAAACGGCGCGGAACACCCGGCGCATTTCCAGCGGCTTGCGCAGCACATGCACCGGCAGATCCGATGGGAAATGCGCACGCTGCAGCGGCGCACCGACATCTTCCAGCACGATCGCCGGGCCCTGGTACCCCAGCTCCTGCATGCTCAACAGCACGCTCACTGCCGAGAGCAGGATGATGTCGCTGTCGATGATCACCAGATCCGGCATCGCGTGCTGCTGCACCAGTTGCAGCGCCGCGGCGCCATCGCTGGCCAGCTGCGGCTGATAGCCCTGGCTGGAGAGCGCATTGCCCAGCAGCGATAGGCGCGTGGCCTCGCCATCCACCAGCAAAATGCGCTGCCCATGGCCAAGCGGCAGCGGCAGTTCGGCTTCCGTCACCGCCGTCGACACCGCACGCATCGGCACGATCATGTCAAAGCGCGTCCCTTCGCCCAGCCGGCTATCGACCACGATGCTGCCGCCATAGCTTTCGATGATGCGCTTGCACGAAATCAGTCCCAACCCGGTGCCATCGGCCTTGGTGGTGAAGAAAGGACTGAACAAGCGCGCGCGGGTTTCATCGCTCATGCCCACGCCGGTGTCGGCCACGCTCATGCGCACGCGCGAGGCATCGTAGCGATCGGCTGCCAGGATCAGTCTGCCGCCCTCGGGCATCGCCTGGATCGCGTTCAAGCCAAGGTTGAGCAGGCATTGCTGCAATTCGGTGTAGTTGGCCTCGATGGTCAGATCCGCGGCGATGGTGTCCATCTGCAGGCGTACCCCATCGGGGAGGCTGCTCTTGAGCAGCATCTGCACGGCCTGGAACAGATTGGCGATGGAGACCTGCTCGCGCGGCTTGTTGGAACCGCGCACGAACGAGAGCATCGACTCGGCCATCTCATGCCCGCGCCGGCCGCATTCGGCCACCACGTTGGCCAGCTGACGCAGCTGCGGGTCGTCGGTGCGCCCGGCCAGCAGGTCGGGCACGATCAACAACGGTTGCAGGATATTGCGCAGGTCGTGACTCAAACCGGCCGCGAGCATCGCCAGGCTTTCCAGACGTTGCGCGCGCATCAGCTCGCTTTCCACGCGCTGGCGTTCCAGATCCGCACGCGCCTCGCGGATCGCGCGGATCACCGCGCTCGGCAAGCGCGTCGGGTTGTGCTTGATGATGTAGTCGTTGGCGCCATCCTGCAGCGCCTTGACCGCGGTCTCCTCACCCATGGTGCCGGAGACGAAGATGAAGGGTGTGGCACCGTTCTGGCGCACCAGGCGCAGCGCCTGGTGTCCGGAAAAGCCCGGCATGCTCAGGTCCGACAGCACGATGTCCGGCTGGAAGTCGTCCAGCGCGGCGCGCAGCGACGGCTCGCTGTCCACGCGCTCGAATGCCGCATCCAGCCCGGCCTCGAGCAACTGATCGGACAACAGCTCGGCGTCTTCCGGTGAATCTTCCACCAGAAGGATCTTCAGCTGCTCCAGGTTGCCCCCCTCATGCGGCATGGTTCAGTCCAGCTCCGGTGCCTGGTTGATGACCGCCCAGAACGTGCCGAGCGTCTTGACCGCGTTGAAGAACTGATCCACATCCACCGGCTTGACCACATAGGCATTCACGCCCAGGTCCCAGCTGCGGGCCAGATCGCTTTCTTCGCGCGAGGACGACAGGATCACTACCGGCAGGCGCTTGAGCGTCTCGTCGCTGCGCACCTGCTTGAGCACTTCCAGCCCGTCCAGGCGCGGCATCTTGATGTCCAGCAGCAGCACGGCCGGCAGGCCTTCCTCGCGGTCGGCGAACATGCCACGGCGCAGCAGGTAGTCCATGGCTTCCACGCCGTCTTCGACGTGCACGATGGGATTGGCAAGGCGGGCTTCGCGCAAGGCGTCGACCGCCATCTCCGCATCGGCCGGGCTGTCTTCTGCCAGAAGAATGGTACGGATGGCGGTCATGCAGTGAACTCTTGGTTGGGCGCTTCAAGCGCAGGAGGTAACACGAAATAAAACGTGGCGCCTTCGTCGACGGCGCCTTCGGCCCATATCCGGCCGCCGTGACGGGTCAACACCCGCCGCACGCTGGCCAGGCCGATGCCGGTCCCAGCGTATTCGCTGGCCTTGTGCAAACGTTGGAACACGCCGAACAATTTTCCGCTGTATTCCATATCGAAACCGGCACCATTGTCGCGCACGCTGAACTGGTGGCCGCCGTCGGACATCGGCGTGTAGCTGACCTCGATTTTGGCCACCTCGCGCTTGGCGCTGTACTTGACTGCATTGCCAAGCAGGTTCATCCACAGCTGGCGCATCATGTTTTCGTCGGCAACCAGCACCGGCAGTGGTGCGATATGCCATTCCACCCGGTGGCCGGTGTTCTCGCTCTGCACGTTGGAATCCAGAATCGCACGCGTTTCGGCCACCAGCGATTGCATGTCCACCGCCTGCAGGCGCAGCGCACCGCGGCCCAGGCGCGAATACACCAGCAGATCGTCGATCAGCGAGGCCATGCGCCGCGCCGAGCTGCTGATCACTTCCATGTAATGGCGCGACTTCTCGTCGGCCGTATCGCCCAGATGACGCGCCAGCTTGTCGGAGAATCCGGCCACATGCCGCAACGGTGCGCGCAGATCGTGCGAGACCGAATAGCTGAAGGCTTCCAGTTCGCGGTTGACTTCCGAGACCTGCTCCACTTTGCCCTCCATCTGCCGGTTGAGCTCATGGATGCGCAACTGCGCGGTCTTCTGCAGGCTGATGTCGCTCACCGTCATCAGCACCACGTCTTCGTCGGTGGTGTCGGGCAGCGGCATGCGGCGTGCATTGATCAACATGGTGCGCAGCACGCCGTCGGCGGCGCGCTGCTCGTGTTCGTAATCCCACAACTCGCGTCCACGCAACAACACGTCCGCCAGACGCTGGTGGATCTGCGCATCGCGCCAGACGCCCCCGCCCACATCTTCCAGCGCCATCAATTCGTTGCCGCGCTCTTCCAGGCCATACAGGTCGGCGAAGGCAGGGTTATGCAACACGATGCGCTGGCTGGCATCCAGCAGCACGATCGGCTCGCGCACGGTTTGCAGCACCGAGCTGGCGCGGCCATTGGCGCGCAGGTATTCCTGCTCGGCCGCCAACCGGCGGCGGATCTGCCGCTGCAGCAGCCAGGTCACCGTGCCCAGCAACAGCAACTGCACCGCCAGCGCCGCCCAGCTCAACACCGCGTAATGCATGCGCTCGGTTTCGGCGCGCGCATTGCGCAGGTCAAGTAAGCGTCCCTCGGCGCTTTGCAGGTCATCGATCAGCACACGGATCGGGTTGTTCAGGGTCATGTCGTTGATCAGCGCGCGGATTTGCTCCGGCGCGGTGGTCACCGCAATGCGCTCGGCCAATAGCAGACGCCGTTCGATGGTGCTCTGGATGCGCCCCATGCGTACTTGCTGGGCGGGGTTGTCTTTGGTCAGAAAAATCAGCCGCTGCACCGCGGCCTGAGCCTCGCTACGCCCGCGCCGCATCCGTTCCAGCAGCGCCGGGCGCTCGACCCCGTGCGAGCGCATCAGCGCTGCCGATTCGGCGTTGCGCATTGCCGCTTCCAAGCGTTGCGCGTTTTCCAGCACTTGCTGGCTATGCGAGACCCAGGTCGCGGCCTGGTTGGCGTTGCGGGCCATCTGCTGCAGCAACAACGAGGGCACCACCACAATCAGGAACACGGCAACCGCCAATAGAGGCAGGCGCCAGCGATCCCATTTGTCTGCTTGGACCGTTGTTTGCATTGCTGGACCGAATTCGCTCGCTGCAGGGGGCCTAAGACTGATCGGCATTGTCTCCGATCACGCAGCTTGCCAGATTAATGATTCAGAGAAATCATGTCCGTCTGTGACATAGCTGAATGGGCATAGCATACGTATAGCATGCGTGAAAACGGCGCGAGCGCGTTGCCGACTATCGGCAGACTGGACGGTTCTTCGAAACGAAAAAGGCGCACTCCGTGGAGTGCGCCTGGTGCTCGGGTCGCCGCCTCGCCTCGGCGGCCCGGCATTCGCAGCAGCTGCGCTTACTTCTTCGCAGCGGTGACCTTCAGGCCGGTCGACTTGACGCTCTTGACGCCCTCGATGCCCTTGGCAACGGCAACGGCCTTGTCATGCTCGGCCTGGGTGGCGACCGCACCGGTCAGGGTCACGATGCCGTTCTTGGTCTCGACCTTCACGTCGGTACCGGAGACGTTGTCGGTGGCCAGCAGGTCGGCCTTGACCTTGGTAGTGATCCAGGTGTCGGTGACCGGCTTCTTGGACTCGTTCATGCCGGCAGCATGATCCTTGTGGTCGGCATGTTCCTGCGGTGCCGCAAATGCCTGCGACGCGCCGAGGGTCAGACCGAGCGACAGCGACAGAGCCAGCAACTTGCGCGCATGCGTCATGTTCTTCATACCAAGCACCTCCTGTTGAATGTGGGCGCAGCTTGCGGTGGCGCTCGTCGAGCAGACGTGACCGTTGCATGCAGAGGTTGTGAACCCTGCGCACACGGGCAGGTGCAATACCATGCCGGCTCCCTCCGTCGTTGCGATGAACCGTTTTCAATGCCCAAACTGTTCAATCTGGCCGTCGTCGGCTATGGCTATGTCGGCCGCACCTTTCATGCACCGCTGATCGCAAGCACCCCCGGCCTGCAGTTGCACAGCGTGGTGTCGTCCAAGCCGCAACAGCCACAGGCCGATTTCCCCGGCGTCACCGTGGTGGCCGACCTCGACAGTGCGCTGGCCGATCCCGCACTGGATGCCGTGGTGCTGGCTACCCCGAACCATACCCATGCGCCCTTCGCGCTGGAGGCCCTGGCCGCCGGCAAGCATGTGCTGGTGGACAAGCCGTTCGCGCTGGATGCGACGCAGGCGCAACAGATGGTCGATGCCGCCAACGCCGCGGGACGCATCATCAGCGTGTTCCAGAATCGCCGCTGGGATGCGGACTTTCTCACCGTGCGCCGGCTGATCGAAGAAGGCCAGCTGGGCGAGGTGGTGGAATTTCATTCGCACTTCGACCGCTATCGCCCGCAGGTACGCGACCGTTGGCGCGAGAGCGATAGCCCCGGTGCCGGACTGTGGTACGACCTGGGCCCGCATCTGCTCGATCAGGCGATGCAGTTGTTCGGTATGCCGCAGGGCATTGCCGCGGATCTGCAACGTCAGCGCGACCAGGCACGCAGCGTCGATTATTTCCATGTCACCCTGCACTACCCCCGGCTGCGCGTGATTCTGCACGCCGGGTCGCTGGTGGCCGATGGGAGCCTGCGCTTCGCCGTGCACGGCACGCGTGGCAGTTACCTCAAGCACGGCCTGGATACGCAAGAAGACCAGCTGCGCGCGGGCCGTCGGCCCGGCACGGTCGGTTGGGGCGTGGACCCCTTGCCAGGCACGCTCACCCGCGTCGATGACGAAGGCCGCGTCCACACCCATCAGCCCGATAACCTGCCGGGCGACTACCGGCAGTGCTACGCCGCCTTTCGCGACGCACTGGCAGGCACCGGCCCGGCGCCGGTCAGCAGCAGCGATGCGGTGCAGCTGATGCAGCTGGTGGACCTTGCGCAACGCGGCGCTGCGGACGGCCGAGTGCAGTGGCTGGATGCCGCGCGCGGCTGATCACGCTGAGACGGTTCTGTACTTCCAACAGTGCGCGCCGCGATCCGGCGCGCACAGCCATCGCATCCCAGCCCTTACGCGTCCTTGCTACCGATCGTCGGCGCTGCCGAGGTCGTGGTCATCACCGCGTGGCCGCCGAACTGATTGCGCATCGCCGCGAGCAGCTTGTCGGTAAACGAATCCTTATCGCGCGAGCGCAGCCGCTCCATCAGCGACAACGTGATGACCGGTGCAGAGACTTCCAGATCGATCGCTTCGGCAACCGTCCAGCGGCCTTCGCCAGAATCGGCCACGAACGGCGCGATGCCGGCCATGGTCGGGTTATGCGTCAACGCGTCGGCCGTCAGATCCAGCAACCACGAACGCACCACGCTGCCATCGCGCCAGATTTCGGCAACCTGGTGCAGATCCAACGCAAAATCGGCCTTGTGCTGCATCAGCGCGAAGCCTTCCGCGTAGGCCTGCATCATTCCGTATTCGATGCCGTTGTGGACCATCTTGGTGAAGTGGCCTGCACCGCTCGGGCCAACCCGTCCCCAGCCCTTGTCCGGCGCCGGCGCGAGCGTTGCCAGGATCGGATGCAACCCCGTCACCGCCGCTTCGTCGCCACCCACCATCAGGCTATAGCCTTCCTGCAGACCCCAGATGCCACCGCTGGTGCCGCAATCGACAAACGCGATGCCACTGGCCTGCAGCAATGCCGCACGCCGCTGCGAATCCTTGTAGTACGAATTGCCGCCATCGATGACGATGTCGCCGGCCTGCAGCAAGGGCAGCAGCTGCGCCAGCGTGTCATCGACGATCTTGCCGGCCGGCACCATCAACCACACCACGCGCGGGCGCGGCAGTGCGGACACCAGCGCTGCCAGCGCATCGGCGGTGACGATGCCCTTGGCTTGCGCGCTGGTGCGCGCGTTCGCGCCCGGATCGTAGCCATGCACGCGATGCCCACCATTGACCAAGCGCTCGGCCATGTTGGCGCCCATGCGGCCCAGTCCCACCATACCCAGTTCCATAATCGCTCCTCATGATCTGATCAGTGCAGGGTGCCACGCTCGGCGTACGCTGGCGTGGCGGAATTCTCAATGGATTGTTCCGCGACGGTGGCGGCGCTGCACTGCTGCAGCTGCCAGTCGATCCATCGCCAGTACAAGGTGGTGCGCACATTGTGCAACGTCAGGTCGATGGCGTACGGCGTGCGCGGGTTACGGTCGAGCAGGCGTGCCACGTGGTAGCCGATCGGCTTGGTGCCTTTTGGATGCACATAGACCAGAAAGCCTTGGTAGAACGGGTCATCCAGCAGCGTCTGCAGCTGCAGCAGCTGTGCCTGCTGCTGTGGGTCGAGCGTGGCGCGCAACGCTGCATCGCGCTCGTAAAGCAGGCGTTCGAAGCGGCGCTCGCCAGGCCCGCGCAACTGTTTGGCCAACTCCCAGATCTGCCGGTTGCGCGCGTCGTAGTACGCAAAGCCACCGTGCTGCGCCAGCGCCTGCGCGGCTGCATCGCTGACATCCACGACCACGAAATTTTCGGCCTGATTGTGGATGTCATCCAGGTAGGACTTATCGAACACATGCGCGATGAAGCCAGGTGCGCCGACGAACGCCTGCCGCCCGAGCTGAGAGGTTTTCACCGCCTTGCCGTCGGCGAAGAATTCGCCGGCATGCGCACCGAGCAGGATGCTGTCGGTGTTGTGCAAGGTCAGGAACGTGCCGATCGACAATTCGCCAGGCGTAAATACCTCATCGAACCCGGCATCGCCGAACAGCTCGCGCTGGGTAGCGAGCTGAGCCACCTGTCGGCCTACGCCGCACTCGGAACGCACCTGGCCACGGTAGAACGCATCCAACGCCTGCGCATTGCTGCCGCGCGGCTGATACCCGCGACCGAAACTGCGAAAACCGCTCCAGCCCTGCGCGGCTGCGCCACGCCAGCCGAATCCGACCCAGCCCAGCTGCAGCGCCGAGAAGCGGTAGCGCGGGTTGTTCTGCAATTGCGTTACCGCGCGGCGGGTGGCTGCACCGAGTTCGAACGCATAGGCGCAGTGCGTGGCTGCATCGTCCAGCACGGCGGTGAGCGCTGCGCCGCGCTGTTGCGTGTCCCAATCGGCCGGAAGCGTCAGCTGCAGATCGCCGGCGGCCTGCGCCTGCGCAAGCGTGCCGCGCACGCAAGGTGCGCCGCGCTGGACCAACGGCGCGCTCACCGCGGCGCGATGGATGGTCCATCCCAGCCGTCGCAGCAGGGCTTCCACGCAATCTGCGCTGGCGGCGCGGGCGGTCTGGCTCGGCGCAGCGTCGGCGACCTGCAGCAGCTGCCCCGCCAGCAAGCCGCTTGCACATACCAGCGCAGCAAGTCGGCGCAGGCGCGCATGCCGTGGCGGCATCGGCGCCGCTGGTGAGCGCGATGACGCACTGCGCTGCGCGCGGACAACCCTCATCGATGGCATAGGCAATGAATCGTCCGCACGACGCCACTCTCAAACGTAGAAAGCCCCGGCATGGCCGGGGCTCGCAGGATTCAATTCAGCTCAATCGCTGCACCAGACTCAGCGACGTTCGCAGACGCGCTCGACTTGGCGATTGCCGTTGGCCTGCTGGCGATTGCCCTGGATGGTGCGGCCTGCCGCACCGCCCGCCACGGCGCCTGCCACGGTCGCCAGCTTCTTGCCGTTACCGCCGCCAACCTGGTTGCCCAGCAGGCCACCGATTGCAGCGCCGGCCAGCGTGCCGCCGATGCGGTTCGGGTCGGTCGAGTTCTTTTGCACTTCGACATTGCGGCAGCGCACGCGGGTGCCGTCATTGAACCTGCGACCCTCGTCCGCTTCGGTATAGCGCTGCTGATGCGAATAGTTTTGAGCCTGTGCGAAGGTGCTCGTCGCCATCAGGCCGATCAGGGACATACCCAACAGGGAGGTGCGCATTTTCATCGTTGTTCTCCACGTTTCTCGCCCGCTCGGCGAGGCATGGGCCCACTCTGGCCGCTGGCTCGAGAACATAACGTGAAGCGCACACCTGGCTATTCAGGCTTTGGCGCGAAGCGTGAACACGCCATCACGGCTGCGTGGCGGGCTCGGTTTGCGGCACCTGCGCCGGTGCTGGTGGGGGGTCTTGCGCTTCGACCGGCAATGGCGCAACCGGCGGCTGCGCGACCGTTGTGGGAGCGGCTGCAGCGGGCGCAGGCGATGCGGGCGTCGAAGAGTTCGCTGCAGGCGTTGCGGGCACTGCGGCTGCCGGCGCTGGTATGGCCGCATGAGCAGGTGCGGGCGCAGGCGCTGCACTCACCGCAGCAGGTACGGCTTCGGTGACCTTGGGGAGATACGAATTCAGGCGTTCGAAAAAGCGCTTGTAGAACGCCGCATCCTGCACCGTGGTACTGGATACGCGCACCAGCGAATCGCCGCTGCTGCCGACCGGCAACGACAACGAGCCCAGCACGCCGACGCCCACGCTGGCCGAGGTGGAGCTCTTCTTCAGTGCGTAACGGTCCTGCAACGCACTGACGAACACCTGCGCCTTGCCGCCCTCCTGGCTGGCGCAGGAAATGCGCAGATTGAGTTGTTCGCTCTGGTCGGCTTCCTTGAGCTGGAAGTTCTTGCTGCCTTCCACCGCGGCGGCATCTGCGCGCGTGACCGCGTAGCCCTGACTCAACAGCACGCGCCGCGCCGCCTCGCAGGCTTGCGGCGAACTGGCCGCCACGCTGCGCGAATAGGTGTCGTCGGAATTGAACGACTCGCGCATCAGCATCGTGTCGCCCTTGCTGCCGCCGCAGCCAGCCAGGGTTGCCAGCGCGCCAAGCAGTGCGCCGCGCGCGATCAGGGAAGAACAAGACATAGAGAGATTCCGGCATCCAAAACCGGCACAGAGCATAGCGGCAACCCATGTGCGCGCGGCGTCGCGTTGCCGGGTCAGGGCAACGGCGGTTCATCCACTGGCAGTTGCAGGTCTATCTGCAGGCGGCGGCCATCGGCACCGATGCGCTCGGCGCGCAGGTAACGGTGCGCACGCACCACCGCCAGTGCCACCGGCGCACGGCACGGTTCGCCCCACAGGCTCAACGCGAAGCCCTGTTGCTGCAGCCAGAGGGTAAGGCGGTCCCACAGCGCTTGTTCGCCATGCAGCATCAGGTCCAGATCGGCCGGACCGTCGGGCACCAGGGTCGGCGACGCCAGCCAGCGCGCGTAGCTGCCATGCACCACCACCGGCAGGCCCTGTGCCTGCACCGCCTGCAGCAATTGCGCGGCCTGCTGCAGATCCAGCCGGGCACGACAATGCTGAAAGATCAGCGCGTATTCGTGGCTGCGATTGCTCTGTGTCTCGGCATGCGCCAGCGCGGCGGCCGGACGCCGATAGCACAGCACCCGCTCCTCGCGCAGGGTGAACAGGCTGGCCAGGATGCGGCCCAGATCCCAGGCCTGCGGGATCACGCGGCCGCCGACCACCACGTTCTGCACCATCGCCACGCCCACGCCGTCGGGCCGCATCTGCTTGCGCAGCGCATGGAAGACCGCACGCATGCCGGTCAGATAGCTGGCGTAATCGCTGCTTGCGTAAAGCTGCCCAGGCAGCACGTCGCCACGCCAGTGGCAGCCGAAATACGGCACGTTGGTCAGACACAGGTCGATCGGCCCTGCCGGCGCGTTAACGGCCAGGCTGCCGACCACCACCGGCGCCTCCACCGCATGCCGCTGCAGACGCGCACGTGCCAACTGCGCGCGTGCCGGATCGATTTCCATGCCATGCGCGTTGCGGCCTTCCAGCGCGGCCGCCAGCAAGCTGCTGCCAAAGCCACAGAACGGGTCGAACACCTGCTCGCCCGGCCGGCTGAAATGGCGCACAAACGGGCGCATCTGATTGACCCAACCACAATCGCGCCCGCCGAGCGGGTCGGCCGCGCGCAGATCGTCGGGCAGCGCCCAGGCGGCATCGTCCGGGACCGGCGTCCACCAACTGCGCTGATCGAACTCATCCATCGATGGGTTCCCACAAAACATCGGCATCCGGGTCCCAGCCCGCACAGAGACGGCCGTTGGCGAAGAACACCAGCTTGTACAGATCGCCGGTCGCGTGACGCGCATGCATCGCGGCGTAGTCGGCGCTTTCGAAGACCACCTGCAAGCCCGCCCGATCGCGCAGCCGCACATTCCAGAAGTAATAGCCTTCGGTGAGGCCATCGGGTTGCCAGCGCGACCACCAGGGCTGCTGCATGCACTCGGCCAGCAACGTGTCCACGCCGACGCGGTGCGCGCCGATGTAGCGCAGCGTGCCGTTGCTGCGATAGGCATCGTCCAACCGCGACAATTCCCGAAAGATCACCTGGCTGGCGCCACAGCTGCGCGCCCACGCGATGTACTGCGCAATGGCGTCGGCATTGTCCACGCCACCGCGCTGCACGATGCAGACCAAACGCAGCGGCAACCGTGCTGCCAGCCGCCGTGCCGTCTGCACGAAGGTCGCCACATCTGCGATTGGCTCATCCGGGCGGAAACGCATGATCGCGTCGTTGCGCTCCTGCAACGGATGATGACGCGACAGCTCGACCCACGACAGCCCGAAGGCAACCAACGCCTCGATCAACCGCGCACCGTCCGCACGCGCCAGCCCTGCGCCATTGCTGTACAGCACGCGCTGCTCGATGCGCGGGCCGTTCGGCGTGGTTGCCAGCGTCTGCAGCAAGGTCTGCAGCCACGCTGCATCGTCGGTCATTTCCAGACCCGACAACGAATACGACAGCGGCACATCGCGCAGCAACTGCAAGACAGCGCTCAACTGCTGGAAATACGCAGGCCCAGGTCGCAACGTCGCTGCCGCGCGACCGCCCCGGTGCTGCCGCAGATTTTCCGAACAGAACCCGCAGCGCGCCGAACACGGCCGCACCGAGGCATACGGGGTAAAGGTGATCGGCAGCGCCGCGCGATACGTGCGCCCGCCGATGCGCAGCGTATACCAGCGGCTGGCGTCGTCCTGCAGCGGCACACGCCGCTGCAGGTGGGGTGCTGCGGCGCGCAGACGCGCCAACAGCGCTGAAGCAGGCAACAAGGAGATGTCGTCGATGGAAGCGTGCATGGCGAGTCCTGCGCGCCGCGCGTCAGCGACGAGCAGCGTCGGCACGCGCGCGCACCTGCTCCAGCGTCCACTCCTGTTGCGACACGCCGTTTTCCCACACCGTGACCAGCGCGTCTTCGCTGTCCGGGTAGGTGTCGACCTCATCGAGCAACGCGCTGCGGTAGCTGCCATCTTGGCGATTGCGCAGCAAGGTCAGGCGACCGCGCTTGCTCTGCTTGCCCTGGTCGGTGATCGGGTCCTTGTAGACGTCGACCCACTGCCCGTCCACGCGCACCGCCGAGCACTTCAACGCAAACTTCTGCGTGTCGCGGTCCACCTTCTGCAGCAACGCACCGCCCATGCCGAAGGCAACGTTATCGGCGGCATAGCCGGCGGCGGTGATGCGTTCCAGGATCGCGCGCAGCGAGGTGGGGTTGATGCCATCGCCCTGGATCACCCGCACATGGTTGAGCACCTTGTAGCCCTTGCCATTGAGCTGATGGCCGAACGCTTCGTCCAGCAACAGCAGGCACTGCTCGACCACGTCCACCGGGTCGCCCGAATCCGGACGAATCACCACCGTCGCGCCGGAGGCGATCACTTCCTCGCGCAAGGTAGTGCCCCAATGTTCGCGAATGGCACGGTAGATGTCGTAGCTGTCCGACACCACCGCCACGATCGAACCCGGGCGCGCGAACTGCCGCAGCATGTTGCGATACGCATCCACCTCGCGCTCGCGGCCCCAGCTGGTGATGGTGCTGTGCTCGGCAGCGGGAATCGAATACCCGGCCACCGGCGTGTGGTAATGCGCACGCGCCAGCAGCAACGCCGACAAGGTGTCGGTACCGAGAAAATTCACCAGATGCGCGGCACCGCCCAATGCGGCCGAGCCAAGACTGGACACGCCACGCGCGCCAAAATCGTGCAGTTTGAAAGGCAGCTGTCCTTCCGGATCGTCGCTGGTGCGCTCCAGGTAGTCGCGCACGATCTGCTTCACCTGCCAGCTCACCGTGGCCACCGTCACCGGGTACCACACGCGCAGCAACAAGGTTTCCAGATACGACGGCACCCAGAACGCCTTGGCGTCGGTGGACTCGATGGTCATCAGCACGTTGTGCGTTGGCACCACGGCGCCCTCGGGCACCGCGCGGATGCGGATCGGCAACTGACCGCCAAGCCGGTCGACGATATCGCGCCAGCCTGCCTCGTTGAACGGCTCGCCATGCGCAACCAGCAAGTCTTTCGCATCGTCGATGTCGGCGTGCGTCACCGGCCGGTTGATCGCGTCCTTCAGGAGCGACTGCAGACCGAAGAACACGGTCTGCTCGTAGAGCCCACCGCGCGATTCGACGTAGAAAAACGACGCATCGGTGCCGGGCGGATATTGCAGCCAGTGGCTGGCCTTGTAGCTATCGGTGTTGAGCAGCAGGTTATCGAGGTAATGCATGACGGAAGCTCCTTCGCGTCGAATGAACCGGCGGTCTGTCCGCCGGCGGGAGGTCACGGTTCAAGCGGTCACGGCATGTGCGCCCCTGGTGGTATCGCGGCAGCACGTCGTCGTTTGCGCGCGTCAGCCACGGCCCAGGAAGAATTCAAGAATGTGCAGGTGGTCTTCGTACAGGCGCGGGCCCATCGCCATCACTTCGGCGATCGGAATCCAGCGCGCCTTGTCGGCATCGTCGCCGCCGCGCACCGCAGGCAACTCCCCGGCCGGAAACTCGAAATGGAACGCATGGGTAATGGTGCGTCCGCGCTGACTGCGCTCGGGATGATCGAAGACCTGCCTGCCACGCAACGAGCCCTTGAGCACCGGCACCGGCAACTTGAGCCGGGTTTCCTCGCGCAACTCGCGCAGGCAGCAATCCAGCAGCCCTTCCTCCTGGCCGACGAAACCGCCAGGCAACGCCCATAATCCCTTGCCCGGTTCGGCGCGACGCCGCACCAGCAGCACATGGCCCGAATGCACCACCACCGCATCGGTGGTCACGAATGTCGGCGGATATGGCGCGTCTTTCCACGCGGCGCGGTATTGCTCGATGAAGCGGTATTCGGCCACCAGCTGCGCGTAGCTGGGCGAGTTGCGCCGGAAGGCCTCCAGCATGTCGTAGACGGGCGCCGGCACATTGCCGCGCAGCATCAACAAGCCACCGTGGAAACCGATGTCGCCGGCTTCGAACAGATAGCGGCGCAATTCGGTGGCCGACAGCGTTGCGGTATGTTGCACGTCCTCCAGCGGCCACTGCGGAAACTCACGCAGGTAGTAGCTGCTGGCATCCTTGTCCATGCCGATCAGGCCGATGTTCGCATCCAGCGTGCCGCCATCGGCGTGCACCGCTTCGGCAACCTGCCGCTGCACTTCGGCGATCCACAGGCTTTCGTTGTACAGATGGTCGCGTAGCGGGCGCACGAGCAACCGCGCGGTTTCGCCCGGCAACGCAGATTCGATCATCACCGCACGTTCGGCGACAGTCCAAGGATTGCGAATGGTGCGGGGCGTGTCGGCCGAGCCGATCAGCACGATGAGCTTTTTCGCCTTGCCCAGCGCGTGGCGGGCGACGGCGGCGTGGCCGTTATGAAAGGGCTCGAAACGCCCGATAAACACGAGATAGTCGTACGGTGTTGCCATGAGAATCCCTCACGGTTGAGTGGTGAGCTGGCGGTCTGTCCGCCGGCTTGGTGAAATGCTACGCCGATGCACGACGGCGTCAAGCGGCCGCTTGCCTGTGCATCGGTGATCGTCGCCGTGACGCAGCGGTCATCATCTCTGGCTAGACTCGGCGCTCTTGCTTCTTCGAGGAATTTCCCTGCATGCCACGCTCCATCGCGCAGGTGCTGCGCTGCCTTCTGGCAATCGGTGCACTGTCGTGCATCGCCCTACCCGCGCTGGCTGGCACGCCGGTGGCACCACTGCGGGTCATGTCGTTCAACGTGCGCGTGCCGGCCGATACCGATGGCGACAAACGCTGGCAAGTGCGTCGCGCTGCCATGGTCGCCTTGATCAAACAGACGCATCCCGATGTGTTCGGCACGCAGGAACTGGTGAGCGAACAGGCGGCCTTTCTGGCCGAACAGTTGCCCGACTACCGCTGGTTCGGCCAGGGCCGGCGCGGCGATGACAGCGACGAGCACATGGGCGTGTTCTACGACGCGCGCGTCCTGGAGTTGGTGGAGTCGGGCGACTTCTGGCTGTCCGACACGCCCGAACGCGCCGGCAGCATCACCTGGGGCAATGTACTGCCACGCATGGCCACGTGGGCGCTGTTCGAGCGCCGCAGCGACAAACGCCGCTTTTACCTGTTCAATACGCACTTTCCGTATCGCGATGAGGACGAGCCCGCCCGCGAGCGCAGCGCGCGCCTGATCCTGTCGCGCATCGCGCAGTTGCCTGCCACGATCCCGGTGGTGCTGACCGGCGACTTCAACAGCGATCCGGACAAGATCACCTACCCCACGCTGACCGCAGTACTTCGCGATGCGCGCGCACAGGCCAGCAAGCGCAGCGGGCCGGAAAATACCTTCCAGGATTTCACCACGCACCCGACCCGGCGCATCGACTGGATCCTGTATCGCGGATTGCGTCCTTCCCGCTTTGCGACACTGGACGATCGTCCCGGCGGCATTCTGCCGTCGGACCATTACCCAGTGATGGCCGAGTTCGAGTGGCCACGCTGAAAACACGGACGTGCAAGAGCCGTTGGCCGGCAGCCAGGCGCGGGCCGGCTGTGACACGGCCACCCGATGCCCGCAGCGCTGCGGTCATCAAGCCGGATGAATGCCGGCATGCGTGGCGCTGGCCTGCAGCCATTCCAGCAAGGCCTGCAGGGTGACCGAGGGGGCGTCGCGCCAGATGATGGACAGCTCGCGCCGCGCCCAGGGTTCCTCCAGCGGCACCGCCGCCAGCTGCTGCCTGACACTGGAGCACGCCAGCGCCGCGTGCGGCACGATGGCCACGCCCACGCCGCGTGCCAGCATGCGGCACAGCGTTTCGAGACCCGGCACGCGCGCACGGATGCGCAGCTGTACGCCGGACCGGGCCAGATGCGTCCGCAGGTGGCGCTGCAAGGCGTTGTCGGCCGATAACGCCAGCAGCTGCATCGGCGCGATATCGGCCAGACGCAGGCTGCCTGCGCCGGCAAGCGGATGGCTGGCGGCCACCGCGACCACCAGGCGATCCTGTCGGAACGGACGCCGTTGCAGGCCGGTGAAGTCGGCATGCCCGGCCACTACGGCAAGGTCGGCACGTTCATCGCGCACGGCATCGGCAGCCTCCTCGCTGCCCCATTCGGCCAGGGTCAGGTCCACCCGCGGATGGGCCAGCAAAAAATCCGCAACGCACTCGGGTAGCCATTCGGAGAGTGCGGCGGTGTTCGCAGCCAATCGCAGGGTGACCTGTCCACCGAGTCCGTAATCGCCAAGCTCGCTGCGCATGGCCTGTTCCTGACGTGCCAATGCCCGTGCATGCCGCAGCAGGACCTGGCCGGCGGCGGTGAGCGTCACGCCTCGCCGACCACGCTCGAACAGGGCCGCGCCGATCTGCAGCTCCAGCGCGCGAATACGCGCACTGGTAGCCGCCAGCGACAGCGCCGCGCGGTCGGCGCCGGCAGTGATGCTGCCGGTGTCGGCCACCGCAACAAAGATCCGCAAGTCGGTGAATTCCACCTGCATCTGCACCTCCAGCCTTCGGCGTGGCCGAAGTCTGCCTCAAACAAAGACAGCTTGCCGGACACCGCTGCCGCACCGATCCTGACCGCCATGAATGAAGACGTTTCGCAACTTGGCATGGTCGCCGCTGTGTTCCTGCTTGCCGGCGCGGTCAAAGGCGTCGCCGGCATGGGGCTGCCAACCGTGGCAATGGGCCTGTTGGGACTGTGGCTGCCGCCCAGCCAAGCCGCCGCGCTGCTGGTGCTGCCTTCGTTGGTGACGAACCTGCAGCAGGCCTGGGGGCCAGCTGCGACCCTGCTGTTGCGACGTCTGTGGCCGGTGCTGGCCATGGTGGTGGTGGGCACCTGGTTGAGTGCCGGATTGATGATTGGCGGTCATCCGCGCTACCTGCGCGGCGCGCTTGGGGTCCTGCTGGTCGCCTATGCCCTGCTTGGGCTTGCCCGCCGGCAATGGACCCTGCCGCCACGTCACGAACGCTGGGGCAGCCCGCTGATCGGCCTGGTCGGTGGCCTGCTCAATGGCGCCACCGGCGTGCTGGTCCTCCCGGTGGTGCCGTACCTGTCTGCACTTGGCCTGCCACGCGACCTGTTGATCCGCGCACTGGCCGCGTGCTTCGGCACGGCAACGCTTGCGCTGGCGGCGGCGCTGGTCTGGCATGGTGGGGTGCCGCTCTCGGCCGGCCTGCCATCGCTGCTGGCGCTGCTGCCCACCGCACTGGGAGTGTGGGCCGGCACGAAGCTGCGACGCCGCATCTCTCCCGAGGCATTCCGCCGGATATTTTTCGGCACCTTGCTGCTGCTCGGCCTGCAGGCCCGCTGGCAGGCGGTCGCTTGAGACGCTGCCAGCAGCCACGGTATTGCCAACATGAAAACGCCACCGGCAAGCGGTGGCGTCCATGCAGTCGAACGGCAGCGTGGCTCAGTCTGCCCAACGTCCCGGGGAGGTCGACTTCGGCAGCACCTGCGCCGACAAGGGCTTGTCCTGCGACAGCAAGCCCAGCGCATCCGCAAGGATGGCCGCCGATTCATGCAGCAGCGGATCCGGGCGCTTTTCGGCCGCTTTTTCGCGTGCAGTGTCCTTGACGATGTCGCGCTCGTTACCGGTCAGGCCGTCGTCGCTGTCTTCGGCAAGCGGATCCAGCGGCAGGCCGAGTTGCTTGCGAATCTGCTGGCGATCCTTGCGCTGCTGATCCTGCTTCTGTCGCTCGGCAACGCGCTCGGCCTCATTCAACGAAATGTACTTCTTGGCCTTTTCGTCGCGGAACTGCTTGACGTCTTCTTCCCACCACTGGAACTCCTTGTCGCTGGCAATCCGCGCAGTGTGCAGAGCCTGCAACTTGGGCAGCAATGCCGCGAAGTTGCCGTACTGGGTATGCGGGGCAGCGGCGATACGCGTCCACGGCAATGCATTGTCGTAGGTGCTCTCACCGAACTCGGTGGCATCCACGCTTGCCGGGAAAGCGATATCCGGCACCACACCCTTGTGCTGGGTGCTGGAGCCGCTGACGCGGAAGAACTGCGCGATCGTCAGCTTGACCTGCCCATACCGCTGCCCTTCGGCAGCAGGCCAGCGATCCAGGTCGACGATGTTCTGCACGGTGCCCTTGCCGAAGCTGGTTTCGCCGATCACCAGACCGCGGCCGTAATCCTGTATCGCACCGGCAAAGATCTCCGATGCCGACGCCGAGCCGCGGTTGATCAAGACAGCCAGCGGGCCGTCCCAGGCGACCTTGGGGTCGCTGTCGCCATTGACGGTGACGCGGCCGCCGGATTCGCGGACCTGCACGACCGGCCCTTGCTCGATGAACAAGCCGGTCAGTTCGATCGCCTCGTCGAGCGAACCACCGCCGTTATTGCGCAGGTCCAGCACCACGCCATCGACCTTGTCGGTCTTGAAGCCGGCCAGCAGTTTGGCGACGTCGCGCGTGGCCGAGGCGTAGTCGGCTGCATTGCGACGGCGGCCTTCGAAATCCTGGTAGAAGCCCGGCAGCTTGATGATGCCGATGCGGCGCTGCGGCTCGCTGCCGGTGGCCGGCAAGGTGATGGTTTCGCCCTTGGCAGCCTGCTCGGCCAGACGCACCTTCTGACGGGTCAGGGTCACCGTGCGGTGCTTGCCATCGATGCCCGACTCGGCCGGGATGTACTCCAGGCGCACCTGGGTATCCTTGCTGCCGCGGATCTTGGCCACCACGTCGTCGATGCGCCAGCCGATCACATCTTCGATCGCGCCACTCTTGGCCTGCCCAACGCCGACGATGCGATCGCCCGGCTTGAGCGTGCCATCCACCGCCGCCGGACCGCCCGGGATCACCTCGCGGATCACCACCATGTCGTCCTGTTTCTGCAGCTGCGCGCCAATGCCTTCCAACGACAGCGACATCTGCTGGTTGAACGTCTCGGCAGTGCGCGGGGTGAAGTAATCGGTGTGCGGGTCGACGGCGTTGGTATAGGCGTTGACGAAGAACTGGAACACGTCTTCGCCCTTGAGCTGCTTGACCGAATCGGCCAGCGCCAGATACCGCTTGTCCAGCGTCTTGCGGATGTCGTCGGGCTTCTTGCCGGCCAGTTTCAGGCGCAGCCAATCGTTCATCACCGACTGGCGCCACAGCACGTCCAACTGCTTGTCGTCCGCAGCCCACGGCACGTCCTTGCGGTCGTACTCGAACTTGTCGTTACCGCTGAAATCGAAGTCCTGCTTGAGCAGGTCGCGCGCGTACTTGACGCGCTGATCGACGCGCTTCTTGTAGACCGAGAACACCTGGAACGCCGGCTCCAGGTTGCCGCCGCGCAACGCGTCGCCAACACCGGCCTGGAGGGGCGCGAAGCTGTCGATATCGGCCTGGGTGAAGAACTGTTTGCCGCCATCCAGCGTTTCCAGATAGCGCTTGAACACGTCCTTGGACATCGCCTCGTCCAGCGTGCGCGGCCGGTAGGCATAGCGGCTGTCGGAGAGCAGGCCGTACACGAGTTTGGTGGCCGTCGCCTGATCGGGCGTGGCAGCGGCCGGCAGCGCAGTGTCGGCGCGTGCGAGCAAAGCCATCGGAGTGGTCAACACCAGCGCCAGCAGGCCGGCCTTCATGCACGAAGAAACGTTGTAGGTCATCGAATGGCTCTCGGCACGGGGCCGATGAAAGAGAGGCGGTTAACGGATCAGACAGCATGACAGTGCCGAAAGTTGCTGGCGTTGTCATCCGCTGGCTGAATCAGCCTAGCGCCGGGCCCGTAGCGGATTGTGAACGAGACCGTAGCTTGCGGCTGCACGCCGCACGGGCCAGAGACGGCGACAGCCCCGCGCGATGCACGGGGCTGTCGTCGATCGGCATTGCGATGGCCGGCCGAAGAACGTCGCGACTTGTCGAGTCAGTGCTCTACTGGCAACACGCGAGACCGGCAGGCATTGAGCGCACCAGCATCGCGGTGCTGCTGCGGGCACCGGTGCCCACCCGCCGCGGCACTCGTCCGATCGCCTGTTGCCGACTCAGGCGGCGACGCCGGCGCCTGCGGCCTGACGATCGGCGTGGTACGAGGAACGCACCATCGGGCCGGAGGCAACATGACTGAAGCCCAGCGCATTGCCGTAGTCTTCCAGCGCCTTGTATTCCTCCGGCGTCCAGTAACGCATCACCGGATGATGGTGCGGCGTCGGCTGCAGATACTGACCGATGGTGATCATGTCCACATCGTGCGCGCGCAGGTCGCGCAGCGTAGCCTGCACCTGCTCCATCGTCTCGCCCAGGCCCAGCATGATGCCGGACTTGGTGGCGATGGACGGATGCTGCGCCTTGAAGCGCTGCAACAGCGTCAGCGACCACTGGTAGTCCGCGCCGGGGCGCACATTCGGGTAGAGGTCCGGCACGGTTTCGATGTTGTGGTTGAACACGTCCGGCGGGCTCAGCGCCAGGATCTCCAGCGCGCGGTCCATGCGGCCCTTGCCGCGGAAGTCCGGGGTCAGGATTTCGATACGCGTGTTGGGCGAGCTGGTCCGGATCGCCGAGATGCAGTCGACGAAATGCTGCGCGCCACCGTCGCGCAGGTCGTCACGATCCACGCTGGTCACCACCACGTACTTCAGGCCCATGTCGGCAACAGTGGCGGCCAGGCTGGCAGGTTCGCTCGCGTCGGGCGGCTTTGGCCGGCCATGCGCCACGTCGCAGAACGAGCAGCGCCGCGTGCACACCTCGCCCAAAATCATGAAGGTCGCGGTGCCGTGGCTGAAGCACTCGTGGATGTTCGGGCAGCTGGCTTCTTCGCACACCGTGACCAGGCGGTTTTCGCGCAGCTTGGCCTTGAGGTTCTGTACCGCATTGCCAGACGGAATCCGCACCCGGATCCACGACGGTTTCCGCAGCACCGGCGCATCCACAAACTGCACCGGCGAGCGGTTGATCTTGTCGCCACCGATCTGCTTGACGCCAGTCTGCAGCGGCGCAGGCGCGGCGGTGTCGCCGGAGACGACCTGCAAGGGAATGGAACGGGCGATAGGCTGGGTCATGACGATACGGGGGCGCTCAGGCCGGAAGCGAAAGGTCGGGCAATGCGGAAGTGGGCTGCAGCACGAGGCCGAACTGGCGCGCCAGCTGGTCGAGCAGCACCGCCTTGACGGCGTCCATCCCGGAGGGGCCGCCCAAGTCTAGCACCGAGGTCACCTGCAGACCCTGGTAGCCACACGGGTTGATGCGGTGGAACGGTTGCAGGTCCATCGCAACGTTGAACGACAACCCGTGGAAGGTGCAGCCACGCCGCACCCGGATCCCAAGCGCGGCGATCTTGGCCCCGCCCACATACACGCCAGGAGCACCGTCGCGGCGCTCGGCCACGATGTTCCACTCGTCCAGCGTATCGATCAGCGCCTGTTCGATCTTGCACACGTAGTCGCGCACGCCGATCTTCAGCCGGCGCAGGTCCAGCAACGGGTACACCACCAATTGGCCAGGGCCGTGATACGTGACCTGCCCGCCGCGGTCGACCTGTAGCACCGGGATCTCGCCCGGTGCCAGCACATGTTCGGGTTTGCCCGCCTGACCCAACGTAAATACCGGCGCATGCTCGACCACCCAGATCTCATCGGCGGTGTACTCTTCGCGCGCATCGGTGAAACGCTGCATTGCACGCCACACAGGCGCGTAGTCTTGCTGGCCGAGGTCGCGTAATTGCGCAGGCAGGCCAGCCATGGAGCTGCTCACAGGCTCGGCCGCTACAGCGTCCACTTCACTTCCGGATGATCGCGCAGCGCCTGGTGTGCGGCCTCGAACTGCTCGCGGCTTTGGGCACGGAAGCCAATCTTGACCGAAACATACTTTCCGCTGGAAGAATGCTTCCAGCTCACGCTCTCCTGCAGCAGCTCCACGCCGGTGGCGGCAAGCAGGCGCGGAAGCTCGGTTTCCAGCCCACGCTCAGCCGTGCCCATGGCGCTGAGCTCGAAGGTGCCGGGAAACTGAAAGCCGTGATCGGGGTTGTCGGTGCTGATATCCATCCGCCCATTATCGGGCCGGCGATGGGCAAACCCAAGCCCGCGCAACCGATCGACGCGCCTGGCTCGTCTGTGGTGCCATGCAATCGGCACCGAACCTTCCAAGAGGTAACGCAACTAGGCTGCTTAACCGAACTTGGCAACGCGGTCGCGAGCCGAAGCGGCAGAGGCTGCAGTCGCGACCAGACACTTCACACGGCGCAACACAAGACGCAGGCATTTTTCCGATTCCAGCTCCCCTCTCCAGGCCCTCCATGCTTCGACCGCGCGCGTTGTCTGCTGCCTTGCTGCTTTCTCTTTCCGGGCTGTCGCTGCCGGCCCTGGCGGCGGATCAGTGCGATTCCAGCCGCCTTGGGCGCACGCCGCCTGCGGTGAACTTCCGTGTCGATAACGACCTGTTCGGCGGCGAAGATCAGGACCAGGGGTATTCCAACGGTGCGGTGCTGACGCTGGTGTCGCCGAACCTGGTCGATTACACCGACGACCCGTGCCTGCCGCGGACTGCGCGGTGGGTCAACAGCTATCTGGAGCGGCTACACCCGGGCGAATTCGATCAGCAAAACATGGTGTTCTCGATCGGCCAGGCGATCTTCACCCCGACCGATTACACCCGCCGCGACGTCATCCCGGACGACCGCCCGTATGCGGGCATCCTGCTGGCGAGCTTCGGCTACAACGCGCGTAACGATGCGCACCTGCGCACCACGCAGCTGCAGGTCGGCATTGTCGGTCCGTGGGCGCTTGCGAAGGAAGCGCAGGATGCGATCCACGATGCGCTCGGGGACGAGAAATTCCAGGGCTGGGACAACCAGCTGCACAACGAGCCGCTGATCAACCTGGTGCACGAGCGCATGCATCGCTGGCCGGCCGATGCCAGCGGCAATGCCGGTGGATTCGGCTGGGACTTCATTTCGCATTGGGGCGGCGCGGTCGGCAACATGGCCACGCATTTGAATGCCGGCGGCGAGGCCCGCTTCGGCTGGAAACTGCCGGACGACTTCGGCAGCACCCCGACCCGCCCGGCGGGCGAAAACACCGCCCCCAGCCGGCTCGGGCGCGCCAGCGGTTGGTCCGGCCACCTGTTCGTCACCACCGACGCGCGCTGGGTAATCCGCGACATCACGCTGGACGGCAACACCTTCCGCAACAGCCACAGCGTGGACAAGCGCCCGTTCGTCGGCGATGTGGGCTACGGCCTGGCGGTGATGTACGGCCGCTGGAAATTCGCCCTTGCCCGCTACCACCGCACCCGCGAATTCGACACCCAGCGCGAAACGCCGGTGTATGGCAGTTTTACGATTAGCCGGATGCTTTGACGGCGAATCGGGAATCGGGAATCGCAAAAGCCAAGGCTGTGCCTGGCGTCTAACCATTCCCGACTCTCAATTCCCGATTCCAAAAAAAATGCCGGCTTTCGCCGGCATTTTCTTTACTCCGATTCCCACCACATCCAGAACGCGTCCCAGAGGCGCTTGAAGAATCCGCCCTCTTCAACGGCGTTGATGGCGACCAGCGGGGCCTGGGCGATGACCTTGCCGTCCAGGCTGACCTTCACGGTGCCAACCTGCTGGCCCTGCTTGATCGGCGCCTGCAGGTTCTTGGGCACTTCCATGCTGGGCTTGAGGTCGTTGTAGCGGCCGCGCTGCAGGCTGACCAGCAGCGGCTGTGCCACGCCGAGCTGCACTTCGTCCTGCTGCCCCTTCCAGACCTTCTGCTTGGTGACGACCTTGCCGGGCGCGTACAGGCTGTGGGTTTCGAAGAAGCGGAAGCCCCAGTTGAGCAGCGCCAGGCTATCGGTGGCACGCTGTTCTTCGGAGCTGTCGCCCATGACCACGGCGATCAAACGCTGATCGCCGCGCTTGGCCGAGCTCAGCAGGCAGTAGCCGGCTTCGGAAGTGTGGCCGGTCTTGATGCCGTCCACGGCCGGGTCGCGCCACAGCAGCCGGTTACGGTTGCTCTGCTTGATGGTGCCGACCTGAAATTCCTTGATCTTGTTGTAGGCGTAGGTTTCCGGGTAATCGCGCACCATCGCGCGGCCCAGCAGGGCCAGGTCGTAGGCGGTGGAGTGATGCCCTTCGGCGCTCAGGCCGTGCGCGTTGACGAAATACGAATCCTTCATGCCGATCTTGGCGGCGTAGCTGTTCATCAGCGAGGCGAAGGCTTCTTCGCTGCCGGCCACATGCTCGGCCAGCGCGATGGCGGCATCGTTGCCGGACTGGATCGCCATGCCCTTTTCCATGTCTTCCAGACGCGCCGTCTGGTTGACCGGGAAGCCGCTGTAGCTGCCGTCGGTGCCCGCACCGCCTTCGCGCCAGGCGCGTTCGCTCATCATGACCTGGTCGTCGCGCTTGACCTTGCCGTTCTTGATCTCGGCGGCGACCACGTAGGAGGTCATCACCTTGGTGATGCTGGCCGGCGCCAGTTGCTGGTGGATGTTTTCACCGGCCAGCACCTGCCCGGTGGCGTAGTCCATCAGGATCCAGGACTTGGACACGGCCGGTGCGGGCGCCGGCGGCACCGGCAAGGCGACCGGGGCGGCAGCCACGGCAGGAGTCGGCTGCGGCGCAGGTGTCTGGGCGCAGACCAGGCCGAAGGCGAACGTGGCCACGGCAGCGGCGGCGAAGCGGAATTTCATTGAAGAACGACTCCTGACGGGCCCGAACGCCGGGCAATGCGAAATTGTAAGACGCCACGGCGATCAGGGCGACGCGTTGCACGATGCGCGCGCTTGCGCAGTTCAGCGATGGCGGCCGTACGGACGCTTGTGGTGCCTCAGGCGAGCTGCCGGAAGCGGCATGCACAGGTGCAGGCATCGCTTGCAGCGTCCAACGAGGCGACGCTGGTGCGCAGGCGCTGGCTGGATGCAGACGACGCGAGGGGCCGCGACGCGCATGCCGAAGCCGACCTCGGCCGCATCCGCCTTGCAGATGCGCGATATTGGCCGCCAATTGGGGGGCTCAGCCGTTCCCGGTAACGCCGATGCAGCCAACGCGCAAGCAGCGGGTGCGCTCACGCTCGATCAGCGACGCGGTGACCGACCCGTGCGCATTAATTGGCCACGATCTGCGGACGACCAAAACCGAGTCCGGCGATACGCTGGGCAATCTCCGACGCATTTGCATGGTCGCGCGCATTCACGCGTAGCCGCCACAGCGTGCGCCCGCCACTGACGATGTCGCTGACGCTGGCACCGGCAATCCCCGCCGAGGCCAGTTGCGACAGTGCGCGATTGGCGTTTTCGCGGCTGGCGAAACTGGCGACCTGCAGCAGGATGTCGCCGAGTGCGGCTTCGGCCACGCTGGGTGCCTTGGCGGGCGCTGGCTCGGCCTTGAGCGGGCGCGAGGCAGTGCTTTCGGACGGCTTGACCGCCGCAACCGCGACTGGCGGCGCCGCGGCGGGTACGGCGGCAGACACTGACGCGGCCGGTCGCGGGGCCGCAGCGGCCGGCTTGCCGGTGGCCACACGCACGCCCTGCGCCTTCATCCAGGCATCGAAGTTGTCGGCATTGCCGGGTTGGCGCGAGTCGGCGACGCGGTAACGCCAACGCTCGCCAGCCGCAGCGACCGGCGCGCTGCCAGTGGGAGCTGTGGTGGACGCAATCACCGCGGTGCCGGTGCCGGCACCGGTGGCGACCGCACGCGGCGGCACGGTGCGCGTGGGCAAGCGCTGCACCAGGCCATCGATCTGACTGGCGCCGGCAGCCGGCCGCGCCGTGGCCACGGCGGTATTCACCGGTGCCTGGCCACTGCGGCGCTTGGCGAGCAGATTGCCGTTGTCGGCTTCGGTGAGGCCGCGGACTTCGACATTGCCGGTGCCCTTGCCGGTGATGCCCAACTTCACCGCCGCGGCGTAGCTCAGATCGATCACGCGGCCGTCGTGGAATGGGCCGCGGTCGTTGACGCGCACCACCACCGACTGGCCGGTGTCGGTATTGGTGACCAGCGCAAAGCTGGGCAGCGGCAAGGTCTTGTGCGCGGCGGTGAAGGCGTACATGTCGTACACCTCCTTGTTGGAGGTCAGCCGGCCATGGAACTTGTTGCCGTAGTACGAGGCGGTGCCGCGTTCGACATAGTCGCCCGGGTTGTCCATCACCACATAGCGCTTGCCCAGCACTTCATACGGCGAACGGTTCCCCACCGCCGAGCGCGGCTCGTTGGTGACCAGTGGCTCGGGGATGCAGGCCACGTTGGGCACATGATCGGGCGTGGAGTCTTTCACGCCAGGCTTGTACAAGCCGCCAGCGGTGTAGTCGCCGCGCGTGGACGGGTCTTCCTTGGCGGCCGCATACGGCGAGGTGGACGGGCAACCGGTGGCGACATACGCCGGACCCTTGCCTTCGACCTTCACACCCTTGATCGCACCGCTGCCGTTGCCGCCGGCAGTTTTCTTCGGTGCGCTGCTACAGGCCGCCAGGCCAAGCATCAGCGCCATCGGGATCAGCCACTTGGGGCCTGCAATGCTGTTCATGCCGGGGGTAACTCCTTGCCGGCGATGGCCTCGGACAGCTGGAACACGGCCATCGCATACATCTTGGAAATGTTGTAACGGGTGATCGCATAAAAGTTCTGGAAGCCCAGCCAGTACTGCTTGCCGTTGGCGTCGTCCAGGCTGATCGGGGTGGCGGTGCTGCCGGCCACCACCGGTGCGCTCGGGTGATAGCCGCGCGCCGACAGCTCGGACAGCGTGTACACCGGCGACCAGTCGGTGGGATTGAATTCTTCGTGCCCAGCGGCCAGCGTGGCCGGCACCGCGACCTGCCCGCCACGCACCCAGCCGCCCTTCTTGACGAAGTAGTTGGCGATCGAGGCGAACACGTCGTTGTAGTCGGTGAACAAATTGCGCTTGCCGTCGGCATCGCCGTCCACGCCGAACTGGCGATAGCTGGACGGCATGAACTGGCCCATGCCCATTGCGCCGGCATAGCTGCCGATCAGGGTGGTGACGTCGAGTTGCTCTTCCTTGCCGAGCGCGAACAACTGGGCGAGTTCGTCGCGGAAAAACAGTTCGCGGCGCACTTCGCGCTCGAGCTTGGCCGGGTCGCCGCTGCGCGGATAGCGGAACGCCAGCGTGTACAACGCGTCCAGCACGCGGTATTTGCCGGCGTTGCTGCCGTAGCTGGTTTCCACCCCGATGATGGCGACGATCACCTGTGCCGGCACACCGGTGGCCGCTTCGACCTTGCTCAGCTCGGCGCGATGTTCGGCGAGAAACTTGCGGCCGCCGTCGATACGCGCCTGGGTGATGAACATCGGCCGGTATTCGTTCCACGGCTTGACCCGTTCGGCCGGGCGCGACATCGCAGTGACAATGGCGTCCTTGAATTGCGCCTGCGCCAGCACCGCTTCGATCTGCGCGGCATCGATGCCGTACTTGGCCGAGGTGTCGCGCACGAAGTTGGCGCGGGCGATCTCGAACGGGACCGGGGTCAGGTCGACTGGCGGAAGCGCAGGCGCCTCGGCGGCGGCGCTTGCGGGCGGGGTTGGCGCAACCGGTGGCTTGGCCGGCGGCGCGCTGGCGGCCGGTGGCGGGGACGGAGGGCTGGGCTGGGTCGCGCAGGCGACAAGGCCGAGGGTGAGCAGGCAGGTCAGGGTGCGTCGAATCATCGGCCGAGGGTAACAGACATCAGATGAACTTCTGGCAATAAGGCCATGAAACGAAAAGACTTTAGTCAAAGTCAAGCCTGCCGCGTGTGCGGCAGGGGATTCGGGATGGCGAGATTGGGGAGCCGGTGGTGCCTGCGGGTGGAAGGTTCCGGTCCGCGGCGGTGGTGATGTGTGGCGCCGCAGCCCTATCTGCCATGCTGAAAGACGTACGTTCGCGGGCGAGGCACCAGCGGGTCTGGCGCGGCGACTGACGGCCGCGCCAGCGAGATCACAGCGCGGGGAAGCGCGGTGCGCCCGAGCAGGTGGGCACCGCACCGCCGACCTGCACGGTGCCGGTGGTGACGCCAGTCCCCGACGGCGTGACGGCGCTGTTGCTCAGCCCGATCTGTGCGTTGCTGGCGCTGATCGACGCGTCGCTGTGCGCCACGTCGGCCAACACCAGATCCAGCGGTGTCTGCGCATCGAAGCCTTTCAGGATCCAGCCCTTGCCGCCGGCGTCGTTGCCGGTTTTGAGCCCATCGACCACGATCTGGCTGAAGGTCGGTTTGGTACCGCTGGTTGCGGCGGCGTAGAACGGGTTGATCACCAACGGGCTGCTGACGCCGTACAGGCAGGTGTTGCGATAGGTAATCAGACTGACCGGACCACCCTTGGCGAGGCTGGTCTTGATGCGCAGGCCGCTGTTGTCGGTGCTGCGGTTGCCCAGATCGTCGGTGGACACCAGCGCATTATTGTCGACCAGCACATTGCTGACGCCGGACATCACTTCGCTGCCGATCGAGATGCCGTGGGTGCCGTAGCAGCGCGAGTTGCGCACGGTGATGTTCGCCGACCTGGAGGCGATGGTCTTGATCGCCACGCAGTCGTCGCCGCCCATCACATCGCTGTCGTGGATGGTGGCGTTGACCACGCTGTCCAGATCCAGGCCGTCGGTATTGGGGCTGGTGGCCGGCGACTTCACCCGCACGCCCCAGATGGTCAGGCCGTCGACGATATGCGCGAAGAAATGGAAATACGCCGCGTTGATCAGGTTGATGTTGTAGAGCGTGAATGCCGTGGCGTTCTGCACCTTGATCAGGTCGGGGCTGTTCTGCACCTGGCCGGCGTTCTTGGCGTTTTCGCCGAATTCCCACCAGGTGGTGCTCTTGCCGAGCATGGCCAGGTCGCCGCGCCCGTCGATGGTGCCCTGGCGCCCGCCGGAGCGCATGCCCATCACGCCCGCGTTCGCGCCTTTGATGCCGATCAACGGCAGGCAGCTGCCGCTCTTGGAAGCGGCGCTGCCGCAGCCGCTGCCGTAATCGGCCGGGTTGCGCGAGCCGTACACGGTGACGCCCTGATCGACGACCAGGGTGACGCCAGCGGGAATCGTCAGCGGCCCGGTCAGGAAGGCGTCGCCGCTGCCGCTGGTGAGCAACACTGCGCCGTTCTTGCACGCAGTGAGTGCCGCCTGGATGGTTCTGGTATCGGGCGGCGCGCTTTCCAGCGCCGCCTCGAACAAGCGACCGTTCGGCGTCTGGCTGGCCTTCAACGCGGGCTGGCAGAGGGAGGGAATCGCAGGTTGCGCGACAGCGCGCGCATCGCCGGTGGCGAACGCGACGGCACCGGCTTGCGCGGCCAGTGTGAGACAAACGCCGCCGATGGCGGCGGCTAGCAGTTTCATGGAAGAGATCACCCGAAAGAGGAATGGCGCGTGCTGCCGGAGCGACGCGACGCGGCCGCTGCTGCGATAGCGGCGTGGCGGACTCTACGGAGCAGCGCCTGCGTGCGCAGACCGCGAGCGAACCGGGCGCCGTGCCAACGAAGCGGCACCGCGCCGCTGTGTCGTCATTGCAATGGCGTGCGCAAAACTAACGCGCAACCTGCGGCGTTTTCATCGCAACGCCGCACCCACTGCGCTCACGCTGAAAAAATGTGCGCGTCATTGCTGACGCGTGGCATTCATCGCTGCGCGCTACACGCCGCGCCAACCAACACGCATCAGTAACCGTGCACCGGGCGATGCGACTTCACTGCCATGACCAAGCCCAGCCCGGCCAGCAGCGATACCGCCGAGGTACCGCCGTAACTCATCAGCGGCATCGGCACGCCCACCACCGGCAGCAGGCCGGAGATCATGCCGCCGTTGACCAGTACGTAGACGAAGAACGCCAGGCCGGTGGCGCCGGCGACCAGGCGCGAATAAGTGTCGCGCGCCTGCGAGGCGATCCACAGGCAGCGGCCGATGACGATCAGGTACAGGGTCAGCACGGTGGCCACGCCGATCCAGCCGAATTCTTCGCTGAGCACGGAGAACGCAAAGTCGGTGGTCTGTTCGGGGATGAAGTTCAGGTGCGATTGCGAGCCCAGACCCCAGCCCTTGCCGTTCAACCCGCCCGAGCCAATCGCGATCTTGGACTGGATGATGTTCCAGCCCGCGCCAAGCGCATCGTTCTCGGGGTTGAGGAACATCATGATGCGGTCCTTCTGGTACGGCCGCAGCAGCCAGAACCATGCCACCGGCGCAGCCGCAGACACCCCACCCACACCGACGGCCACCCACCACCACGGCAGGCCGGCCAGCAGCAGCACGAACACGCCGCTGGCAGCGATCAACACGCCGGTGCCGAAGTCCGGCTGCAACATGATCAGCGCGGTGGGCACGCCGATGATCACGCCGGTCACCAGCACGGTGGAAATGCGCGGCGGCAGCGGCATGCGGTGCAGATACCAGGCCGCCATCATCGGCAAGCTGATCTTGAGCAGCTCTGCCGGCTGCAGGTAGAACACTTTCAGATCCAGCCACTGCCGGCCGTATTTACCGGTGCCCAGGGCGAAGACCGCCAGCAGCGGCAGCATCGACAAGCCGTACACCCACGGCGTCCAGGCGCGCAGGCGCAGTACCGACATGCGCGAGATGCCCCACATCGCCGCCGACCCGATGATGAAGCGGATGCCCTGCGCCAGCATCAGGTGCTCGCCATTGGCAGTGCCGCCGGCGCTCTTGAGCACCGACAGGCCGATGGCCATCAGGCCGCCCAGCGCCAGGCACAGCACCCAGTCCAGGCTGCGCGTAAAGCGCGCGGCCATGTCCGCCAACCAGCGCAGGATGTCGCTCAATGGTCGGTCTCCTGCACCGCGTCCGGCACATCCGGCACCACCGGTTGCGCGGGGATGTTGGGGTCCAGCGCAACGGCGCTCTGGCCGATCACCACCGGCAACTCGTCCAGCGTGGCAGCGGCGGCATCGCCGGCGGCACGCGCGTCGGTGACCCCGGCCTCGAACTGATTGACGCCCACGGCGGTCACGCCCAGCTCGCTGTCCAGCGGCTCCAGACCGGCGGGCATCTTGCCCAGCAGCCAGGCATCGAAGATCTTGCGTGCGATCGGCGCCGCCGAGCTGGTGCCGAAACCGCCGCCTTCCACCGCCACCGCCACCGCGATGACCGGGTTGTCGGCCGGCGCGAAGCCGACGAACAGGCCGCGGTGACGCAGGTGCAACGGTAGGCTGCGCGGATCCACTGCCGCCACGCCCTTGCGGCTGACCACCTGCGCGGTGCCGGTCTTGCCCGCCATCTGGTACGGCGCGCCAGGGGTGATGGCGTAGCCGGTGCCGCCGGGCCGCATGGTGTCCATCATGCCTTCGCGCACCACCTGCAGATGCGCCGGGTTCTGGCTGAGCGGCTTGCCTGGCGGCTGGATCATCGGCTCCCAGGGGTGATCGAAACCGGTGCGTTCTTCCAGCACCAGATGCGGGCGCAGCAGCAGGCCACTGGCGATCGCCGAGACGCCGCGCACCAGCTGCAGCGGTGTCACCTTCCAGTCGCCCTGGCCGATGGCGATGTTGACCGTGTCGCCGGGGTACCAGCGCTCCTTGCGCGTCTTGTACTTGTAGGCCGGCGACGGCAGGATGCCGCCGATTTCGCCCAGCAGATCCACACCGGTGGGTTGGCCAAAGCCGTACTCGCCCATGTAGTGGTCGAAGCGCTCGATGCCCATGTCCACCGCCAGGCGGTAGTAATAGGTATTGACCGACTGGGCGATCGACTTGCGCAGGTCGGTCCAGCCATGTCCGCCGCGGTGCGAATCGCCCCAACCGCGACTGACGCCGGGCAGGTAGAACATGCCGGTGGACAGCACCCGGTCTTCCGGCCGGCGCAGGCCGCTGTCCAGACCGGCCAACGCGATCAGCGGCTTGAGCGTGGAGCCCGGCGCCACGCCCCCCAGCACCAGCCGGTTGAACTGCGGACGCGAGGGGTTGTCGTTGAGCATCTTGAAATCGGTATGCGAGATGCCGTTGACGAACAGATTGGGGTCGTAGCTGGGCAGGCTGACCATGCCCAGGATCTCGCCGGTGCGCGGGTCCATCGCGATGGCCGCCCCTTCGTGCTCGCCGAAGGCGGCCACCATCGCGCGCTGCAGGTCGGCGTCTACCGACAGGCGCAGATCCGCACCCGACTGCGGCGCGACCCGGCCGACGGTGCGGATGGCCCGCCCCTGCACGTTGGTTTCGACCTGCTCGTAACCGACCTGCCCGCGCAGATCCTGCTCGTAGTAGCGCTCCAGCCCGGATTTGCCCATGTGGGTGAGCGCAGCATTGCCCTCGCCCAGCACCGCCAGGTCTTTTTCGTCGATCCGGCCCACATAGCCGATGATGTGCGCGAACAACGGGCCGTAGGGATAACGCCGGGTCAGATACGGCTCCAGCTCCACACCGGGGAAGCGCCAGCGCTCCACCGCAAAGCGCGCCATCTCTTCATCGCTCATGCGCAGCTTGAGCGTCACCGGCAGGAAGCTGCGGCGCGCGCGGCGCTCGCGGTTGAAGCGCTCCAGATCCTCCGGCGCGATCGGGATCACCTTGCCCAACGCGTCCAGCATGGCGTTCATGTCGGCGACCTTGTCGGGGGTCACGTCCAGACGGAAGGCCGGCACGTTCTCGGCCAGCAGCCGGCCGGTGCGGTCGTAGATCATGCCGCGCCCGGGCACCACCGGCTTGGGCTTGATGCGGTTGGCCTCCGAACGGGTGGCGTAGACCTCGTGGTCGAGCACCTGCAGCTTGAAATACCAGCCGCCCAGGCCGACCAGGCAGATCACCACCATCGCAAAGCCCAGCACCGCGCGGCGGCGGAACTGTTCGGCCTCCGCATGCGGATTCTTCGGATGACGGCGCCCGTGCATGGCTTATTTCTTGCCCCGCTTGCCCAGCCGCACCGCATCCAGCACCACGAACAGCGGCGGCCACAAGGCCATGCCCAGCAGCGGCGCCCACCAGTAGCTCCACGGCAGGGTCGGCTCGCCCACGGCCAGATGCACTGCCGAAGACACGATGCGGTCGTTGAGCAGCAGCCCGCCGATTGCCAGCGCCTGTTGCGAGACCGGGAAAAACCGCATGCGCGCGCGGAAGCGCTGCAGGATGAAGGTCATGATCACCAGCCGCAGCGCCTGTTCGCCGAGCAGCCCGCCATACAGCAGGTCGGCCAGCACGCCGGCCACGAAGGCCAGGCCCAGCCCGACCCGATCTGGCTCCTCGATGACCCAGTACGCCAGCACCAACGCCAGCCAGTACGGCCGCAGCGGCTGCACCACCATCGGCAACGGCAGCAGGCCCAGGACCAGCGCAATGAAGATGCTCGCCGGCAGGATCCAGGTGTTGCGCATGCGGGTCATCGGTCCGTCTCCGGCGGAGACGGACGGGAATCGGGAATCGGGAATCGGGAATCGTTAGGCGCGGCGCTCTGCGTTGGCGGGGCGTTGCGGTTGCTTGCCCCCGATTGTCCAGTCGCTGCCGCCCGCGTGCCCTGCTGCGGTGAAGCCGGGCGGGCATCGGAATTCTGGTTTTCGTTCACGTCCGATGTGGATGGACGGGCGGACACGTTGGCCTGGCGGATGGATGCGGCCGCACCGGACGGCTGTACGCCAGGCGCGGCAGATGCCGGCGCGGGCTGCGCGCGCGGTGCGACGCCGGCTGCGGTCGCGGCGCCCGATGACGCAGCCGGCGGGCGTGCCGCATCGATCGCCGCATTGGAAGCGCCGCCCGTCGGAGTGCCCGGCGTTCTGCTCACCGGCGCGGTCGCCGGCGCAGCAGCAAGCGCCGCGTTGCTGTTGCTGTTGCTGTTGCTGTTGCTGTTGCCATTCCCAATTCCCGATTCCCCATTCCCCATTCCAGGCACCAACCGCAACGGCTTGCCGGCACGCAGCAGCAACACATCGCGGCCGCGATCGAGCTTGGCGGCCGGGGTCAGTTCGCCGACCAGGAAGGCGTGGGTATCGTCGGGATGCAACTCGGAGACCTTGCCGACCGGGAAGCCGGCCGGGAAGCGGCCGCCCAGGCCCGAGGTGACGATTTCATCGCCCACCTGCACGCCGGCACTGAGCGGGATGTCGCGCAGTTCCAGGCGGTCGCCGCGCCCGTAGACGATCAGCCGCACGCCATTGCGCGCCACGCTGACCGGCACTGCGTGGTCGGGGTCGGTGAGCAGCAACACGGTGGAATGCAGCGGGGTGACTTCGATCACCTGCCCCATCAGGCCGCCGGCATCGATCACCGCCTGGCCCAGCAGCACCCCTTCGCGGCTACCGGCGTCCAGCAGCAAGCGTTGGCGCGTCGGATCCAGATCGATGTTCAGGATCGGCGCCAATTGCACATCCAGTCCGCGGCGCTCGGCCACGTTGAGCAGTTCGCGCAGTTGCGCGTTATCCAGGGCCGCGGTTTGCAACCGGGTCAGGCGCGCATTGGCGACCAGCAGTTGGTTGCGCAGATCCCGGGTCTCTTCCACCAGTTGCGCATGCGTTGCGGCGTTGTCGCGCACCTGCGAGCCGATGCGTCCCGGCAGCCCGGCCACCGCCCAGATCGGCTGGATCAGCAGATTGGCCTGCATGCGCACCTGGCTGAGCCAACCACCGCGGCTATCGAGCGCAATCAGCACGATCGCCAGCACCAGATAGACCAGCAGGCGCAGCGTGGAGGTGACTTCGCCCGGACGGGAGGCGACGGGAGGACCGGCGTAGGAGGGCACTGTCAGGGCCGGGAATGGGGAGTCGGGAATGGGGAATCGGGGAGCAGGTGGCTGCCCACGCGACGGGTAAGGCGAGAACTCACATTGGCGGGATCACGATGCAACCACTCAGGGCCGTAGGCAGGAACCGCTCTCACGATTCCCCTTTCCCGATTCCCGATTCCCGAGCGCTTCACTCCGGCGCGAAGAACTCGTTGCCATGCATGTCCACCAGCTCCAGCGCCCGGCCGCCACCGCGGGCCACGCAGGTGAGCGGGTCGTCGGCCACCTGCACGTGCAGGCCGGTTTCTTCGGAGATGAGCCGGTCCAGATCGCGCAGCAGCGCGCCGCCACCGGTGAGCACGATGCCGCGCTCGGCGACGTCGGCGCACAGTTCCGGCGGTGTCTGCTCCAGCGCCAGCTTCACTGCCGAGACGATGCCCGACAACGGCTCGTGCAGCGCTTCGAGCACTTCGTTGGAATTGATCTTGATCATCTTCGGCACGCCCTCGGCGAGGTTGCGGCCGGAGATTTCCATCTCCTGCACCTCGTCCTGCGGGTAGGCGCAGCCGATCTGCAGCTTGATGCGCTCGGCCGTGGCCTCACCGATCAGCATGCCGTGGTTACGGCGCACGTAATTGGTGATCGACTCGTCGAACCGGTCGCCACCCACACGTACCGACTGCGAATACACGATGCCGTTGAGCGAGATCACCGCCACCTCGGTGGTGCCGCCGCCGATGTCGATGACCATCGAACCGCGCGCCTCGGTCACCGGCATGCCGGCACCGATCGCCGCGGCCATCGGCTCTTCGATCAGATAGACGTCGCGCGCACCGGCCTCTTCCGCGGATTCCTTGATGGCGCGGCGCTCGACCTGCGTGGAGCCAGCCGGCACGCACACCAGCACGCGTGGGCTGGGGCGCAGGAAGCGCGATTTGTGCACCTTCTTGATGAAGTGCTTCAGCATCGCTTCGGTGTAGGTGAAGTCGGCGATGACGCCGTCCTTCATCGGGCGAATCGTGGTGATGTGGCCGGGGGTACGGCCGAGCATCTGCTTGGCCTCCGCACCGACGGCGGCGACCGAGCGCGTGCCGCCGATCGCGCGATCCTGACGCACCGCAACCACCGACGGCTCGTTCAGCACGATGCCCTGTCCGCGCACGTAGATCAGCGTATTGGCCGTGCCCAAATCGATGGACAGGTCGTTGGAGAACATGCCGCGGAGTTTCTTGAACATCGAGGGAGTCGTTCCTGGGTAAGTCGCGTGCCCGCCGCCAGACTGGCGAAATTTTGGGCAGAAAACGAAGTCGGCTAGCCTAGCAATCCCCCCCGGGGTGAGCAAGGAAAAATCGGCGATTTCGCCCCCGTTTTCATGTGCCGGTCACGCCGGCCATGGCATGCGGTTCTGGCTCTGATCGGCCGCAGCCGTTACCCTTTGCGCCGCGGCGCACGCGCCGTCCCGCTGCCATGCCCGGCAATTGGCGGGTTTTCCCAACGCAAAGGCCCGACTCGATGTCCGCACTGATCTGTGGTTCCCTCGCCTACGACACCATCATGGTGTTTCCGGACCAGTTCAAGAACCACATCCTGCCGGACAAGGTGCATATCCTGAATGTGTCGTTCCTGGTGCCGCGCATGCGCCGCGAGTTCGGCGGCTGCGCCGGCAACATCGCCTACAACCTGCATCTGCTCGGTGGCGCGCCGATCCCGATGGGCACCGTCGGCCAGGATTTCGGCCCGTACCGCGAACACTTCGAAACGCTGGGCATCGACCTGTCGCGGGTGAAGATCATCGACGACCTGTTCACCCCGCAGGCCTTCATCACCACCGACCACGATAACAACCAGATCACCGCCTTCCATCCGGGCGCGATGATGCGCAGCTACGAAAACCACGTGAAGGATGTGCCGGGCGTGACCCTGGGCCTGGTCGGCCCGGACGGGCGCGAAGGCATGATCCAGAACGCGGAAGAGTTCGCTGCTGCTGGCATTCCTTTCATCTTCGACCCTGGCCAGGCGATGCCGCTGTTCAACGGCCCGGAGCTGCGCCAGTTCATCGAGCAGGCCCAGTACGTGGTGGTCAACGACTACGAGTCGAACCTGTTGCAGGAGCGCACCGGCTGGGACGAAAAAGACATCGTCTCGCGCGTGCAGGCCTACATCACCACCCAGGGCCCGAAGGGCGCGCTGGTGCATACCCCGGAAAAAACCTACGACATTCCGCCGGCGCACGAGCGGCGCGTGGTCGACCCGACCGGCTGCGGCGACGCGTTCCGCGCTGGCCTGATCTACGGCATCCAGGGTGGCTACGACTGGTTGACGATCGGCCGCATGGGCAACCTGATGGGCGCACTGAAAGTGGAACACCCCGGCACCCAGAACCAGCGCTTCGACTTCGCCGAGTTCAACGACCAGTTCAAGCAGCAGTTCGGCTACGCGTTGTAAGCCTGGGATTAGGAAGTCGGATTGGGGAGTCGCAAAGCAGCAATCCTGCGTTTTGAGGCCACGAAGAACCGCGCGATCGCGCGGTTTTTTCGTTTTGGCCGAGGCGCAAAAGGAGCCACCCCAGCCAAGCCGCTCTTGCCAATCCCTACTCCCCAACCCCCAATCTCCAATCCCGGCGTTTGCTGCACCGCGGTTTGAGCCTCGCCCCGGTTTATGCGTCACTGCCGCTCTGGCCCCGGGTAGGGACCGAGGAAGCGCCACGTGTCGGAAGTGACTGTCGCCAACCTCCTGCAGGCCACGCCTGGGCCCTCGTCCGCTGCCGAGGCCGAATCCGCGTTGCTGGCACGGATGCGCCGCTTCCGCCAGATCGAACCACTGCCGCCAGCGCTGGCGCGCTCGTGGCAGCGCTGCCTGGACGAGTATGGGCTGAGTCCGGATGCGTCCCCGTCGCCGATGGTCCACGACGGCAGCGGGCTGCGCGAGCGCCAGCAGCGTCTCGAGGAAGTGCTGCGCATCGCCAAGGTGGAGATGGAGAACCTCTACGAACAGATCGCAGGTGGCGGCTACGCCGTGGTGTTCGCCGACGCCGAGGCGACCTTGCTGCACAGCGTGCACGACCCGGCATTGCTGCGCGAATTCCGCCAGACCGGGTTGTTCTGCGGCGCCAGCTGGGCCGAGCGCTACCAGGGCACCAACGGTATCGGCACCTGCGCGGTGGAGCGCAGCGCGCTCGGCGTGCACCGCGGCGAGCATTACCTGGCCCGGCACCTGCCGCTGTCGTGCAGCGGTGCGCCCATCCTCGACCCGCACGGGCAATTGCTGGCGGTGCTGGATGCGTCCACACCGGATGCGCGCGACACCAGGCTGGTACAACGCCATACCAGCGCGCTGGTGCGCATGTCGGCGGCACAGATCGCACGTTCGTATTTCCTGGCGCAGTACCGGCACGCGTGGATCCTGCGCTTCCACAGCCGCCCGGAGTTCGCCGGCCTGTTGCACGAGGCGCTGATGGCGATCGGCGCCGACGGCTGCGTGCTGGCCGTCAACGAAGCGGCACTGGAACAGCTCGGCAAGGGCGACCGCAGCCTGCTGGTCGGGCGCGACATCTCGCAGGTGATGCAGCTGGACTTCGACACCGTGGAGCAGCGTGCGCGCAACGATGCCAGCACGCTGTGGTCGATCCGCTGCGCCTGCCACGGACGCCGCTTCTTCGCCCTGGCGCAGCCGCCGCGCCGCAACGTGGTTGCTGGCGGCGCGCAGGCCACCACCGCCGACGATGACCAGGCGGCTTACGCACGCGAACACGTCGGCTCCGATCCGCGCATGCGCCACAACCTGGACAACGCGCTGAAGCTGGTCGCGCATCGCGTGTCGATCCTGCTATGTGGCGCCACCGGCACCGGCAAGGAGGAGTTCGCCAAGGCGGTGCACCGCGGCTCGCCATGGGCGGCGCGGCCGTTCGTGGCGGTGAACTGTGCGGCGATCCCCGAGGCGCTGATCGAGAGCGAACTGTTCGGCTACGCACGCGGTGCGTTCACCGATGCCGCGCGCGAAGGCCGCCACGGCAAGTTGCTGCAGGCCAGCGGAGGCACCTTATTCCTGGACGAGATCGGCGACATGCCGCTGCCGCTGCAGACGCGGCTGCTGCGCGTGCTCGAAGAACAGAGCGTGACCCCGCTGGGCAGCGGCCGTGCGATGCCGCTGGAACTGCACGTGATCAGCGCCAGCCACCGCGACCTGGCGCAGATGGTGGCCGCCGGCGAATTCCGCGAGGACCTGTACTACCGCCTCAATGGCGTGGTGCTGCACCTGCCGCCGCTACGCGAACGCAGCGACAAGGCCGAGCTGATTCGCACGCTGCTGCGCGAAGAAAACGGCGAGCAAGGCGTGCGCATCAGCGAAGAGGCGCTGCACAAGCTGCTCAGCTACGCCTGGCCGGGTAACTTGCGCCAACTGCGCAACGTGCTGCGCACGGCGGCCGTGCTGTGCAGTGACGAGGTGATTCGCTTGCCGAATCTGCCGCAGGAGATCGTCGACGCCGGCAGCGCACCCTGCCTGGTCGATGGACGAGCGGTCGCGGCCGACGATATGTCTGGCCGCGTGGCATTGGATCAGGCCGAGCGGCTGGTGCTGCAGCAACAACTCGAACGCCACCGCTGGAATGTCAGCCGCACCGCCGATGCCCTGGGCATCAGTCGCAACACGCTGTACCGCAAGCTGCGCAAGCATGGGCTGGAGACGGGATGAATGGGGAATCGGGAATCGGGAATGGAGAAAAGCAGTTCGCTGACGCTCTACGATTCCCCATTCCCGATTCCCCATTCCCGTAGTCAAAGCGCCCAACGCAACCCAATCAAATACTGTCGCGGCACACCAGGTGCGAGAAAGCGTGCCGGGCCGGTTTCCACTGGCGCATCCTGCGGACGTGCGAGTTCGCCGTCGGGAAACACGTCTTCGGCCACGGCGGCATAGGTGGCGTAGTGGCGGTCGAAGACGTTGTCGATCCGGGCGAACAGCGACACCCGCGCGTTGATGGTCCAGCGCGCCTGCAGGTCGACCAGGGCATAGCCGGCGCTGCCGATGTCGAGGCGCTCGGGTGCGGTCTGGCCTTCTTCGGCATTGTCGACCTGGCCATCTTCGTTGCCGCTGGCCACCCGCCCGGAGACCGCACGCACGCCTACGCCCAGCGTCAGCGCATCGCGCTGCCACGCCATCCCGAGCTTGAGGTTGTGCCGCGGTAGCGCGGCGATCCGCAGGCCCGGCCGCAGCGCGATCACGCGCTCGCCGGACAGCAATTGGCCACCGCTGCGGTAAGTGGCATCCAGGTAGCTGTAGCCGGCCCACCACTGCCAATCGCCGCTGCGCAGATGCAGTGCCGCGTCCACGCCCTGATAGCGCGTGCGGCCGACATTGTCGAAGTAGCCCGATTGCGTATCCGGTGCGCGTAGAAACAGAATGTCGTCGCGATTGTCGGCGCGGTAGACCGACAGCGTGGCGTTGCGGTCGGCCGACGGCGTCCAGCGCGCGCCCAGTTCGTAGGTGCGCGAGATGATCTGCTCCAGCCGCGGATCGGCCTGCAGGCCGGTCGGCAACCGACAGGGCTGGGTGGGATCGGCGCAGTCCAATTCGATGGCGGTCGGTGCACGGCTGTTCTGCGCGACCGAGCCGTACAGCGTCAGCCCCGAATCGAGCCGATGCGTAAGGCCCAACGACGGGTTGGCCTTGGCATAGACGAAGCGCTCGCGTGGGCGGTCGCCGTCGTCGGCGGTGGAAAGAATGTTGTCCACCACCACACGATTCCAGCGCACTGCAGCGGTGAGATGGGTCGCATTGCTCAGCGCCCAGGTGTCGGCGAGGAACATGCCCAGCGTCTCGGTGCTGCCGCGTACACCGGAGAAGAAGGCGCGTTCGGCATCGGGATCGGGATCGGCAGCGACCGAGCGGTCGGGCTGCACCCAGCCATCGCGGGCGAACTGCCGGTAACGCACATGGCCGCGATCGAAGGTGACACCCGCCGTGAGCGCGTGCGCGCCCCGCTGCATGCTCAGGTTGAGCGCGACGCCCTGTGCTTGCTGACGCATCTGGGTGGTGTTGAGCGCGCCGGTGTGCAACGTGTCGGCATCGGTGCGGGCGACATCGCACTCGGCATCCAGTGCGCTGCCATCGGCCGCGTAACCGGACGCGCATTCTTCGACGAATTCCTCGTAGTCCTGCCCGACGTCGCCATTGACGGTGTCGCGCCGCCCCACCCGCGAGTAAGCCAGCGCGTGCAGCGCAGTGTCTGCATCGAAACGATGGTCCAGCTGCACGGTCAATAAGGTGTTGCGATTGCGGGTGAGATCGGGCGAGGTATACACCGAACGCCGATCGGCGCGATACAAGCCGGGCTCTGGCCCCTCGTCGGTATACCGCGTGTCCGGCAGCAGGCCATTGCCGATCAGACGGCTGCGCCCGTGCAGCAGCGACAGGCTCCAGTCGGTCTGCTCGCCTTGCTTACCGACCTTGCCGAACACGGTGCCAAGCCGGCCTTCGGAGGCAGCACGCCAGCCGTTTTCGTCGAAGCCGGTCACCGCAACGAAGCCATGCCAGCCGTCGGCGCCGGCGACGCCATAACCGGCATCCAGCCGCTTGCGCGCGCCGCTGCCGATACTCAATTCGCCCTGTACTCCCGGTGCGGTCAGCCCCGACGCGGTAGACAGCACCACCGCGCCGCCCAGCGTGTTCGGCCCGAACAACGGGTTGGAACCCGGCATCAGCGTCACCGCGGTGATCGCCGCTTCGGGCAGCATGTCCCAACTGACGATATCGGCGAACGGTTCGTTGAACCGTACGCCATCCAGATACACCGACACCCCTTGCGAAGCGCCCGGCAAGGCAGAAGCGCGAAAGCCGTGGAAGGTGAGATCGTTCTGGAACGCGCTGCCCTGCACGTCGTTGCCGTCCACGCCGACGAAGCGCCGCTGCAGCAGATCGCTCAGGTTGTTGCTGCGCCCACGCGACAGCTCGGCGTTGCTTGCCGACTGCACCATGTACGGCAATTGCGCCGCATCGATGGTGGTGCCGGGGATCGGCGTGGCGGTGACCTCGATACGGTCCAACCAGGTGACTTGCGGTGCTTCCGCTGCAACGGCCAATGCGCTGCGTGCGAGCAGGGTCATGGCCCATGCGCCTGCCAATCCCGTGCGATGCAGCGTCGCTGTCCTGCATCTGCCTGCTGCCATGTGCATCTCCTTCAATACGCCACGATGGATTTGATGCCGCGCGCCGCACGCAGATCCGTCAACGCCTGGTTGATGTCATCCAGCGCCAGCGTGCGCGTGATCAACGGCGCCAGCTGGATATCGCCGTGCAGATAGCGTTCGACGTAACCGGGTAGCTCGCTGCGGCCTTTGACGCCGCCGAAGGCGCTGCCGCGCCACACCCGCCCGGTGACCAATTGAAACGGGCGCGTGCTGATTTCCTGCGTGTCGTCGGCCATGCCCAGGATGACGCTCTCGCCCCAGCCCTTGTGGCAACACTCCAGCGCCGCCCGCATCGCGCCGACATCGCCGACGCATTCGAAACTGTGGTCGGCGCCGCCATCGGTCAGGTCCACGATCACCTGCTGGATCGGCGCACCGTAGTCGCGCGGATCCAGGCAATCGGTGGCGCCCAGCGTACGTGCCAGTGCGAATTTCGCAGGGTCGATGTCCACCGCGATGATGCGGCCGGCCTGCGCCAGCAGCGCGCCCTGTATCACCGACAATCCGATGCCGCCCAGCCCGAACACCGCCACGCAATCGCCCGGCCGCACATGCGTGCTGTTGAGCACCGCACCGACGCCGGTGGTGACCGTGCAGCCGAGCAGGCAGGCCTGCTCCAGCGGCGCCTCCGGATGGATGCGTGCGACTGCAATCTCCGGCAATACGGTGTATTCGGAAAACGTGCTGGTGCCCATGTGATGCAGGATCGGCCGCCCATGCAACGAAAACCGGCTGCTGCCGTCAGGCATCAGGCCACGTTCCTGGCTGCTGCGAATCGCCTGGCACAAATTTGTACGGCCGGAACGGCAGAATTTGCACACGCCGCATTCGGGCATATACAGCGGAATCACGTGATCGCCGGGCCGCACGCTGGTGACGCCGATCCCGACGTCTTCGACAACCCCGGCGCCCTCCTGCCCCAGGATCGCCGGAGAGCTGCCGGCATGGCCATGCGCCAACGCATGCGCATCGCCCTGGCAAATGCCGGTGGCGACCAGGCGCACCAGCACCTCGCCGGGACGCGGCGGCTGCAGGTCTACTTCTTCGATGGTCAACGGCTGGTGCGGACCCCAGGCCACCGCAGCGCGTGTCTTCATCCGGCCTCCCTGACGCCGTCGGCCTGCCGGCCGCTCAGCGCGCGATGATCACGCCCCACGGCAGCTCGCCCACGGGGATCTGTTTGAGTTCGCGCAAGCTGGCGGTGTCGATCACGCTCACGCTGTTGGATCGCCCGTTGGCGACATAGAGCTTGTCGCCGGCAGGCGTCAACGCCGGATTCCACGGACGCTGCCCAACCGGAATCTCGGCCAGCGCGCGCGCGGTATTGAGATCGATCACGCTGACCGTGCCGGCGCCGCCGTTGGACGCATACAGCCGCGTGCCATCGGCCGACAGCGCGACGCCGGCGGTGCGCACGCCGGCCGGCAGACTGGCGCGACGCTGACGCGTCTGCAGGTCGATCACGTCCACCACGTTGGCGGTTTCCTGCGCGATGTACACGCTGTGCCCGTCGGGTGCGAACGTCATGCCGCGCGGATGACCGCTGGTGGCCACCACACCGCGCGATCGATGGGTGGCCAGTTCGATCATGTCCATGTCGTTGGAGCCTTCATTGCTGGTGAGCAACCACTTGCCATCCGGGGTGTAGGCGCAATGCTCCGGCGCCTGCCCGCGCGTGGCGATCACCTGCTGCACGGCGAGTTGCGCCGCGTCGATCAGCATCACCTGATTCTGGCCTTCCACGCATACCGCCAATTGCTTGCCGTCCGGCGACAACGCGATGCCTTCGGCGTTCTCGCCGATGTCCACGCTGCGCAACACCGCATCTCTTTCGCTATCCAGTTCGACCAACCTGTGGTGCTCGGCATCGATCAGGTACAGATGCCCTTGCGGGCCGGGCAATAGCTGCTGCAAGCGCTTGCCGAGCCGGCCCTGCGCGCTGAGCGTGCGCACCACCGTGTCGGTGTGCGTATCGATCACCGAAACGGTGCCACTGCGTTGATTGGGCACATACGCAAGCACCGGCGGCGTTGCCGGCGCCGGCGCCGGTGTTGCGTTGCCGCTCGCCGCAGGTGCGGTGGTGGAGGCCGGCGTGACGGCATCGCGCTGGCAGCCCGCCAGCAGCAACGCACCCAACATCCCTGCTGCACACATGCGCGACCAGCGAGCAGGCGCTGAGCTCATTGCGCCTTGCCCGCGGTCTTGTTGATCGAGTGGATGAAGGCGAGCAACTTTTCGGTATCGCCGGGCTTGAGTACCGGTGCGAACGGCGGCATCTGCCCCACCACCTTTTCGTGCCCGATACGGGTCTTGCCGTGGGTGATCATGGCCGCGGTGCCTTCGCTGATCAGCGTGCGCAAGGTGTCGTCGTCGCTGCCATACACCCAGATGTCGTTGGTCAACGGCGGGCACATGCCACCGCCACCGGTACCGCCGTGACAGGCATTGCAGCCGGCCGAAAAATAGATCTTCTTGCCTTCGGCGACCAGCTCGGGCGTGACCTTGACCTCGGGTCCCTTGGGAATCGGCACGATCGTGGCAGGTGGCGCGGCCGGCGTTGCCGGATCCGGGGCTGGCCCCGCTGCGGGGTTGGGCATTGCTGCGGGTGCAGCTGCAGTTGCGGCCGCAGGCGCTGCGCTGCCGGCGGCTGGCGCAGGCGCCGGTGCGCTGGCGGCCGCCGGTGGCGGGGGCGGTGCATCGGCGGCCGATGCCGGCGGTGCCTCCTTGCCGCATGCCGCCAGCACGACGCTGAACATCAACGCGCACAGCGGTGCGCGGACAAGACGATCGAAACAACCCTTGGTGGACGTGCGCATGAACGAACCTTTCTGATCGGAGGGAACACCGCGCACCCCGTGCACGCGGCGGGTGACGCAGTCATTCGCGCGCTGGGCGCCTGGCCTTGGTGAGCAGCGTGGCCAGTGGGGTGTCGCCACGTGCCTGCGCCAGATCTGCGGCGGTCTTGCCGTCGCGGTTACGTACAGACGGGTCGGCGCCCGCAACCAGCAACCGTTTGGCGACCGCCTCGCGTCCGGCCGCTGCGGCCAGCATCAGCGCGGTGACACCAGCCTGATTGGCGTGACCGACCTCGGCGCCGCGTGCGAGCACGGCATCGAGAATGGCCGGGTCGTCGCGCGCCACGGCAAACATCACCGGGGTGAATCCGGTGGGATTGGCGCGCCGCACATTCGCGCCCTTGTCCAGCAACGCCTGCACCACCGCGACATCGGCATACGACACCGCAAGATCCAGTGCGCTCCAGCCATCGCTGGACACGGTATCCACCGGCGCGCGCTTGGCCAGCAGCCTGCTGACGCTGTCCGCATCGTTGGCCCAGGCCGCCTTCATCAGCGCGGTCCAGCCGCTGGCGTCGCGGGCGTCCAGGCGTGCGCCGGCATCCAGCAGCAGGCCGACCAGATCCGGCTGCTGGTTGCGGATGGCCTGGTGCAGCGGCGGCTCGCCCAGCAGGTTGGGGTGATTGGCATCGGCGCCATGGCGTAGCAGCCATGCCGCACGCACGGCATCGCCGGCATCCAGCGCATGCGCCAGTTCCTGATTCGGGTCGGCACCGTCGGCGATGCGTAATTGCAGCTGCGCCAGCTCCTGCGATGAGGCCGCCGGGCTGGGCGCAGTGGATGCCGGTGTGGGCGTGACATACGGCCCATGCGATGCCAGCTCGCCGGCTACCACGCAGTCACGACAGCGCACCAGCGGCACGTGATACCTGCGCAGGATTTCCGCGATCTTGGCCGCGCTTTGCTGCAACGCCGTGTTCAATGCATCACGCAGGTCGGCATTCTTGCGCGACACCGCCCAGGCCATCGAATACTCCAGTACCGCATCGTCGATGGTGTTCAAGGGCACCAGACCCAGGCCGCTGCGCTGCGCGTAATACCCGGCGACCGGGCCCCAGGATTCGGCCGCATCCAGCGTGTTGGCGGCGACCCGTTCGACCAGCTTGCCGGGGTGTTCTTCCGGTGCGGTGGCCGAGTCGTAGAACAGGTATTGCACCTCACCGCTGATGCCGTGCTCGTACAGCGCCTGACGCGCAGGCGAGCTCTGGAACACGCCCAGGCGCAGCTTTTTCAACGCCGGGTCGTCCAGCGAGGTCGGCCTCAACGACAAGCCTTGACGTGTGACCAGCACATACGCCGAGCGATAGACCGGGCGCGTGGTCAGCCCCTGCTCGAAATCGCTGTTGAGGTCCATCAGTACATCGCAGCGGCCCGCATTGATGGTGCTACGCGCCAGGCCGCGCTGGTAATAGGTGCGCCACTCGTATTCCAGGCGCCGGCCCATGGCATCGGCAACCACCTGCGCGATCTTGTTCTGGAAGCCTTCGCCGGCCTTGTTGGACAACGGCATGTTGCCCGGGTCTGCGCACACGCGCAGGACGTGCGGATCTGGCGTAGGTGGCGGCGCGGATGCCGCGGAAGGCGTGGTTGCCGGCGCAGCGGTGGATGCAGGCGCCGCAGCGGACGCCGCAGCGGAATGAGAAGCGCGAGCCGTCGGTGAGGACGGCTCGCGTGTGCAGCCTGCGGCGACGAGTCCGAGGCTGCACAGCACCAGCACCTGCTGCAGGTGCCGGGTGATGCCGCGCACCCCGGCAGCAAGCTGCCGAGGTGCGCGCCCAACGCCTTGCGTGCAGGTCATCGTGCCGTCTTCGCTGCTGCATTGGCGGTGCCGCCGCCTGCGGTGGCAGTGGCAGTGGCAGTGGCAGTGGCAGTGGCAGTGGCAGTCACGGTCTTGCCGGCGCCATCGATACGGAAGCTGTGGACCATGCCGCCGAGCGGGATCTTGTCGAAGCCCGCACCGAACGCCAGCCCCGCCGCACCCAGTGCGCCATACGGATCGGACGGATCCAGGCCTGCAGTGACCGGCAAGCCGATCCACCCGCCGATACCGGAGAACACCGCCACGTACTGATGGCCGTTGGCCTTGTAGGCGATGGGGTTACCGATGATGCCGGACGGCAACTTGGTCTCCCACAACTTCTTGCCGGTGTCCTTGTCCACCGCGCGGAACCACCCATCCAGCGTGCCGTAGAACACCAGCCCGCCGTCGGTGACCAGGGTGCCGCTCCACACCGGATACTTCTCCTTGATCTCCCACTTGGACTTGCCTTCCACCACATCGAACGCCTTGACGATGCCCAGCGCGCCCGGCTCATTCGGCTTCATCATCACGTTGGCGAACACGTACGGCAGACCCATCATGGTGTTGCCGCGCTCCTGCGGTTCCAGCTCCATGTGCCAGTTATTGGTGCCGCAGAAGAACACCGCCGCATTGGCCGGATCCACCGAGCACGGCTGCTGGTCCTTGCCGCCCATCGCCGAGGGGAACGCCTGCACCTTCTTGCCGCGTTCCAGCGGCGAATGCGCGGCCATCTTCACCGGGCGACCGGTCTTCATGTCGATGCGTTCGGCCCAGTTGGCCGGCACGAACTTGTGCGCGCGCAGCAGCGTGCCATCGCGCCGATCGAGTACGTAGGCAAACCCGTTGCGGTCGAACTGCACCACCGACGGAACCTGCTTGCCATCGATGCTCAGGTCGACCAGGATCGGCTCGTTGATGCCGTCGTAATCCCACTGGTCGAACGGGGTCTTCTGGTAGCCCCATACCGCCTCGCCGGTATCGATCTTGCGCGCGAACAAGGTCATCGACCACTTGTTGTCATGCTCGCCGTTGTTGCATTCCTCCTGCGAGGTCTTGCCGCAACGGTACGACGGGCTCCACAGGCCGGGATTGCCGGTGCCGTAGTACACCAGCTTCAACTTCGGGTCGTAGCTATACCAGCCCCACGCTGCACCACCGCCGCGCTTCCATTCGTCGTTGGGAAAGGTCTTGACGCCCAGGTCGCCGAGCTGGCCATGCTGCGGATTGGCCTTGTTGAAATCCGGGCCCAGGCAGATCGCCTTGTCGGTACCGGCCGCATCGCAGGACCATGCCTGCTTGCCATCGGCAAGGTTGTAGGCGGCCACGCGACCGAGCACGCCGAACTCGTTGCCGCTGATGCCGGCAACCACCTTGCCGTCGGCGATGATCGGCGCCATGGTGATGGTTTCGCCCTTGTCCGGGTGCGCAAGTTTTTGCTTCCACACTTCCTTGCCGGTCTTGGCATCGAGCGCGATCACATCGCCGCTGAGGCTGCCGAAGACCAGCTTGCCGTCGGCATACGAGGCGCCGCGATTGACCGTATCGCAGCACGCCACCGCCACCGACCGTTCGTCCTGTTGCGGGGTGTATTTCCACAACACCTTGCCGCCGTCGTCCTGCGCCGCAAGATCGATGGCGAACACGTTGTTCGGATACGCGCTGACCATGTACATGATGCTGCCGATCACCAGCGGCTGGCCTTCGTGGCCGCGCGTGGCGTCGGTTTTCATCTCCCACGACATCTTCAGATTCTTGACGTTGTCGCGATTGATCTCGGCCAGCGGGCTATGCCGGGTGAGTGCGAAGTCGCGCCCCACGCCACCCCAGTTGTCCGCATTGCTGGCATTGGCGGTGAACTCGCTATCGGTGTCGACCACGGCCGCGGCGGCGGGTGCAGCGGCGGGCGCAGCGGCAGGTGTTGCAGCCGTTGCCGGCGCCGCAGTTTCGGTGGGTGTGTCTTTCTTGCAGCCAGACAGAACGGCGCTCAGCGCAAGCATGAGCAGCGCGGCGCTGCGTACGCTGCGACAGGAAGATTGGTGCATGTGCGTCTACCCCTCTCGTTTGAACAACCAGTCGGTTGAAACATCCCGCAGCGCAGGCGCTATCACCGCCGTGGCGATGCGGACGTAGGAAACGTCGGGAGAGACCTGAGCAAACGGCATGCCAGCACACTGGTGCGCCGCACCACGTCGAGTCAGCGAGGGCCGGGGGTGATGACGGCGCGCTGGGCATCTCGCGCTGTCACGGTTTTGGCACAGTTTGCGCAGCACGTGCTGTGACACAGGTGGTGCAGACGGTCCAGTGACATCCCAGCAACGCCGAGCGTGTCCTGAACTCAGATCGCTGCGCCGCTGATGCAGGGCAATGCGCTATGGCAAGCAGCACTGCGCGATGTCGCCAGGCATGCCGGTCTTCTCCCCCGCTGGGCGAAGGCGTCAGAAAGGCGAATGCGGAGACGGGTACGGCCAATAGACAGGTGCGCCGTCCACGACGCGTCATGACGTCGGCGGCTAGTCAACAGTTCCCATGCCTGCTCGGGTGCACGTTACCCCCGTTGCACAGACACAACGCGCCACCCTAGCTCTCCCATTGCGCGAGCAACTGCGTGCAATCGTGCAGGCGCCAGTCGGCGAAACCGGGCCAGGGGTCGCCGGGTGTATTGACCAGGACAGTGCACGCACCGACGGCGCGGCCGCAGGCCAGGTCATTGTGGTGATCGCCGACCATGACCAGCGCGCTGCCCTGCACCGACCAGCGCCGCGCGAAATAATGCAGCCCGTCGGGCGCAGGTTTTGGGGCAGCCTCGTCGCGGCCAACGATGTCGTCCCAGGCGAATGCATCGTCCAGACCGATCGCCTGCAACGTGATCTTTGCCAGCTCGCGCGCGTTGCGGGTGAGCATGCCAAGCCGGCAACCGGCGGCATGCAGCGCGCGCACCAGCGCCACTGCGCCCGGCGCGGCGCGTGCGCCTTGGGCGAGCGCACGCTCGTGTTCGAGCAACCAGGCATGCTTGGCCGCCGCTTCGTCGGCCGGTAACGCTGCCAGGTGATGCAGGATGTCCGCCGTTGGCGGAATGTCCAGGACGCGGCGGATCAAGGCGAAATCGTGCGCAGCTTCGGTCAGCGTGCCGTCCATGTCGAAGACCCAATGGCGATAGTCGGACAACGTGGGAGAGAGAGCGGCGCTTGTCATGTTGTCCATCCTTGCAAAGACATCAAAGTGATCGATTCGGTGCGGCAGGCGGCGGCGCGGCCAACCTGCAGTGCGCAATCGGCGACCTCGCCCAAGGCGGTCAACCAGGCGTTTGCGCGCATTGCCAACCAGGTGCGGGTGGCGCTCGCTCGACATGTCCCTGCGCGGACACGCCAACGCGCGCGCCCCTTCATCCGAACGAATGCGCGCCAGGTCTGCTGACCATCCCGAGCGCTGAATGCCGGTGCGCTGCAGCGCCATCACACCGGGGTGCTGCACTATCGATCAAGCGCGGCAGTGCTGCACCAACTCGCAAACAGATCGGTGTACGCCAGCACTCATCGCGGACTCGCCTACTTCCACCCGGGCATCTGCGTGGTGTCCAGGCCGCCGACCTCGAACTCTGCGGTGCGCGTACCGCCGGCCTTGACCGGGAAGGTAATGCCGATGCGCTTGGCGTTGCGTACGAGCTTCCACAACGCTTTGTCATCGTCGATGAACATGGCAATGGCTTCGTCGGTATCCGGGCGGTGCGCCGCCAGGGCACGCGGTGCGCCGCCATCGGCCGTCACCTGCACCTTGCAGCCACCGTAGCAGTTGAAATCGCCGGCCTTGAGCACGAGGTAGCTGTGGCGCTTCCACTGCGGATGATCGCGAAACACCAGGCTGACCGGCTTGGGTCCGCTGCCATCCACATCCACACGTTGCTTGGCGTCGATCATCGCCGAGCGCTACGTACCGCCCTTGGCCGGCACCTGCGAGTATTGCCACAGCGCCTGCATGCGGCGCAGCTCGCGCGCCTGCTCGCCCTTGGCCTTGATATCGGCATAGCCTGGCTCGATGCGCGTGGCGGCCGCAGTGCCCGCATAACCTTCGATCAAGGCCGCACCATGCGCACGCGCCATGTCCCAGTTCTGCGCTTTCACCGCTTCGTCGTATTGCTTGGCGAGCGCCTCGGCCTGGGTTTCCTTGGCCTGCGCCTGCGCGGTGGCCTGCGCCTGACGTTGCGCCTCGCGGTCGGTGCAGGCACTCAAGGCGGCGACGCACAAGGCCGCGCTCAGCAGATACTTCATCGTCGACTCCGGGGCGAATTCAACGTCAACGATACCAGCCTGCCCGCGATCAAACCCGTAGACCGTAGGAGCGCACCCGGGCGCGATGGAGCATTCCCGGTAACGCCACCTCGCGCCCGGGTGCGCTCCTACGGCAGCGATGGAGGTGGCGGGAGAGCGCTGCAACGCCCTCCGCTGCCACTACGGCTGCGCCGGCGGTGCCGCTTTCGCCTTGGCGATCATCTCGGCCACCGATGCGGTGGTGATCGGGTGATAGCTGGGCTTGGCCTTTTCGAAGGCCTGTTCGGCGAACGCGATGCCATCCGGGGTCTTCAACAATTCGGCGTAGATCGGCAGCACCAGCTTGCGGCGGCCGACGCGTTCGATGAACTCGCCCGCGGCAGCGCGCGCGTCGGTGTAGCCGCTGCGAATGGCCAGCGGATACCAGCGCATCGCGATCTCGCCATTCGGCGTGCCGGTGAAGTGGTACGCCTCGTCCAGCTGCTTGAGCTGCTCGGGCTTGAGCGTGGCGCCCATGCCGCTGAGGAAGTGCACCCATTCCTGCGTGCCCCACTCGCTGGTGACCTGCTTGTTCGGCAAGGTGCCGCTGCCGCTCCAGGCGATGCGTGCGGTATCCACGATCGAGAAGCTGCGCGAGCGCGCCTTGGCCGCAAATGCCGGAATGCCCGGCTGCTTCAGCCACGCATCCACGTCGGCCGCGCTCACCGTGTTGGGATGCTTGTCCAGCAGGTTCTTCTTCAGGTAATCGACGAACTGGTCGGTGGTGGCGCTCTGGAAGGCGTGATCGTCGAACCAGCCGCGCAGGAACGGGTCGAATACCTCGCGGCCGAAGCGCTGCTCCAGGAACTGCAGGAACCACGCGCCCTTGACGTAGGCGACCTGGCTCAAGGCCTCGTCGGGGTCGCGCTGGGCCAGCGGCGGCAACTCCAGCACCTGGTCGGCCGGCGGCATGTCCTTCACTTCGGCCAGCAGATCGCCCTGGTCGATCTCGCGCTCCATCTCGGCCATCTCGGTGCCGTACAGCGCCTCGGTGATGCGGCCCTGCACGTAGGTGGTGAACCCTTCGTTGAGCCAGATGTCCTTCCAGCTGGCATTGGTCACCAGGTTGCCCGACCAGCTATGCGCCAGTTCGTGCGCCACCAAAGAGACCAGCGACTTGTCGCCGACGATCACGGTGGGCGTGGCGAAGGTCAGGCGCGGATTTTCCATGCCACCGAACGGGAACGACGGCGGCAGCACCAGCATGTCGTAACGGCCCCAGCGATACGGACCGTAAAGTTTTTCGGCCGCACCGATCATCTTTTCGGTGTCTTCGAATTCCTTGGCGGCCTTGTCGGCCATGGCCGGCTCGGCCCACACGCCCGAGCGCGCGGAAATCGGCTTGAACACCACATCGCCGGCGGCGATCGCCAGCAGGTAGGACGGAATCGGCTCGGGCATCGTGAAGCTGTAATCGCCGTCGCGTGCCGCCTTGGGGTCGTTGTCGGCGCTCATCAGCACCATCACGTCCGGGCGCGAGGTGACATGTGCGCTATAGGTGAAGCGCACGCTCGGGGTGTCCTGCAGCGGCACCCAGCTGCGCGCGTGAATCGCCTGCGACTGGCTGAACATGAAAGGCAGCTGCTTGCCTTCGGTCATCGACGGCTCCAGCCACTGCAGACCCGAGGCCGTCGGCGCGGTGTGATAGGTGATCACCACCTTGCCCGGCTGATTCGGCGCTTCGATGGTGAGTTTGCTACCGAAGGTCTTGTCGGCCGGCGCCAGGGCGAACTGCAGCGGCGACAGGCCGCCCTTGCCATCGTCTGCCTGTACCTGCGCAATGCTCAACTCGCGCGTATCCAGCACCAGTTGCTTGGCGGCTTTGTCCTTCCACTCCAGCGTGTAGGTGGCAGTGCCGCCGATCTGCTTGGCATCGAAATCCAGCTTCAGGTCCAGCGCCAGGTCCTTGATGACCACCAACTGCGGCTGGGCGTAGGAACTTTCGTCGTGGTTGCGGGCGTCTGCTTTCACGGGAGCCTTGGCAGTGGCGGCCGGCGCGGTGGGGGATACCGACGGCGTGGAGTCATTGGAACAGCCGGCCAGCGCGATGGACACGGCCAGGGACAGCGACAGGAACGGGAAGCGCATCGACGGCACCGCAGCAAGGAGAATTGGGCATTTTAGCGCCCTGCGCCGCAGCCTGCCCGTGCCATCGGCGGCCATAAGCGATGACCTGCCACTCAGTATCGCAGCCGGCTTGCCCAGGTCAGATCACCGGATGGCCGCGCGGAGCGTCGTGCCCGTCGCGCACCAGACGCCGGCCACCGGAGAACTTGGCGCGATACATCGCCGCATCGGCGCGGCGATACAGTTCGGTGGCATCCAGCCCTTGTTCGCACACCGCACTGCCGGCGCTCACATGCAGCGGCGCATCGCCGGCATCCTCGCGCTCGAGCATCGAGAGCCATTGGTTGAGCTTGAGCGTGGCATCGTCTTCGCTTGCATGGATGCCGATCAGGAATTCGTCGCCGCCCCAACGCCCGACCCAGTCCTGCGCGCCCAACCAGCCGTAGGCCGAGTCCACCAGGCGCACCAGCACGCGGTCGCCAGCCAGATGGCCGAAGCGGTCGTTGATCTGTTTGAGGTTGTCCATGTCCAGCACGAACAGCACGAACGGCCAGCCTTCGCGTTGCGAGGCGATCACCGAATCGCGCATCGCCTGTTCGCAACCGCGCCGGTTCAGCGCCTCGGTCAGCGGGTCGAACAAGGCGTGTTTCTTGAGATCGCGCATGCCGGCATCGATGCCACGCAGGCTGCGGTTGATGCCGCGCAACAGCCGGCCCAATTCGTCGTCGCCCTGTTCCGGAAGCGTGGGCAGGCGCTGATCGGCGTAATACGAATCCAGCGCATCGGCGGCGATGCGCAGCGGCGCCAGCAGCCGATACAGCGCAACCAGGGTCAGCGCGGTGCCGGCCAGCGTGGCCAGCAATGCCACGATCACCACCGACCACAGCGGGCGCCCGTCCAGTTCGCTCTGCGATGCCAACCAGGCGATCAACAACAGCAACGGCAGATGGATGCCCAGGAAGGTCACCGCCAGCAGTTTGGCGCTGAAGGAGCGGGGAAACACGCGCGAGAGCCCGGCGTACAAGCGCATCCAACACTCCGGCAAAAGAGCGCTTAGTGTCGCCGAGAGCGTGTGGAGCCAACGCGACGGAAGTCTCAGACTTCGCTGGTTGTACCCATGTGCGGCACCGGTTCGCCTCAACAAGCGATCCCGTGCACGCGGTGGGCGAGCGCCAGCGCACGCTAAGCGCGCCGACGCCAGCCGGCTCAACCGCCCTGCTTAGATCTTGTAGCCGGAGTGGATCGCCACGATGCCGCCGGTGAGGTTCTTGAAGTGGCAACGCGCAAACCCGGCCTCGCCCATCATGCCCTTGAGCGATTCCTGTGGCGGATGCTTGCGGATGCTTTCGGCCAGGTACTGGTAGCTATCGGCATCGCGCGCGAACAGCTGGCCCAGCCTGGGCAGGATCTTGAACGAGTGGAAGTCGTAGATCGGCTTGAACCAGTCGGCGGTGACTTCGGAAAATTCCAGCACGCGCGCCTGTCCGCCCACCTTCAGCACGCGGTACATCTCGCGCAAGGCGGCGTCCTTGTCGGTGACGTTGCGCAGGCCGAAGGAAATGGTCACCAGATCGAAACTCTGGTCCGGGAACGGCAGCGCTTCGGCGTTGCATTGCACGTAGTCGAAACCGGACACCAAGCCGCGGTTGGTCAGCCGGTCGCGGCCCACCGACAGCATGCCGGCATTGATGTCGCCCAGCACCACGGCCCCTTCGTTGCCCACCCGCTCCTTGAGCAGCACGGCGATGTCGCCGGTGCCGCCGGCCAGGTCCAGCACGCGGTCGCCTGGCTTCACCTGCGCGGTCGCCACGAAGTAGCGTTTCCATGCGCGATGCACGCCCAGGCTCATCAGATCGTTCATCAGGTCGTAATTGCGCGCGACCGAGGTGAACACTTCACCGACCAGCTTCTGCTTGTCCTTGGCAGCGACATCGCGAAAGCCGAAATGGGTAGTACCGGAGGTATAGGGGGATTCGCTCATGGGCGGATTATCGCACCGCTGACGCCACCATGACCGCAACCGGACCACAATCGCGCTTTCACCTGCGACCAGCCCTGCGAGCATTCAGTGCGCGACAAGTACGTCCAGCGCGACTGGCAGCCCCATGAGCGGCCCACCCTGCCGGGGTCGGCCTCCACCCCGCTGCACCCTACCCGGCGGCGGATCCAGTACGGCCTGGTGGGCGTGGTGGTGGCGCTCACCGGCGGGCTGAGCAATGCCCTGGTCACCGCCAACCTGACCTATCTGCAAGGCACCTTGGGCGCCTACGCCACCGAAATGGCCTGGCTGCCGGCCGCCTACGTGATGACCAACATGTCGGCGAACCTGCTGCTGGTGAAGTTTCGCCAGCAGTTCGGGCTGCGCCGGTTCACCGAAATCTTCCTGACGCTGTACGCGCTCATCGCCTTCGCGCATCTGTTCGTGCACAGCCTGAGCTCGGCGATCACCGTGCGCGCCGCGCATGGCTTGGTGGGCGCCGCGCTCAGCTCGCTGGGCCTGTACTACGTGATCCAGGCATTTCCAACGAAATACCGGCTCAAGGCCGTGGTGCTGGGCCTGGGCATGACCCAACTGGCGTTGCCGCTGGCGCGGGTGTTTTCCACCGACCTGCTGGAATTTGGCGAGTGGCAAGGCCTGTACTTGTTCGAGTGCGGGCTGGCGGTGTTCGCGCTGGCCTGCGTGCTGGCGCTCAAGTTACCGCCGAGCGACCGGTATCGCGTGTTCGAGCCGCTGGATTTCCTCACCTTCAGTCTGTTCGCCACCGGCGCCGCCGGCCTGGCCGCGGTGCTCTCACTCGGGCGCCTGCTGTGGTGGACCAGTACGCCGTGGCTGGGCGTGGTGCTGGCCGCATCCATCGTGCTGCTGTGCACGGCGGCCTGGATCGAACACAACCGCCGCAATCCGATGATCAACACGCGCTGGCTGGCCAGTGCGGACATGTTGCGGCTGGGGCTGGCGATTCTGTTGATCCGGCTGGTGCTGTCCGAACAAAGCACCGGCGCCATCGGCTTCTTCCAGACGCTGGGCCTGGCCAATACGCAACTGCAGACCCTGTTCGCGCTGATGCTGCTGGGCGCAGTGGTCGGCGTGGCGGCCAGCGCGTGGCTGATCAACCCGGCGCGGGTTGCCGAACATCTGATCATCGCGGTGGCGGCCATCTGTACCGGCTGCTTCATGGATGCCGATGCCACCAGCCTCACCCGCCCCGAGCAGATGTATGCGAGCCAGTTCCTGCTCGCCTTCGGCAGCACGTTCTTCATCGGCCCGGCGATGGTGGCCGGCATCGGCCGGGTGATCGCGCAGCCGGGCAACCTGATCAGTTTCATCGTGCTGTTCGGCATGGCGCAAAACATGGGCGGCCTGCTCGGCAGCGCCCTGCTCGGCACCGTGCAGGTGGTGCGCGAGAAATACCATTCCAGCCAGTTGGTTGAACATCTGGTGCTGACCGACCCGCAGGTGGCCGCGCGCGTGCAGGCCTATGCAAGCCTGTATGGCCGCAGCATCGGCGACCCGGCACTGCGTCAGGCCCAAGGCGTGCGCACGCTGGGCACCGTCGCCACGCGCGAGGCCAATGTGCTGGCGTACAACGACGTGTTCCTGTTGATCGGCTGCATCGCCATCGCCACCGGCGTGTGGATCCTGTCCGTGCTGGTGTGGCGCCGCTATCTGCGGCCCTCGGTATCGCCCTCCCCTCCTGCTCCCACTGCGCGCCCATGAATACACCAGCAGATTCCTCCCCGCCTGCCGACCGGCAACGTCGTCGGCGTCGCCGTCTCGCCGGGGTCATCGGCTTCGGCGGGCTCGCCCTGATCGGCGTGGCGCTGGTGCTGTATGCCTGGCGGTTGCCGCCGTTCGTCAGTGCGATCGAACGCACCGAAAATGCGATGGTGCACGGTCAGATCACCGTGATTGCGCCGCAGGTGAGCGGCTATGTCACGCAGGTGCCGGTGCAGGACTTTGCGCACGTCAAGCGCGGCCAGCTGCTGGCACGCATCGACGACCGCATCTATGCCCAGCAACTCGAACAGGCCAAGGCGCAAGTGCAGACCGCGCAGGCCAACCTCGCCAACTGGGATCAACAACGGCATAGCGCCGAAGCGACGATTGCCGAGCAACGCGCGGCGCTGAGCAGCAACCAGGCACAACGCGACCGCACCCGTTCGGCCTATGCACGGACGCAGCAGCTGGCCAGCCAGCAACTGGTCTCCGAACAGGACCGCGACACCGCATTCGCCGCGCGCGCGCAGGCCGAGGCCGGCGTGGCGCAGGCACGTGCCGCAGTGCAGGCCGCCGAAGAAAACGCGCGCGGCGTGACCGTCAACCGCGCCGCGTTGGAAGCCGCGGTTGCCAACGCGCAGGCCGCCGTGCAGCTGGCACGGATCAACCTGGACAACACGCGCATCCTGGCCCCGCGCGATGGCCAGCTCGGTCAGCTTGGCGTGCGCCAGGGCGCCTACGTCACCAACGGCACGCAGCTGATGTCGCTGGTGCCGGACACGCTGTGGATCGTGGCCAATTTCAAGGAAACCCAGATGGCCCGGATCCGGATCGGCCAGCGCGCCAGCTTCACCGTGGATGCACTGGACAATGCGCGTCTGCATGGCCGCGTGCAGGACATTTCGCCGGCTGCCGGCTCCGAATTCAGCGTGCTGCCGGCCGATAACGCCACCGGCAACTTCGTCAAGATTGCCCAGCGCATTCCGCTGCGCATCAGCGTCGATCCGGACCAGCCGCTGGCGCCGCGGCTGCGGCCGGGCATGTCGGTGGTGGTGGCCGTCGATACCGACAGCGCGGTCGACTAGGCACAACCTGCCCCCGAGCGTGGGCAGCAATGCCGTCGCACGCAGGCAGGTCGGCCAGTCCCCATAGGCATGACGTCGCAGCTCAACCGCGGCACAGCCGCTATCATGCAGTGATGCCCACCAAGCCTCTTCCTTCCCTGCGCTGGCAACATCTGCGGTTTGCGCAACTGAGCGCCATGCAGCTGTATGCGCTGCTGCGGCTGCGCACGGATGTGTTTGTGGTGGAGCAGCAATGCGCCTATCCCGAACTGGATGGCAAAGATACCGATCCCGCCGTGCTGCATGTGCTGGGTACCGCCAATGACGCTGCGTTGGCGGCTTACCTGCGCGTGCTGCCCCCAGGCTTGAGTTATTCCGAACCGAGCATCGGCCGTGTGATCGTCGCTGCTGCATTTCGTGGCACTGGACTGGCGCATGCGCTGTTGCGCGAAGGCATCGGGTTGGTGCACGCGCAGTGGCCGGGTTGCGCGATCCAGCTCGGTGCGCAGGCGCACCTGCAATCGTTCTACGCGGCGCACGGATTTGCACCTGCTTCCGCACCATACCTGGAAGACGGCATTCCCCATCTCGACATGCTGCGCCCTGCCGGCGCGGCCCCTTTGGAGTTCGCATGATCACCACTCCCGATTACCGCGCGTTGCTGGACACCGCCATTGCCGAGGCCCGCCAGGGCCTGGCCGAAGGCGGCATCCCGATCGGCGCGGCGCTGTATCACAACGACGGGCGCCTGCTTGGCTGCGGCCATAATCGCCGCGTGCAGGAAAACGATCCCTCGGTACACGGGGAGACCGACGCGTTTCGCAAGGCCGGCCGCCAGCGCCGCTACAAGGACACCATCATGGTCACCACGCTGGCGCCGTGCTGGTACTGCAGCGGGCTGGTGCGCCAGTTCAACATCGGCACCGTGGTGGTCGGCGAATCGGTCACGTTCCAGGGCGGCATCGCATGGTTGCGCGAGCACGGCGTCAACGTGATCGATCTGCAGAGCCAGGAATGCATCGATCTGCTCGGCGGCTATATTTCCGCCAACCCGGATGTGTGGAACGAAGATATTGGCGAGGACTGAGGTCAGCTAAAGCACCATGGCATTGCCGCACCATCACAGGCCGCGGGCAATGCCGCTGCGCAGCGGGCGTTGCGTCGCCCGATACCACAATGCCGATCATTGCCAAAGCCCGCCTCGTCCGTCGCGCATGCTGCAAACAAAAAGACCAACCATTGGCGGGTCTGTTCCATCCCACGCGCAGGTTGCCGTGCAACGTCGTCAGAGGATGTAGCGGCTCAGGTCCGGATCCTGTACCAGCTCACCCAGCTGCGCATCCACATAGGCGGCGTCCACGGTCACGCTCTGCCCATCGCGATCGGGCGCTTCGTAGCTCAACACATCGAGCAAACGCTCCAACACGGTGTGCAGGCGACGGGCGCCGATATTCTCCTGGCGCTCGTTGACCTGCGCGGCAATCTCGGCAAGCCGATCCACCGCATCGGACGCAAACGTCAACGCCACACCTTCGGTTTGCAACAGGGCTTCGTACTGCTTGATCAAGGCGGCCTTGGGCTCGGTGAGGATGCGGACGAAATCGGCCTTGGTCAGCGCAGTCAGTTCCACGCGGATCGGGAAGCGGCCCTGCAGCTCCGGGATCAGATCGCTGGGCTTGGCCAGGTGAAACGCGCCTGATGCAATGAACAGGATGTGGTCGGTCTTGACCGTGCCGTACTTGGTGGACACGTTGGAGCCTTCCACCAGCGGCAACAGATCGCGCTGCACGCCTTCGCGACTGACATCGCCACCGCTGGAGCCGGCTTCGCCGCGCTTGGCCACCTTGTCGATCTCATCGATGAACACGATGCCGTGCTGCTCGCACGCTTCGATGGCCGCGGTGCGCACATCGTCTTCGTTGACCAATTTGCCCGCTTCTTCTTCGATCAACAGCGGGCGCGCTGCCTTGATGGTGAGCTTGCGCTTCTGGGATTTGCCGCTGCCCAGATTGGAAAACATCTGGCGCAGTTGCTGGCCCATTTCTTCCATGCCCGGCGGGGTCATGATGTCCATGCTGGCGTTCACCGCCACTTCCAGTTCGATCTCGCGCTCGTCCAGCTCGCCGTTGCGCAGCATGCGACGGAACTTGATGCGGGTGTCGTTATCTTGCGAGGAGGGCTCGTTGCGCGCCGCTTCCGGATCAAACCCGATACCGGTCGCGCGACGTGGCAGCAATGCGTCCAGGATGCGGTCTTCGGCACGCTCTTCGGCCTGGTTGCGCACGCGCACCTTGGCCTGCTCGCGATACAGCTTGACGGCGGTATCGGCCAGGTCGCGGATGATCTGCTCCACATCCTTGCCCACATACCCCACTTCGGTGAAGCGCGTGGCTTCGACCTTGACGAACGGCGCGTTGGCCAGTGTCGCCAGGCGCCGTGCGATCTCGGTCTTGCCCACACCGGTAGGGCCGATCATCAGGATGTTCTTGGGCATCACTTCGTTGCGCAGTTCTTCCGGCAACTGCATGCGGCGCCAGCGGTTACGCAGCGCGATGGCAACCGCGCGCTTGGCGTCGTGCTGACCAACGATATGACGGTCGAGCTCCTGCACGATTTCGCGCGGAGTCATGGTGGCGGTATCGATATTAGGCATTAGGGAATCGAGAATTGGGAAAGGGGAATCGCAAAAGCAAACATCAAGAGCCTATGGCGTCGAAGTGGGGACGAAACCGCTGTTGCGATTCCCGATTCCCCACTCCCGATTCACAGCTCTTCGACCACCACGTTGCGATTGGTATAGATGCAGATATCGCCGGCGATATTGATCGCTTCGGCGGCAATGGTCTTGGCATCCAGTTGCGTGTGCGCCAGCAGCGCGCGCGCAGCCGACAAGGCGTACGAGCCACCCGAGCCGATGGCGATGATGCCGTCTTCCGGTTCGATCACATCGCCGGTGCCGCTGATGATCAGCGAGGTTTCTTTATCGGCCACAGCCAGCAGCGCTTCGAGCTTGCCCAGCCGGCGCTCGGTGCGCCAATCCTTGGCCAGTTCCACTGCAGCGCGCGTCAGTTGGCCATGCTTGTCGAGCTTGGCTTCGAACAATTCGAACAAGGTGAACGCATCGGCTGCCGCACCGGCGAAACCGGCCAGCACCTGACCCTCGCGCCCGAGCCGACGCACCTTGCGTGCATTGCCCTTCATGACCGTATGGCCAAGGGTGACCTGGCCATCGCCGGCGACGGCGACATGCCCACCACGTCGAACCGAAATGATGGTGGTGGCGTGAACGATGTTGGGGTTCTGGCTAGGGTCCATGGATCCTCCGGGGGTTTCCAAGGAGGTGGGGACGCCCCTGCCGGGTTCAAGCACGCTGCGACCAGTCGCCGCAGGCTGGTGTGGCAGCGCTCACTTGCGAGACGGCAACACGTTTGCACGCGACATGCAGACCGACCTGCGGCAGTGAACCGCAGGAGTCGATGACGCCGGCTGCCGGCTGCTTACAGCTTAGCGCTCACTCTGCAGCTTTCTTGCGCCTGGCACGCGGATGCGCAGCATCGTAGACCTTGGCCAAGTGTTGGAAATCCAGATGCGTGTAGATCTGGGTGGTGGCGATGTCCGAATGGCCCAGCAACTCCTGCACGCCGCGCAGATCGCCGGACGATTCCAGGATATGGCTGGCGAAACTGTGGCGCAGCATATGCGGATGCACGTCCTTGAACATGCCCTGACGCACGGCAAGTTGCTTGATGCGGATCTGCACCGCACGTTGCGAAATCGCACCGCCGGCACGGCCAGGGAAGACGTGGCTGTCGGCGCTTGCACCACTGTCGCGCCGCCATTCGCGCAAGGCGGCGATCGCGTGCGAGCCCACCGGCACCAGACGCTGCTTGCTGCCTTTGCCGAGCACCATCACCAGGCCGCTGTCCAGGTCCAGGTCGCGCCAGCGTAATGCGCATAACTCGCTCAGGCGCAGCCCGGACGAGTAGAACACTTCCAGCAGCGCACGATCGCGCAGGCCTAGTGGCGCATCGGTCGGTACTTCCACCAGACGCACTGCTTCGTCGGCGTCCAGCACCTGCGGCAACTTGCGCGGCGCCTTCGGCGCACGCAGCGCCGCCGCCGGGCTGGCCGAAATGCGGCCACGCTTGAGCAACCAGGCGTAATAACTGCGGCATGCCGACAGACGGCGCTGCAGGCTCTTTGCCGACAGCCCGCGCCGATGTTCTGCCGCAACGAATTGCCGCAAGTGCGCGCTATCGAACTGTGCAGTCTCGGCAGGCACTGCAGCGTCCTGCACGCCATCGTCTGTCTTCTGCTCAGACGCCCAGACGACCAGGGCAGCAAGGTCGCGCCGATACGCGTCCAGCGTGTGCGCCGATACTTGCCGCTCGACCTGCAGGTACGTCAGGAACTCATCGACCGATGACACGTCAGCGCCTCCGATATCGCGGCGTGACTGCCGTCATCTGCAACATGCGCGCGAACGCGCGCCCTGCAGGTGCAGACAACCCGGATAGTCGACTGCCACCACCTCGCCCTCCCCGCTGCGGAAGCAGCGCCATCGCCAACGACCCCACGTCGCCAACGTCGATGGACGCAGCCATCGGCCTCACACGTCGAAGCGTTGCAACGCCACGCTCAGCGATTCGCCCATCATGCGCAGGAACAGCGTGCCCATGCCGGGATAGAACCGGTTGGCATCGCTGCTCCCCACTGCGATCAGGCCGATGCCCGGCAGCGGCAGCAACGCGGTGGATTGCACCTGCCCCGCCTGTGCGCCGTAAAGCAGCGCGTGTTTTTCAGCCTGCAGGCGGCCGCAGATGGGCTCGCCATCGTTGAGGCAATCGCGGAACGGCGCCAGCCGCGCGTCGTCGATTGCGATGATCTGCAGCCAGTCCGCATCCAGCGCATCGATGGGTTTGAGCAACACCAGCCGCACCAGTTCGCCGTTGAAATCTTCTGCCAGCGAGGCGGCCATGGCCTTGAGCGTGTCGGCCGCGCTGGTCTGGCGCATCAACGCAAGCGTGAGTTGATGGGTGCGTACTGCCAGCCGCTCGTTTTCCTGCGCATTGCTGCCCAGCTCGTGCAGGCGGCGCGACAGTTCGCGGTTCTTGTCGCGTAGTACTTCCAGCTGGTAGGTGGCCAACGAGGCGGTGGGGCCGTCGTCGCGCGGCACCAGCAAGCTCACCGCCAGATCCGGGAACTGCTTGAGGAAGGTGGGGTGACGTCGCAACCACGTGGCCACCTCGTGCGCGCCGAATTTATCCGTGTTCTCGCTCATCGGTTCCACTCTCCATCGAAGACGAACACAGCCGGGCCGGACATCACCACCTGCTCCTGGTCGCCGGGCCAACGAATGCGTAACTCGCCACCGGGCAAGGACACCTGCACATCGCGCTCGACACGGCCGCGCTGCATCAACACCGCCGCAGCCGCACAGGCGCCACTTCCGCAGGCCAGCGTTTCGCCAACGCCGCGCTCGAACACGCGCAGGCGCACATGCACGGGGTCGACCACCTGCGCGAAACCCACATTGACCGAATCGGGAAACGCAGCGTTTTGCTGCAGCAGCGCGCCCACGCGTTCCACCGGCGCTGCATCGACGCGACCGACTTCGACCACCGCGTGTGGGTTGCCCATCGACACCGCACCAAAGCGCACGGTCTCGCCGTGCACCGGCAGCGCATATTCGTCGCGTGCATGCGCAAACCCGGCCAGCGGAATCTGGGTGGGCTCGAACTGCGGGACGCCCATCGCCACCGCGTAGCGGTCGCCGTCGAGGCGCTCGACCGCGTGCGCGGTCGCCGGACTGTCGATGATGAAGCGCTCCCCCTGGGCGGTGCCGTCGCGCACCAGCCACGCGGCGACACAACGTGCGCCATTGCCGCATTGGCGCGCGGCCGAGCCATCGGAATTCCAGATGCCGTAGGCTGCCGCGGCGCCTTCGCTGCGCGGCGCCTCGATGGTCAGGATCTGATCACAGCCAATTCCGAAGTGGCGGTCGGCCAACTGCGCTGCCAGTGCGGCATCCGGTGGTGGCGTACCGTCGCGCAGGTCCAGCACCACGAAATCATTGCCGGCGCCATGCATTTTGGTGAAACGCAGACGCCCGCTGCGACCGTCAGCGCTCATTGCCGCTGCTAGCGGGCTGGTCGGTGGTGGATGCAGGCTTGGTGTCGCCATCCACCGGCGCAGGCGTGGACTCGTCCAGCGGTTGCGACGCATCCGCCGGCTGCGGCACCGGCTGGGCTTCCACCGGCACCGGCTTCTGCGGCATCACCAGCGGGCCCTTGTTGCCGCAGGCGGCAAGCAGGACAAAGGTCGCACCAACCAGTGCGAGACGAACAGACGGTCGGGACATAATGCTCATGGGCCGAAGTATAGCCAGAACACCGTTATGGCCGTGCGCTCGGTGGCCCGCTGCGTTCAGTGCGCGCCGGGCAGGGGGCGCGGCGGCGGCTCGGGGCGCAACCACAGCCAGATCGCTACCACGGCCATGCTGCCGATCGACAGGCACTTGACCCAGAACACCGGCACGCACCACAGCATGATCGCGGCGCAGACCGTCATGGTCAGCGTCGCCATCCACTTGGCCTTGCGGCTGACCGCACGGTAGGTCTGCCATTCCACGATCGCCGGACCGAAGCGCGGATGCGACAGCAGCCAGTTATGCAGGCGTTCGGAGCCGTGCGAGGCCGCCCAGGCAGAGATCAGGATGAAGACCGTCGTCGGCAGCCCCGGGACGAAGATCCCGACGATGCCGGTGGCCAGGCTGGCGTAGGCCAGCAACCACCAGGCCCAGCGGAATCGAGTCGGTCGCGTCATGCGCAAATGATACGGCCAGCGCTGCAGTTTGGTGAGTCGGCCCTGCAGCGGTGATTGTGTCGCTGCAGGAGGGCGCGCTGTCCGCAGCGGGCGGCGTGCAGCGCGCTGGTCGCCAGCGGTGACAAGGCGCCCAGCCTCGCTGCGGTCAGACACGCAGCCCAATATGCAGCGACGCCGGACTGCGGTCCCCGGCTCGCTTCAGGGCGAGGCGGCGAATGCGACGCGCCGATAAGGACAGGCGAAGGCGGGGAGCGGACGATGGAGGGAGGCTAGCCACCGCATCCCAACGAGCAGCCAGCTCCAGCCCAGGCCATCCGCTCCAACTAATCCCAGATCCCGACTCCCAAATCCCGGCCCTCCAGCTACTTCACGCCCAGCTGATCCAGCACGAACGCATACGACTCGGCCAGCTCGCGGTAGCGGCGGAAGCGTCCGGATTTGCCGCCATGCCCGGCCTCCATATTGGTACGGAACACGATCGGCTGGGTGCCGGTGTTGTCGTCGCGCAGCTTGGCCACCCACTTGGCCGGCTCCCAGTACTGCACCTGCGAATCCCACAGACCGGTGCCCACGAACAGCGCCGGGTACGCCTGCTTGCGCACGTTGTCGTACGGCGAGTACGACAGCATGTACGCGTAATAGTCCTGGGTTTCCGGGTTGCCCCACTCGTCGTATTCGTTGGTGGTGAGCGGAATGCTGGCGTCGAGCATGGTGGTGACCACATCGACGAACGGCACCTGCGCGACCATCACGCGATAGTCCTGCGGCGCCATGTTGGCCACCGCGCCCATCAGCAGGCCGCCGGCGCTACCACCGGATGCGGCAACGCGGTCCTTGGCGGCGTACCCCTGGGCGACCAGACCGCGGGTGACATCGATAAAGTCATTGAAGGTGTTTTTCTTGTGCAGCAGCTTGCCATCGTCGTACCACTGGCGCCCCATTTCCTGGCCGCCGCGGATGTGCGCGATGGCATACACCACACCGCGGTCCAGCAGGCTGATCGCCGGCAGATTGAATGCCGGGTCCATCGACATGCCGTAACTGCCGTACGCATACTGAAACAGCGCTGCGCTGCCGTCCTTCTTGAAGCCCTTTTTGTACACCAGCGACACCGGCACCTTGACCCCGTCGCGCGCGGTCACCCACACGCGTTCGGTCACGTATTTGCTGGCGTCGTAGCCGATCACCGGTTGTTGCTTGAGCAACCTGCGCTCGCCGGTCTGCGTATTGAGCTCGTAGGTGGTCGCCGGCGTGGTCAACGAGGTGTAGCTGTAGCGCAGCCAGGCGGTATCCGGCTCGGAGTTGACGGATAGACCCATCGAATACGCCGGTTCATCGGCCTTGACGTACTCATGGCTGCCATCGCGCTTGAGCAAGCGCACACGCTCCAGTCCGCCGGAACGCTCTTCGATGGCGGTGAATCCATCGAACAATTCGAAGTCTTCGATGTAGACGTTGTCGTCGTGCGCCACCCAGTCGGTCCACTGCGTGCGTGTGGTCGCATCGGTGGGCGCAGTGACCAGCTTGAAGTTCCTGGCGTTGTCGGCATTGGTGCGAATCACCCAGCGGCCATCGAAATGCTCGGCGTGGTATTCCACATCGCGCTCGCGCCCGGCCAGCACCTTGAAGGCGTCCGGCTCGGCGGCCAGCGCATAGCGGGTTTCCGAAGAGACCGTGCTTTCCATCTCGATGGTGATGTACTTGTCGTCGCGCGTGCGGCCGATGCCCATGTAGAAGCTGTCGTCCTTCTCTTCGTACACCAGCACATCGTCCCTGGACGGCGTGCCCAGCACGTGCTTTTTCACGCGCACGGTGAGCAGCGTTTCCGGATCGTTTTCGATATAGAACAGCGTCTTGTTGTCGTCGGCCCACACCACATTGGCCGAGACGCCCTCCACCGTGTCCGGATAGAGTTCGCCGGTCTCCAGGTTCTTGAAGCGGATGGTGTATTGACGGCGGCCAACGGCATCGTCGGCCCAGGCGAGGATGCGATTGTCCTGGCTCACCGCGGCATCGCCCACGCTGAAGTAGCCCTTGCCCTGCGCCATCTGGTTGACGTCGAGCAGGATCTGTTCCGGCGCCTCCATGCTGCCCTTGCGGCGCGCCTGGATCGGATAATCCTTGCCGGTTTCGAACCGCGTGTAATACCAATAGCCGCGCTCGCGATACGGCACGCTGGCATCGTCCTGCTTGATGCGCCCCACGATCTCGGTATACAGCGTCTCTTCCAACGGCTTGAGCGGCGCCATCACCGTGTCGGTGTAGGCATTCTCGGCGTTGAGATACGCCAGCATCGCCTTGTCTTGGCGCTTGTCGTCGCGCAACCAGTAATAGTCGTCGTTACGGGTCGCGCCGAACGGCGCCTTGACCACATGCGGGTGCTTGGCAACGTCTGGCGGCGACGGAAGGGCGGCGAAGGCAGGGACAGTGGTCATCAGGCTGGCGATCAGAACAGTGAGAACGGGCTTCATCAGATTGGGGTCCATTGGATGAACGCAATGCCATCCCAGCACCCGAGTGTGGAAGAGCCTTCTGTCGGGCGCCATGTGTCCTAGGTCATGCTGGTCTATCATCGAACCAATGGATTCCACACTTCCGTACGCAGGCGGCTATAGCCGCCGCAGCCAGGACATCGCCCCGTTTCATGTCATGTCGCTGCTGGCGCGCGCCAATGCGCTCGAGCAGGCCGGCCACGACGTGATCCACCTGGAAATCGGCGAGCCCGATTTCACCACGGCCGCGCCCATCGTCGCTGCCGGCCAGGCGGCATTGGCGGCCGGCCACACCCGCTACACCGCCGCACGCGGGCTGCCGGCGCTGCGCGAGGCGATTGCCGGCTTCTATGCGCAACGCTACGCCTGCAACCTCGATCCGGAGCGGATCCTGGTGACACCCGGGGGGTCTGGCGCATTGCTGCTGGCCAGCAGCCTGCTGGTGGATCCGGGCAGGCATTGGTTGCTCGCCGACCCGGGCTACCCCTGCAACCGCCACTTTCTGCGCCTGGTCGAGGGCGCCGCGCAATTGGTCCCGGTCGGCCCGGACAGCGATTATCAGTTGACCCCTGCGCTGGTGGAGAGCGCCTGGAACGCCGACAGCGTGGGCGCCCTGGTGGCCTCGCCGGCGAACCCCACCGGCAGCGTGCTGTCGCGCACGCAACTGGCTGCGCTTTCGCAGGCGCTGCATGCGCGCGGCGGCCACCTGGTGGTGGACGAGATCTACCACGGCCTGACCTACGGTCTGGATGCGCACAGCGTGCTGGAAGTGGACGATGGCGCGTTCGTGCTGAACAGTTTTTCCAAGTACTTCGGCATGACTGGGTGGCGGCTGGGCTGGCTGATCGCACCGCCCGACGCGGTGCCGGAATTGGAAAAGCTCGCGCAGAATCTGTACATCAGCGCCTCGACAATTGCCCAGCACGCCGCACTGGCCTGCTTCACGCCCGAGAGCATCGCCCTCTTCGAAGCGCGCCGCGCCGAGTTCCAGCAGCGTCGCGATTACCTGCTGCCGGCCTTGCGTGCGCTGGGATTCGAGATCGCGGTCGAACCGCAAGGCGCGTTTTACTTGTATGCCGACATCAGCGGATTTTCAGATGATGCGCAGGCGTTTTGCGCGCATTTTCTGGAGACCGAACATGTTGCATTTACGCCCGGCATCGACTTCGGCCACTACCGCGCCAATCAGCATGTACGCATTGCCTACACGCAAAGCCTGCCGCGCCTGCAGCAGGCGGTAGAGCGAATTGCGCGTGGGTTGAAGCGGTTGTAGATCGACATTGCGTAGCCGCAAGTTAGCCCGCCAGCATCGCGCCCGGAACGCAGCATCGCTTGGCTGAAAGAGGGCGTACGACAATCATCTAGGTGCGCCAGTGGGGCACCGCAACCGTTCGCTGCGATAGAACCTGTCGATTGCCGCGGTCGTGCGCAATGCAATCGTCGGCACGTCTACAGCCTTGATCGAACGCGACAGTTCCGCTCGTTTGCAAGGTTCAACGATTGCAATATGGCGGAGCATTGGCCAGGTGACCTCATTCTTGGCGCCTTCCAGCGCACCGTAACGGTAAGGCTCGCACCAGCTTCGCCTCAGATAGCGCAGCACGCTGACGATGGTTGGAACATCCAGCACGATCACGCCGGTGGCACGCGCCAGACGTGGCGCAAGACAGCCCAGATAATTGCCGTCAATCACCCAACGCTCCTGGGCGATTGCGGCGCAGTGAAGCGCCACGAAGTCCTGTCTGGACCGAGGTATCCAGGCGGTATTGGGCAGGTGATGCAACTGGTCCAGATGCACCGGCACGCAACCGCGCGCCTGCGCCAGGGTCGACTTGCCGCTGTTGGAAGGTCCGAGAATGCAGATCCCTGGACCGAGATCATCCAGTTTCATCGCGCCGCTCCAGACACCGGCAATACCCACCGGTCGCAAACGATCCGGCCCGCTGTGCACTGCCAGCGGGCCGGTATCGATCAACGCAGCGCAACCGGCAATGATCGCTCAGTCGGCCAACCGCTCCCACAGGAAGCTATACGCCAGCGCGGCCATGTGCGCGGCCTGCGCGTTATTGGCCGCACCGCCATGGCCACCTTCGATGTTCTCGTAATAGGTCACGTCCTTGCCGGCCTCGATCATCTTTGCGGCCATCTTGCGCGCGTGGCCGGGATGCACGCGGTCGTCGCGCGTGGAGGTCAGGAAGATCACCGGTGGGTAGGTCTTCTTGGCATCGAACAGGTGGTACGGCGAGAAGGTCTGGATGAACGTCCAGTCGTCGGTGTCGGGGTTGCCGTATTCGGCCATCCACGAGGCGCCGGCCAGCAGATGGCTGTAGCGCTTCATGTCCAGCAGCGGCACCTGCACCACCACCGCGCCGAACAGTTCCGGATACTGGGTGAGCATGTTGCCGGTCATCAGGCCGCCATTGCTGCCGCCCTGCACGCCCAGATGCTTGGTCGAGGTGATCTTGCGCGCCACCAGATCCTTGGCCACCGCGGCCATGTCCTCGTAGGCCTTGTGGCGATTCTGCTTGAGCGCGGCCTGGTGCCAGCGCGGGCCGTATTCGCCACCGCCGCGGATATTGGCCACCACGTAGACGCCGCCCTTCTCCAGCCAGGCGCGCCCCAGGCCACCGGAGTAATTGGGCGTCATCGAAATTTCGAAACCGCCGTAGCCGTACAGCAAGGTCGGCGCGCTGCCGTCGAGCTTCAGGGCCTTCGGGCGTACCAGGAAATACGGCACGCGGGTGCCGTCCTTGCTGGTGGCGAAGTGCTGCTCGATGGTGTCCTTGCCGGCATCGAAGAACGCCGGCATGGTCTTGAGCGGCTGCGGCGCAGCGCCCACGTCCACCCACGACAAGGTGGTGGGGGTCAGATAATCGGTGACGGTGAGCCACAGCGCGTCGCTGTCGTCGCTATCCACCGCGCCGACATCCACCGTACCGAAGCTCGGCGCACCGACAAACGCGCTCTTTTTCCAGCCATCGCGCGAGGGTGTGATCACGCTCAGACGGTTCTTGACGTCTTCCAGCACGTTCAACACCAGATGCGACTTGGTCCACGCCATGCCGGCCAGCGAGGTGGTGTCGGTGGGCTCGAACAACACATCGAAGTTGCGTTTGCCTGCCATGAAATCGTCGAAACGCGTGGCCAGCAAGGTGCCGGGCTTGTAGGTCTTGCCGCCGACCGTCCACGGTTCGCGCAGCTCCAGCGTCAGCCACTGGCGCTTGACCGACTTGCTGGCCGAATTGGGCACGTCTACCTTGACCAGCGTGCCGTCGGCGCCCTTGAGATACAGCTCGTCGTTGTAGAAGGCGAGCGTGCGGCTGACGAAATCGCGCTCGAATCCGGGCGTGTCGTCATGCATGGCTGCGATGTACATATCGGTCGGCTTGCCTTCGTACACCACGGTCGCGGCAGTCAGTGGCGTGCCGCGCTTCCATTGCTTGGCGATGCGCGGGTAGCCGGAGCTGGTCATGCTGCCGGCGCCGAAGTCGGTGAACACGTAGACAGTGTCCCGGTCGATCCAGCCCAGCCCACCCTTGGACTCGGGACGGAAGAAGCCGTCCTTGACCCATTGCTTGCTGCCCAGATCGAACTCGCGCGTGACATCGGCATCGGCACCGCCGCGCGACAACGCGATCAGGCAACGCCGGTAGTCCGGGCGCAGGCAGTCGGCACCGTGCCACACCCAGTTTTCGCCTTCGGCCTTGTTGAGCGCATCCAGGTCCAGCACCGTTTCCCACTTGGGCGTGGCCTTGCGGTACTCGTCCAGCGTGGTGCGCCGCCACAGGCCGCGCTCGTGCTGCTTGTCCTTCCAGAAGTTGTAGTAGAACGCGCCGATCTTCTGCACGCCCGGAATCTTGGCGTCCGAATCCAGCACTTCGCGGATGCTGGTTTCCATCTGCTTGAACGCCGGCGTGCTGGCCAGCCGCGCCTCGGTCTTGGCGTTCTGGGTCTTGACCCAATCCAGCGGCTTGGCGCCGGTGACATCTTCCAGCCAGGCGTAGGGATCGTTGGACACGGGGGGTTCCTCTGCAGAGACGGCGCCAGCGGTGATCAGGCCGGCAACCAGGCAGATCGAGGCGAACTTGGGCATGAATGTTTCCGGAAAAACGAATGCCCGGAACGTAGCACAGCGCCCCGTCGGCCAACCCTGCCGAAGGTCAGGCTGCGCGCGCCTGTGTCGCCGTACGCGAAGCGCTGCGCCGACGCTGTGCCTGCGGGCCACGCCGCCGGGGCGCAACACGGCGCGCGCCACGCGGTGCCAACGAAGGCAGGGCAAACCGGTGCAGGCTCCACCACGCCAGCATCGGCATGCCGACCAGCCACAGCGGCAACCAGCCAATCCACTCGCTGCTGCCTCGCGCGGCCGGCCAGACCAGCACCAGGGCCAGCCCGGCCAGGGCGATCTGCCGCACCGGGCGCAGCACGCGCGGGTCGGGACGTTCGGAACGGGAAGCAGGACGATGCGACATGGCGGCACTCCGTGGCAGGAAGGATCACAACAGGCGCGCAGGATTGCCGCAGCCCATCTCACAGGCTGCGACCTTGATGCGGGGCATCGATCGGGGCGCCTGCTGGAGCGCGTCACAGGCTTGTACGAGTGCTGCCGACCTGCCACGTCGGCGCCTGGCAACCCGCACGCAGGCGGCACAGGACCGACGCCACGCGGCAGAGCGAGCCGGTCGCGCCGCCAGCGCCTGATCGGCGCCCGCCCGCCAGCCGGCCCCGGCCGCACGGCGTTCGCCACAGATCCCCCGGCTGCCGATGCCAGGCCCGACCGTTGACGCGAACTTGCCCCCTGCATGCGGTAGTGTGCTGCTCCGACTGCCTCCTTGTGATGTTGCGATGCGCCTGACCGTTACGATCGCCCTCGCCTTTCTGCTTGTCCTCGGCCTGCCTGCGGCACATGCCAAAGACACGCCCGCCACGGAGCCGGCAATCGATTTGTCCAAGATTATGGGCACCTGGTACGTCATTGCGCGCATGCCCAACGCGGTCGAGCGCGGCCACGTCACCAGCCGCGACGAATACACCCTGGTCGAAGACGGCAAGGTGGCGGTGCGCTATCTGTACCGCGACGGGTTCGGCGAACCGGAAAAGGAAGTCAATGCGCGCGCCTCGGTGGATGCCGACAGCGGCAACCGCGACTGGCGGGTGTGGTTCTACAAGGTCATCCCGGCCAAGCAGCGCATCCTGGAAATCGCTCCCGACGGCTCCTGGATGCTGATCTCCTACCCTGGCCGCGACCTGGCCTGGATCTTCTCGCGCAAGCCGGACATGAGCCGCGACCAGTACCGCATGCTGGTTAACAAGATGCGCGACGACTATTCCATCTATACCGACAAACTCAAGCGGGTGCCGCAGCTGCGCGAGCAGGTGGACCGCCTGGGTTTTGAAGTGCCGAACAAGCGCTGAGCGTTCTTGGTCGCACTGGCCATGCGCCGGGTCGGCAGCGCCTCGTCGACCGTCATGCAGATGCGCGCCGCAGCAGCCACGCGGCGCAGCCATTCACCGCCGGCCAGGCTCAGTCGTAATTGCTCAATGCCAGCGACAACAATGCCTTGGCCTGCTCGCGCAGCGACATGGGCTCGACGATCTCTGCGTCCGAGCCGTAGTGCAGCACGTCCATCAGCAATTCGCGCGAGTTGCTGTACGGCAACTTGAGCTCGTAGCGGCCATCGGGCAGAAAGCGGCCCTGCTGCTTGGAATGCCAATGTTCGTCGGCAACCCAGCGCGCGGCCTTGGAGCTGAACACGATGGTCGCCCACCCCTTGGGCGCCCCGGAAAAAATGCCGTAGCTGGCGGCAAGCTGCTCGTCCAATTCGCTGTCGGGCACATCGCGCGGCGCCGCATCGAGCAGACGCGCGTGGTTGATGCGGTCCACCGCAAAGCTGCGCACGCCGTCGCGCCCGTGATCCCACGCGTCCAGATACCAGTTGTCGCGGTAATGGGTGATGCGCTGTGGCGACACCGTCCGCTTGGTCGATTCGTCGGTCGAACGCGCACGGTAATCGAAGCTCAGCTGCTTGCGCTCCAGCACGCCGGAGGCCACGGTGCGGAAGCTGGCTTCGTCCAGCTTGCGGCCACGGTGTGGAATGACCCGCACCCGATCCACCGGCCACTGCGAGACGCCGGCCTGGGCAGCCAGCAGTCCTTCGATGCGCTGCTGCAGCGGTGCCAGCATCGAGGACAACACCCCGCCGCCGGTGCGCGCGAGCAGCTGTTGCGAGGCCAGCAGCGCGTGCAGTTCTTCCGAACTCAGCCACAGGCCGGGCAATTCGAAGCGGTCGCTTTCGCCGGAGAGATAGCGAAAGCCCGATTCGCCATCGCCTTCCACCGGCGCCATCAGCGCATCGCGCAGAAACGCCAGATCGCGGTAGACAGTTGCACGGGAACAGCTCAGCTCATCCTGCAGCCGCGCCACCGTGACCGGGTAGCGTGCCGATTTGAGCAAGCGATGCAGGGAGTTGATGCGTTCGTAGCGGTCCATGCGTCGATTATGTCCGAGTCTTTGCGCGGCGGGGTGAGCATCGCGATGTGACGGCGGGCAGACGGCGGCAAGCGCCCAGGGGACGTGCGACGCAGCGGCTTGGTCTGTTGGGTCGGTGGCAGCATCCACCGCGCGCCGGCATCGCGTGAGCGTTCGCGCAGGCCCTTGGTTGGCAGGCATCGCCGGTAGCGCTGGCACGCGACGCAATCGGCCGCTGAGGCTCCTGCCACGTGGCAGTCCAGAGGTCCTGGTGACATCCCCCGGCCGCCGCCATGCGCACGCGCGCCCGGGCAGGTTGCTGCGATTCACGCCAGGCACCTGTCCCGAGCCACTTTCATTGTCCTGACAACGACTGCGCAGGTCACACTGGCCATACGCCAGCCGCTCCCGGATCGCCCTTCGCCGTCGCGCCCATCTGGAGCTGATCGCCCCAGGCCGCTTGCGGCGTCCCAACCGGCAATGAAGCGGATATTCACTTGGCGATGACGTCACCGCACAGTCCGTTATCATGAAATCGCTTCCACCCCTCCTCCCGCCTTCCAAAGCGAGCTGCCCATGTCCCGCCGTGTCCCGTTGCCTGCCCTGTTGCCGCTGTTGTTGATCACGCCCTCCGTCTGGGCCCAGGCAGTCGCACCGGCGCCGGCAGACCCGGCTGCAGTGGTGCTGCCGTCACCGTGGAGCGGCAGCAGCGGCGAGCTCGGCTACGCAGCGGCGCATGGCAACAGCACCACCGACAGCCTCAACGGCCGCGTGCGCCTGCGCTACACCGACGGCGACTGGATCCATAGCCTGGACGCCACCGCGTTGCGCTCGAGTTCGGAATACACCAACACCAACGACGACGGCAGCACCACGCGCGAGCGCCAGACCACGGCCGAGCGCTACACCGGCAGCGTCGGCAGCGCACTGCAGCTGGGCGAGCACCGCCAGCTCACGGCCACCGGCCGCTACGAACACGACGACTTCGCCACCTACGATCGCCTGGCCACCTTCGGTATCGGCTATGGCACGCGCCTGATCGACGCCGACCGCTTCTACCTGGATGCGCAGGTGGGCCCGGGTGTGCGCCGCGCGCACAACAGCGACGAAGACCGTAACGAAACCGGCCTGATCGGCCGCGGCCTGTTCGACCTGAAGTACACCGTCACCGACAACACCGATCTGATCAACACCCTGCTGGTGGAATCGGGCGAGTACAACACCTATGCGCAAAACGATTTCGGCGTGCAGGTCAGCATGAACTCGCATTTTGCGCTGAAGGCGGCGTGGCAGATGCGTCACAACAGCGACGTCAGCGACGGCGACAAGAAGACCGACACGCTGACCACGGTCAATCTGGTCTACACGTTCAAGTAAGCCACCCGACTCGGTAGGAGCGACCCCGGCCGCGACAAGCGTTCCCGGGAACGCCTGTCGCGGCCGGGGCCGCTCCTACGACAGCCGGGGCGTGGGCCAGGCGGCCAAAGGCCCGGCGAAGACAGCGCGCTACAGCTCGGCCAGCAGCTGTGCGGCGCCCTTGTCGAACAGTCCTTGCGCAACGCGGCGGCCAAGCGCTTCGGTATCGTCGGCGCTGCCGTGCGCGTCGGCATGGATCAGGCGGCCGTCGCTGGCGCTGCCCACCATGCCCTGCAAGAACAGGTCCTGCCCTTCCCAGCGCGCGAAGGCGGCCACCGGCACATGGCAGCTGCCGTGCAGGGCGCGATTCATGGCCCGCTCGGCTTCCACGCAGGCACGCGTGCGGCCGGCATCCAGCACCGCCAGCAGGCTGTGGATGCGTGCGTCGTCGCCACGGCATTCCACCGCCACCGCGCCTTGCGCAGGTGCGGGCAACCATTCCGGCGCGTCCAGCCGTGCGCTGATGCGTGCTTCCAGCCCGAGCCGCTGCAGGCCGGCGCAGGCCAGCACGATGGCGTCGTAACCGCCGTTGTCGAGCTTGGCCAGCCGCGTGTTGACGTTGCCGCGCAGGTCGATCAATTCCAGGTCCGGGCGCGCGGCACGCAACTGCGCCTGACGACGCAACGAGGAGGTGCCCACGCGCGCGCCCAGCGGCAGCGCCTGCAGGCTGGCGTAGAGATTGGACACCAGCGCATCGGCCGGGTCGCCGCGTTCCAGGATGGCCGGCAGCACGAATGGCTCGTCCAGTTCCATCGGCACGTCCTTGAGCGAATGCACCGCGCAATCGGCCTCGCCGCGCAACATCGCCAGCTCCAGCTCCTTCAGGAACAGACCCTTGCCGCCGATCGCGGCGAGCGAACGGTCCAGCACCTCGTCGCCGCGAGTGCTCATCGGCACCAGCACGACCTCCAGGCCGGGATGATGCTGACGCAGCGCGTCGGCGACGTGTTCGCTCTGCCAGAGGGCAAGCGGGCTTTTGCGAGTGGCGATTCGGAGCGTGGTCATGCCGGCATTATCGCGGAGCCGGCACCGAACTCACAGTTGCCGTAATTGATCGCGCAGGCTGGCCACGCAGCGACGACTCACTTCCAGGGTCTGCGGCACGTTGCGCAGCACCGCATGGACCTGGCCATCGCCGCTGCGGCGCAGTTCCACCAGCTCATCGCGGGCGACCAGGCAATTGCGATGGATGCGCACCAGGCGGTCGGCGAATTCGTCTTCCAGCGACTTCAGCGACTCTTCGATCAGGTCCTCGCCACGCGTGTGATGGACGATGACGTACTTCTCTTCGGCCTGCAGGTAGCGAATGTCGCCAATGGCGATCAGCCGCAGGCTGCCGCGCAGGCGTGCGCACAGATGGGTGCGCAGCGGCCTGGGCGCGGTACCGGGCGCGCGGCCGGCCAGGAAGGTGGCGACCTTTTCCAGCGCGGACGCCAGGCGTTCCGGGCGCACCGGCTTCATCAGGTAATCCAGCGCGGCCGCGTCGAATGCGGACAGTGCATGCTGGTCGTAGGCGGTGCAGAACACCACTGCTGGTGGCGGCTGGCTTTGCCGCAGCAACCGCGCGGTTTCCAGGCCGTCGACACCGGGCATGGCGATGTCCAGCAGTACCAGATCCGGATGCAGGTGTTCGCACTGCTGCAGCACTTGCTGGCCGTTTTCGGCCTCGCCAATCACCTCGACCTGCGGATGCTCGCCCAGCAGCATGCGCAGGCGCTCGCGCGCCAGTGGCTCGTCATCGGCGATCAGCACCCGCACTTGCGTGGCCGTCATGGACTCCCCCTCGCTGCAGTGACTTTCCCCTCACGGCAGCGGCAATGTGATCTCACAGGCATAGTAGCCTTCAGCCCAGCTGGCCGCCATCCGTGCCCCGGCGCCGAACTGGAACGCCAACCGGTGCGAGATGCTGGCCTGGGCATGCCCGGCGCCGGCCAGCAACGGCAACTGGGTGCCGGGCTGCGGCGCCGGGTTGACGATGCGGATCTGCAGCTGGTTGCCGCGCTGACGCAGCGACAGGTACAGCGTACCGCCTTCGGGCATGCGCGAAACGCCATGCAGTACCGCATTTTCGACCAGCGGCTGCAGCACCAGCCGCGGCATCGGCAAGTCCCACGGCAACGGTTCCTGGCGGTGCCAGCGCACTTGCAGGCGCTCGCCCAGGCGCAGCGATTCGATTGCCAGATAGCGTTCGGCCAGTTCGCATTCGGCACGCAAGGTGGAGACGCCCTCGCCGGCACCGAGCGCCGCACGGAACAGATCCGACAGGTCCAGCACCGCCTGCTCGGCCACCACCGGGTCGCGCCGCAGCAGGCTGGCGATGAGGTTCATGCTGTTGAACAGGAAGTGCGGGCGGATGCGCGCCTGCAGGGCATCGGCCTCGGCGCGCGCGTTGGCCTGCACCTGCGCCTCCCAGCGGTCGCTGACATAGAAGTAGCGCAGCGCCAGCGCAGTGATCAGCACCACCGTGGCCGCACTGCCAAGCGTGAACCGCCAGAAGCCGACCTGCGCGCCCAGCGGCACCTGCCCGAGCACCGCATACAGGCCATGCACGATGCCGGCACCGAACATCGCCACCACGGCAGCGATCAGCAAGGCGCTCAGCCCGCCCAGCCGCGGCGGCAATCGCGACAAGGTAGGCCGCAACACGCACAGCAGCACGGTGACCGCCAACGCCAGCCAGAGCGCCAGGCCGCTGGCGGAGAGGAACCGCGACAACGTGATGCTGCGCGCGGCGCCGGCATCCGGTACCAAGGTCACCACCAGCACCACCAGCTCGGCCAGGCCCAGCATCGCGCCCAACCGCGGCAGCCGGCACAGGTCCGGCATCCAGGCGATCTGCGGTGCGCGCTGGGCCATGGGCTCAGGCAGCGGTAAAGCGCGCCTGCAACCAGTCGCGCAAGGCCTCGATTTCTTCCAGGCAGACCTGGTGGCCCATCGGGTAGGTATGCCAATCCAATGCCAAGCCCAGCGTGCGCAAGGTCTGCATGCTGGCCTGGCCGGCCGCCAACGGCACCACCGGGTCGGCCGTGCCATGCGCCATGAACAGCGGTTGGCGCAGGGCGGCCGGCTGCAACTGGCTGGCGGCCGCGGCCGGATCCGGCAGATAGGTGGACATGGCGATCAGCCCGGCCAGCGGCACGCTGCGCTGCAGGCCCACCGCCAGGGTCACGGCGCCGCCTTGCGAGAAGCCGGCCAGCAGGATGCGCTCCGGCGCGATGCCGCGGCTCTGCTCACGGGCGATCAAGGCCTCGACCTGGGCCACCGACTCGGCGATGCCGGCCTTGTCGGCGCGCTGGGCGAAATCCATGCCGACGATGTCGTACCAGCCGCGCATGCGCACGCCGTTGTTGATGGTGATCGGGCGGATCGGCGCATGCGGGAACACGAAGCGCAGCGCGGGCCACTGCGGGCGCACCAGCTCCGGCACCATCGGGGCGAAGTCGCTGCCATCGGCGCCCAGGCCGTGCAGCCACAGCACGCTCCATTGCGGGTTCGGTCCGGTCTCGCGTTCGATCACTTCCAGCATCATCCAGCTCCGCTTGCGGGCTGGGCATTATGCCTTGTGCGAGGGGTAGGCCAGATCAGCTGGCGCCAGAGGCTGCCGGCCGCACGCGGGAGCGCGACAGGCTGCCTGCATGCAACCCTGCAACAGCGCCGGCCAGCGAGACCAGCGCCGATGCGCACTCCTCAGATCAGCGACGGTTCCAGCGCGGCGGCGCGGCGCAGCTCGGACGCACGCACCAGCACCTTGGGCGGGTCGAGTTCTTCGGGGATGCAGAAAATACCGGCACGGCGCAGCGCCATGCCGGTGCGACGCAGCGAGGTCAGCGCCACCACCGGGATCGACAATGCCATGCCAACGATCACCGGCCCCATCCACGCGGCCAGCGCCGGCGAGACCGCATAGGCCACCGCACCCATGAACAGGCCGAACACGGTCAGACCGCCATAGCTGCGCAACAACGCCGGCCACGACAGCTTGCCGTCGTCGCGCACCTGCGCATCCCAGCCCGAATCCTTGCCCGCCAGCACCTCGAACACGCCGCGCGACTGCAGGTACATCACCACCGGCGCCATCAGGGCAGCCAGCACCGTTTCCAGCAGGATGCTCACCGCAGCGCGGAAGGCACCGCCACAGGCGCGCAGTTCGCGCGGGTTGAGCAGCAGCGCGATGTAACCGAGCAGCTTGGGCGCCAGCAACACGAACATGGTGCAGACGAAGATCCAGATCGCATTGCCCTGGCTGCTGCCATGCCAGTAACGGGCGGGCGAGAACGGCAGGTCGCCGGCCAGATCGATACCGCCGCTGGCCAGCGGAATGCCGATGCCGATCAGCATCAACAGACCCCACATCGGGGCGGTGAAGTAATGCCCGATGCCGATCAGCATGTGCATTCGGCTGATCCAGTGCAGGCCCTTGGCGCCGACCACCTTGGCATGCTGAAGGTTGCCCTGGCACCAGCGGCGGTCGCGGATCAGCAGGTCGGTCAGCGTGGGCGGGCCTTCTTCGTAGCTGCCCTGCAGGTACGGCACCATGTGCATAGCCCAGCCGCCGCGGCGCATCAGCGCCGCTTCCACGAAGTCGTGGCTGAGCACATGCCCGCCGAACGGCTTGCGCCCGCGCAGCGACGGCAGGCCGGCGTGATCGGCGAAGGCCTGGGTGCGGATGATGGCGTTGTGGCCCCAGTAGTTGCTCTCGGCGCCGTGCCACCAGGCCACACCGAAGGCGATGATCGGCCCGTACACGCGGCCGCCGAACTGCTGCATGCGGGCGAACAGGGTCTGCCCGTTGACCACTGCCGGCAAGGTCTGGATCAAGCCCACGTCCGGGTTGTTTTCCATCCCTGCGACCAGCCGCACGATGGTGTCGCCGGTCATCACGCTGTCGGCGTCCAGGATCAGCATCTGCGGGTAGCTGCCGCCGAAGCGGCGCACCCAGTCGGCCACGTTGCCGGCCTTGCGCGCGGCGTTGTCGGCACGGCGTCGGTAGAAAATGCGGCCGTGCCCGCCGACGCGGTCGCACAACGCGTTGTAGACCAGCTCTTCGGCGCGGCCGATGTGCTCGCGGGTGGTGTCGCTGAGCACGAAGAAATCGAAATGCTCCAGCTGGCCGGTGTCGGCGACCGATTCGTAGATGGCCTGCAGGCCAGCCAGCAGCCGGCGCGGGTCTTCGTTGTAGGTGGGCATCAGCAACGCGGTGCGCGAGCGCAGCGTGGGCAGGGGTTGCTCCGGGTCGATGCCGAGCTTGCGGCCGGCGCGCGCCACCACGGTGACGAAGCCAGCCACGGCGCTGGCGAAGGACATGGCGATCCAGGCGAACAGCAGCACGAACAGGCCGAGCAGGCAGCCTTCCAGCACGCTGATGCCGTCGGGCCACAGAACGCTGAGCATCACCCATACGGCGATGGCGGTGGTGGCGAAGGTGCCGCCGATCAAATAGAAGCGGCGCACGCCGATGCCGGGCGGCGAAGTGCGCTGGTGGCGCACCTGCAGGCTACCTTCGCGCAAGTTCTGTTCGGGCATCGCCAGCGGCGCTTCCGGCGGCAGCGTTGGCGTGCCGGCATCGAGGGCGGAAACGGGAGGCATTGCAGTCGTTATCGGGGAAGGAGTCACGGTGCCATCCATCAGGGCTGCCCGTCGCGCGAGGACGACAGTGCGGGCTGACACGGGAGGTCCATCCCCGCCATGCAGTGCGATGTTGCCTGGCACGCGGCCGAGCGGGCGAGCCCGACGCTGTACGACCAAGACGCTCTGAAACCACTCCGATGCACAAGTTCTCCTGGCTGCAATCTCACTTCGCAGCTCATCCTAAAGAATCGACCGTTAAAGGAACGAACGCCGCGTACGGTCTTCGCCCTCCCCCACGAGGACCGCGCGGCAGACTACGCCGCACCGACCGAACGCAACCCCAACAGATTGCAGCCTAGCGCAGACGCTGTCACGGGCCGCTGGCCGGGCCATCCTGCTGGGGAGCTGCAATTGGTGTGCCATGACGTGCAATCGGTTGCAGCGACGGGGCTTTGGCGTTGCGTTGTGCCGATGCGGTCGAAGGCTTGGGGCAAGAGATCGGTTGGTCGCTCTAAATCGCTTGAGGCACTCTGGAGTTCCAGCCATTGCGGTGGTCGGACGTTCTCAAGGCCTGCGGCAACAGCGTGATTGGTCGAGTGTGCGGCGTCCTCACGCTCCAGGCAGTTGATCGATGGCCAGGAAGGCGGCTGGTCGCACATGGCCTTCGTTTGCTGATGCAACAGCTTGATCAAGGGATCGATGAACGCCGTTTCAGGACATTCGGTTGGAGCGAGCAGGCGGTACGTTTAAAACCCGACATGTACTGCTTGCCCATGCCGTACGCACCGACCACCACGACTGGCCCTTGCCCGCCCACCGTCGCGCGACCTGGGCGGCATGGATGCCGCCACGGAGCTGACAGGGACGTACTTGTAGCGTGTCCTGCGGTGGTGGGCGGGCAAGGGCCCTGCAGCAATGCGCAGGCCCGCCTGATGACAACTTCACTCTTGGCGCCAAGCAGCCACCTCCAGATGCGGAGCGTTCGCGTTCGCGTGCGCGAGCGCTCGGCGATCTTCAAGCCTGGCGTGTCGCGTGCGCAGTGCCCTTGCCGCTTGCAGGACACGCCGCGACTCCATCCCTGGGGCTCGAGGGCGGCATCCGTGCCGCAGGCAGCGAGGAGATTGCAGGACGTTGGCCGATTGCTGTGACCGACAACAAGAAGCACTCGCCGCGTGGCAGGCAAGGCTGATTCAAAAGCGGCATGTCGATATGGCACATGCCGCATCGCGCAAGAGCAGCCGCCCCGGTTTCGCGCAACGGCGTTGTGCGCCGGTCTTACTTGCGTGCCGCCGCGCTGGCGTCGCGGGTGGCGCGGAACTGGGAATCTTGGCTCCAGTTCGGCCACTGGCGCGAGTCGGCCAGCTGCTGGCCCAGTGCATACAGCACGCCCAAGTCGCGGGCGGCGCCGGCAAAGGTCCAATCCGGCTTCCATTCGTCGCCTTGCTGGTGATAGCGCTTGGCGGTGTAGTCGTCGGCGGCCGCCTTTCCTGCCGCCACGCCGCCCACTTCCCAATCCTGGCCGGCTGCATACGACAGCGCCGGCACGCCGCGCTTGGCGAACGAGAAGTGATCGGAACGGAAGAAATACCCGGCCTGCGGCTTGGGATCGGGCGTATAACGCAGCTTGGATTGCGCGGCCACGCTCTTCAGTTGATCGAGCAGTTCGAGCTTTGCCGTGCCGTAGATGCCGAAATCGCGCGAGGGCACGAACGGATTCATGCCGTCCATGTTGATCACCGCCACCGTGGTATCGAGCGGGTACAGCGGCTTGGAGGCGTAGAACTCCGAGCCCAGCAGACCCTTTTCTTCGGCGGTGACCGCCAGGAAGACCACCGAGCGCTCAGGCGTTGGCCCCTTGGCGAAACCACGCGCCAGCTCCAGCAGCGCGGCGGTGCCGCTGGCATTGTCCAATGCACCATTGAAGATGGTGTCGCCGCGTGCATCCGGCTTGCCCACGCCGATATGATCCCAGTGCGCGCTGTAGATCACCGTCTCGTCCGGGTGTTTGCTGCCTTCCAGCCGCGCCACCACGTTGTGCGAGGTGATCACATCGGATTTGACCTGGTAGCTGGCGCTCAAACGCTGGCCCTTCAGCTCGACCGGCTTGAACCCGCGCGTCTGCGCCTGCTTCTTCAAGGTCTCGAAATCCAGCCCGGCGTGCTTGAACAGTTCGGTGGCCAGATCGCGCTGGATCCAGCCTTCCAGCGTGGGATGCGCACTGCGCGGGTTGTCGCGCACCACGTCGAACATGGTGTTGGTGTTGGAGCTGGCCACCGTGTCCCAGCCGTACGAGGCCGGCGCGGTTTCATGCACCACCAGCACGCCCAGGGCGCCCTGGCGCGCGCCTTCTTCGTACTTGTACGTCCAGCGGCCGTAGTAGGTCATGCCGGCACCGTCGAAGTCGCCCTTGCCGGTTTCAAAGTCCGGGTCGTTGATCAGCACCACCGCGATCTTGCCCTTCAGGTCCACACCCTTGAAGTCGTCCCAGTTGCGCTCGGGCGCCTTGACGCCGTAGCCGACGAACACCAGCGGCGCGTTGGCGATCTCCACTGTGGATGAGCCATCCAGCGCAGCACGAATGGCGATTTGCTTGCCCTGGATCAGCGTTTGCGGCTGGCCGGCGCTCTGCACGGCAATGGTCGGCGTGCCGACGATATCGGCGCGCCGCAACGGCACCGCCTGGGTCCAGGCGCGCTTGCCGTTGGCCAGATCGCCGCCCGGCTGCAGACCGGCTTCGGCGAACTGTTTGCTCAGGTAGGCAATGGTCTTTTCCTCGCCAGCGGTGGCCGGGCCGCGGCCTTCATAGGCGTCGGAGGCCAGTTCCTTGACGTCACGCGAGATGCGCGCGCCATCGAAACTCGGCGTGGCCGCCATCAGTGCGGTCGAGACCGCCATCGCCAGAAGTCCTACGGCAACTCGCTTCATTGCACACCCCGCATCATGGATAGCCCTGGAGTGTAGCCAGCATCACGTGCAGGCCGATACCTGCAGCTGCGCCGATGCGTGCGATGCGGGTGCGATGAGCACTGCGGAACGTTCGTGCCTGCATCCACGGCAAATAGCTCTGGATTGTTCCAGCGCCTTGCTGCCGCCTAGAGCGTGTTATGCACGTTGAGATGAGATGCGTTGGCCGTCAGCGGTGCGGAGCGGATGCTGCGTGGCGCCGGCTTGGCTGGCGCCAAGGCAAGCCGCGCGGCGCCCGCTCCGTGCCGCTGACGGCCAACCCTCCGGGAAGCGCCCTGTGGCGCGCCGAGACCGCGTTGCGCGCCTTGCCCAAGCGGCCAGCCTGGGCCGCAGCGCACGCCTTGTCTCGACGCGCCACAGGACGCTTCGCACTCAACTCAACGTGCATAACACGCTCTAAGGCTGGCGTGCAACGGAACGCTCGGTCGCGGACGGCCGAGCCATCCGCAGCCTTGGTCGATGCGCCCGCTGCGCAGCCGATGCGGGCGTGATGCGCTGCTGATTGTTCATCGGCTACTCTGGCACTGTCGGCCTATCGCCCTTACCGCCGCATCCGCTGTGCTGCAACTTCCCAACGCAGGAGTGTCCTCTTGAAGCTGTTTTCCACGATTGCCGTGTGTGCGCTGGCGCTGATGGCGCCGACGGCATGGGCACGGACGTGCGCGGTGACCATCACCGGCAACGATCAAATGAAGTTCGACCAGAGCACGATCAAGCTAGCCCCCGAGTGCACGCAGGTGGAGCTCACGCTCAAGCATTCCGGCAAGATGGCCGCCACCGTGATGGGGCACAACTGGGTGTTGACCAGGTCTGCCGATTTCCAGGCGGTGGCCAATGCCGGCGTACGTTCGACCATCGCCGACAGCTATCTGCCCAAGGCCGACGCGCGCGTGATCGCGCACACCAAGGTCATTGGCGGCGGCGACAGCACCACGGTGAGTTTCCCCACCAGCAAGCTGAGCAAGGGCGCAGACTACACGTTCTTCTGCTCGTTCCCCGGGCACTGGGCGATGATGAAGGGCACGCTGACGTTCGGGTGATGCGTGCGGGGCGGCCAACGCTGTCAGGCCTGGCCGCCACACGTGCAAACCTGCGTTGAACGCAGGATACATGCGGATCTGGGTCAGTCAGGTTGTAGCGGCTGATCTGCATGCTGGTTGCTTCCACGCAACAACCCGCGCTGCAATGCCTGCGCAAGCGCGCCTTCGCGGCTGCGCGCGTCGAGCTTGCGGTACAGGTTTTTCAGATGGAATTTGACCGTGTTTTCCGACAGGTGCAGGCAGCGTGCGATCTGCTTGTTGGAATAGCCGCGCGCCAGTTGCGCCAGCACTTCCAGTTCACGCTCGCTGAAGATGTCGCCGGCCGGATCGTCGTCGCCGCTGAGGCGTTCGAGCAACGCCTGGATGGTCAACGCACGCGTGGTGCCGCCCACGGTCTGCGGGTCGTGCTGGCGGAGCGAGCGCAGCATCGCCTTGGCCGGCAAGCCCAGTTCCACGATGGCCTGCCAGCTTTGCGTGAGCGCGACATGGTCCAGCGCGCTGTACAGATACGGCAGGGCGGCGACCAGTTCGCCGCGTTGCTGCAGTACCAGCGCGATGCGTGCACGGGTGCGCGCCAGATGGCAGACATTGTCGTTGGCCAGGCAGGCCTGCTCGATCTGCCCGAGGATGCTCAGCGCTGCGCTGCTGCGCCCGGCCAGGCGATGCCAGCGGGCCAGTGCGAAACCCATCGCCGCCCGATCGTGCCAGCGGTGCGGCGAGCGCAAGGTGTGCGCCAGGCCCGATTCGCCGCCGGTACGTGCGATCAGCACATCGATGGCAGCGTTGCCTGGATGTTCCAGCAACAGCATCAGCCGCCATGCTGCAGCCAGTTCCGACAAGCGCGCCAGCTTGCGTCCGTGCGCAATCTGTTCGATATGCTCCAGCAACAGCAACGCACTGCGCCCGCTGTGGTCGCGCACGCGTTCCAACCCCAGCGCGGTGCCGTATCCGGCGGCCAGCACGTCCATGCCCCCATCGTGTTGCTCCAGCAATTCCAGCGCCGGGTGCAGCAGGTCGGCTGCATCGTCGTGGTGGCCGCGTTCGTAGTGCGACTGCGCAAGCAGGCACTGAGCGGCGGCCTCCAGCACCCGATCCAGTTGCGGGGTACGTGCGCACCAGCTCAGTGCTTGTTGATAGCAGGCTTCCGCATCGCTGAGCCGGCCGCGATAGAACAGGCTCTGCCCCAGCGACAACATTGCCTGGCTGGCACCGACGTCGCTACCGCCGCGCTGCATGGTGTCGCGCGCGTTGCGCGCGTAGCGCTCGGCAACCGCGAACGCGCCTTGCGCAATCGCGGTGGTGGCGCAGATGCAGAGCAACATGCCGCGGCCGAGATGGTCGTCTTCATCCAGTGCGCCGGCCTGGGCGGCGATCTGGGTCAGGCCATGCGGGTTGCCGCAGATTTCATCCAGACGGTCGCGCAACAGCGCCACAACCACGGTGTAATCGCGCTGGAGCGGCTCGCGTAGCGCAGCCGGAAAATCGCGGAAGCGCTCCAGCAACAGGCGTGCGTGGCTGAACTCGCCAAGCCTGATGTGCAGATGCGCCTGGGTGAGATTGAGCGCGGGCGTGTCGCGAATGGTGCGGTGGTCGAAATGGCGCAGTAGTGCGCGCACTTCATGCGTGCCGTGAGTCAGCAGCAGCTGCCAGGTGCCGGCGCGTGCGATGTAGCTGGCGGCAAGATCGCCGCAGTTGCCGCGCCACGCATGCCGCACCGCTTCGGCAAGATGCTGGTGATCACCGAACCAGCGCGCTGCGCGTTGATGCAGCTGCACGCTCTGCCCTGGATGTTCGCGGTCGAGCAGTTGCTGCAAGAAGTCGGCAAACAGCGGGTGATAGCGGAACCATTCGCGCTCGCCATCCAGCGGCACCAGCAGGCCATGAAAATGCTCCAGCCGTGCCAGCAAGCGGCCGCTGTCCTCGCGCTGGCGCACTGCATCGGCGAGCGCGGCGTTGAAGCGTTCCAGCGGGCTGGTGCGTAGCAGGAGCTCGCGGGTGTCCGGGTCCAGATCGTTGACCACCTGTTCGGCCAGATACGCGGCAATCTGCGCGCTGCGCCCTGAGAAACGTGCGGCGACTTCCTGCTGACGTTGGGTATCGCCTTGCAGCCACAGCCGCGCCAGTTGCAGCGCCACTGGCCAGCCTTCTGTGTAGTTGCGTAGTTCGTCCACCACCGGTGTTGGCACGTGCGGGCCTAGCAACGCCTGCGCTTCGGTGTTGTCGAGCGCCAGCTGCGTGCTGCCGATGCGGCTGAGCTGCGCGTGCAGATCCAGCCGCGCCAGCGGCAGATTGGGCACGCGGCGGGTCGCAAGCACCAGATGCAGACGCCCACCACTGTGTTCGATCAGGCGTAGCACCAGTTCATCGACAGGGCTGCTGCCGAGTCGGTCGTAGTCGTCGAGAATCACGCTGATGCGGCGGGGCGCCGCGCGCAGCGCGCGGATCAGCAATGCCGTCGCGTCGCGCGGGTCGTGATCGCGGTTGTGCAGCACGGTGGCGCACAGCGCGTGGTCGGCGCCTGCGTTCTGCAGCGCCAGCGCAAGATGGCCGAGAAAACGCGCAGCGTCGGCATCTTCTTCGTCCAGCGACAGCCATGCCACCGGGCCCTGCTCGCGCGTACTCAGGTGCGCATGCCACTGCGCCAGCAGCGTGGTCTTGCCGAATCCGGGTGGGGCGAGCAATAGCGTCAGCGGGCGTGCCTGCGCCTGATCCAGCGCAGCCAGTAGCCCGCCGCGCACCACCGCGGCGGGGCGCGGCAACGCAGGCTCCAGCTTGCTGGCAAGCAGCCAATCGGGAATCGCGGGGTCGCGCGAGGGTGACGGGCGCGGGGTGAGCAGCGCAACAGGCTTGAGCATGAGGCGAGAGCGGCCGTATCGAGCGTCGACAGCGTGCCGGCTCGGCACGCTGCAGATCGGGGTGAAACAGCGGCAATGCAGCGTAATCACCTGATTCGGCGACGACGGTGCAGCGGCTGCTTCGAGGGTCCCCACCCATGCCCGTCCCTGAGCACCTTTCAGAAACATATGACAGCGACAGGACAAAAGCAAAGTGTGCTGCGCCGAGTTGAGGACTTCACCGCGGCAGATGCGCCTGCTTGTGCGCAGGTGAAGGACGCTAGAGGTCGCCTGGTGCCGGTGGTCCGCGTTCGGAGGCACCGCCACACAGCCTTAGGGGCACGCGGTCACGCGCACCGCCTTGCAGGTGCTGCTGGCGCAAACGAAATACGCTAACCGCACAGCAAGACTTACATGCAACTCCGGTGAAGCGTACCTCGCCAACATTCTGAGCAACCGCGAGTGCGGCACGATCACGCGCACCGCAAACCCTCAAAGCCGCGCGCTAACTGCTCACCGATTCCCAACTCCCCATTCCCGATTCCCAGCCGATCAGCGCGCCACTTCCGCAAATGCCTCGCGCGCTGCCGCCAGCGTGGCGTCGATCACCGCCTCGTCGTGCGCACTGGACATGAAGCCGGCTTCGTACGCCGAGGGCGCCAGGTACACGCCCCGCTGCAGCATCGCGTGAAAGAATCGGTTGAAGGTGGTGATGTCGCACGCCGTGGCCTGTGCGTAGCTCTCCACGATGTCGTCGGTGAAGAACAGCCCGAACATGCCGCCAACCTGGTTGGTGGTGACGGCGATGCCGGCTGCGCGCGCAGCATCTTCCAGGCCTTCGCACAGCATGCTGGTGGCCTCGCTCAAGCGCGTGTGGAAGCCCGGCTCCTGCACCAGCTCCAGCATCGCCAGGCCTGCAGCCATGGCCACCGGGTTGCCCGACAAGGTGCCGGCCTGGTAGATCGGCCCAGCCGGAGCAACCTGCTCCATCAAGTCGCGGCGGCCGCCGTAGGCGCCCACCGGCATGCCCCCGCCGATGATCTTGCCGAAGGTGGTCAGGTCCGGGGTGACGCCGTAATGCGCCTGCGCACCACCGAGCGCGACGCGGAAGCCGGTCATCACTTCGTCGAAGATCAGCAACGCGCCGTGCCGCGTGCACAGCGTGCGCAGATGCTGCAGATAGCCGGCCTGCGGCGGAATGCAGTTGGCGTTGCCGACCACCGGCTCGATGATCACCGCCGCCACCTCCGCACCGATCTCGTCGAACAGCGCGGTGGCGCCCTCGAAGTCGTTGAAGCTCAGCGTGGCGGTCAGCTCGCTCAGCCCTGCGGGTACGCCGGGCGAGGTCGGTACGCCCAGGGTCAGCATGCCGCTGCCGGCCTTGACCAGAAACGAGTCGCCATGGCCGTGATAACAGCCTTCGAACTTGATGATGCGATTGCGCCCGGTGGCGCCACGCGCCAGGCGTACCGCCGACAGCGTCGCTTCGGTGCCGGAGTTGACCATGCGCACCATCTCGCAGGAGGGCACCAGCCGGGTGATGGTCTGCGCCATCGCCACTTCGGCTGCGCACGGTGCACCGAACGAGAGCCCGTTGCGGATCGACTGCTCGACCGCTTCGCGCACGGCAGGGTGGTTGTGCCCGGCAATCATCGGCCCCCACGAGCCCACGTAGTCGATGTAGCGGTTGTCGTCGACATCGAACAGATATGGGCCATCGGCGCGCGCCACGAAGAATGGCTCGCCGCCGACCGACTTGAACGCCCGTACCGGCGAGTTGACGCCGCCGGGTAGCAAGGTCTGCGCCTGGGCGAACAGGGCGTGGGAGCGGGAACGGTTCATGCGCAGATCCTTGAGGAGTACCGATTGGGGGCATCGACGCCCGGCAGCGGGCATCGCGTCCGCCATTGTCAGGCCTGCGGCCTCGCGCGCCTACCCGCAGGGAGCCCGCCTACCCGTCGGAGTGGGCGGGTGGGGGAACTCGGCTGCCTATGATCGAACGCGACGGGATCGACAGTTTGGAATGAGCTGATGGCGCCCAGTCATTGGCATCTGGCTGTAGATGTTCAGAAAGTGTGATTTCGGTAGCCGATGGCACCGTTCATTTGTCGCTTGCCGACAGTTCAAGACCTGGGGAGAGAGCATGACCCGTAGTATCCAGAAGCGTGCCTTGGCATTGGCCTTGGTCGTGGCCATGGGCAGCGTCCACGCGCAGTCCACCACCGGCAGCATCGTCGGTAGCGTGGGGCAGGGCAGTGGCACGAGCGTGCTGGTGGAAAACAACAGCGGCTTCAGCCGCGAGGTGCCGGTGGACGCGCGCGGTCGCTACACCGCCGGCAATCTGCCGCTGGGCACCTACAAAGTGACGGTCAAGCGCGAAGGCGCGGTGGTGGAAACGCGCGAGAACGTCGCCATCACCGTCGGGGCCAATACCGACGTGTCGTTTGCTGCCAGCGCCGCGGGGAGCGGCGTGCAGACCCTGGACAGCGTCACCGTCAGCGCCGCCAGCCTCACCACCATCGATGTCAGCAGCGTGGATACGCGCACCGTCGTCACCGCCGAACAGTTGCAGCAACTGCCGCTGGGCCGTACCGCCGAAGCGATTGCGCTGCTGGCACCGGGGGTGGTGGTCAACAGCGGCGGTTTCGACAACGGCCCGCTTGGCGGCTCGCTCCCCAGCTTCGGCGGCTCGGCCGCCAGCGAGAACGCGTACTACCTGAACGGTTTCAACACCACCACCATCAGCAACAACCTGGGCGGCCTCACCCTGCCGTACGGCGCCATCGACCAGCAGGAAATCTTTACCGGCGGCTACGGCGCGCAGTACGGCCGCGCCAACGGCGGCGTGATCAATCAGATTGGCAAGCGCGGCACCAATGAGTGGAAGTTCGGCGCTGCAGTGATCTGGGAGCCGAACGGCCTCAGGGCCAATCAGCGCGACATCTATTGGCGCCCGGACAGCCAGGGCAGCACCATCAACAACGCTGCCTATCGCTATGCGCGTGCGGCCAATGGCCTGTATCAGCCCGCCAGTGAGGCCGAAGCCAACCAGACCACCTACAGCGCCTATGTCGGCGGACCCATCATCCAGGACAAGCTGTTCTTCTTCCTGGCCGCCGAGCAGGTGAATTCTGACGGCGTGCGCGTAGGCACCAATCGCGACACCGACAACGGCCGCACCGGCGGCCTCACCGACTACGACTACAAGCAGAAACGCTGGTACGCCAAGGTGGACTGGAACATCACCGACAACCATCTGATCGAGGTGACCGGTGCCAGCGACGTCGCCGAAACCAATGGCTCGATCTATCGCTACGACTATGTTGCGCGTGAGCGTGGCGCCTACTTCACCGACGAATCCACCTGGAAAACCGGGCCGACGCTGTTCACCGGCAAGTACACCGGCTATCTGGGCGACAACCTCACCGTGACCGCCCTGTACGGCAAGATGAGAACGCCGGACGAACTGACGCCGTTCAACTACAACGCCGCCAATGGCCCGGTGATCAATAGCGCCGCATTGCAGAATCCTGCCTACACCGGCGGCACACCGCGCATCGGCAACCAGCTGGTCACTTCGGTCAGCTCGCCGGACCGCGAGTACAAAAAAGACAACCAGCGCCTGAATCTGGAATGGCGCATCGGCCACCACACGCTCAACTTCGGTATCGATAACCAGAAGTCCGAAGGTATCGATGTCGGCTCGATCCTCTCTGGCCCCGGCTTTGCCTGGACCTACGGACAGACCAACGACCCGTACGGGCTGGCCACCGGCGGTCTGGTCAGCCAATCGGCCAACGAAGCCGGCGGCATCGGTGCGCCAAGCCCGGGTTTGGTGGATCCGGTCAACGGATCCAGTGGCTACTACGTGGTGCGCAACATCAACACCAGCCTGTATTCGTACGAGGCCAAGCAACGCGCTTACTACATCGAAGACAAGTGGCAGGTCACCGACAATCTGCTGCTGAGCCTGGGCTTGCGCAAGGACGAGTTCACCAACTACACCCCGTTCGGCGATCCCTACATCGAAATCGACAACGCGTGGGCGCCGCGCCTGGGCTTTAGCTGGGACGTCAATGGCGATTCCAGCTTGAAGGTGTTCGGTAACCTTGGCCGTTACTACCTCGGTCTGCCGCTATCGGCGGTGAGTCTGTTCACCCCGGCCACCACCACCGATACCTACTACACCTACAGCGGCATCAATGCCGACGGCACGCCGATCCTGGCGCAGCAGCTGGGTTCGGCGGTGTCGGCCAATTCGCGCTTCGGTCGCATTGCCGACGTACGCACCGCGGTGGCCAAGGACATCGAAGGCGAAAACCAGGACGAACTCATCCTCGGGTTTACCAAGCAACTCGATAGCGGCTGGGTGCTGGGCGTGCGCGGCACGCATCGCCGCCTCAATGCCGGCATCGACGACCAGAACTACGATGTCTCCAACACCGCGTTGATCGATGCGGCAGCGGCGCAAGGCGTGACCATCGATTTTTCCAAGGTGGCGGGCGCATCGTTGATCAATCCGGGCCAGACCAATACCTGGGGGGTGATTGGCACCGATGGCCAGTTCCACGAAGTATCGGTGAGCCGTGAGGCGGCAGGTTTTCCGAAGTTCAAGCGCAATTATTCGGCGGTGGAATTCAATCTGGAGCGTCCGTTCGACGGCAAGTGGTATGCCAAGGTCAACTACGTCTGGTCGCATAGCTACGGCACCACCGAAGGCCAGGTGCGTTCGGATCTATGGCGCACCGGCGGCGCGCTCGGTAGCTATCAGGGCCAGGCCTCGGTCTCGACCACGCAGAGCTGGGACCACGCGGCGTTGATGGAACACTTCAACGGCGATCAATCCAACGATCATCGCCATCAGCTCAAGTTGTTCGGCTTCTACCAGTTCACCCCGCAATGGGGCGCCTCGGCCAATTTCAGCCTGATCTCCGGCGCTCCGCACAACTGCCTGGGCAACTACTACGGAACCGAATACAGCGGCCGCGATCCGGCCGGCTATGGCGGCAGTGCAATTACCGGCGGCCCTTACCACTACTGCTACAACCCGCAGACCGGCACCGGCGTGGCATCGCCTCCCGGCTCGCAGGGGCGCCTGGGCTGGATCGCGCAGCTGGATATGGGCGTGACCTACAAGCCGGCCTTTGCCGACGGCAAGCTTGCAGTGCGCTTTGACGTGTTCAACATCACCAACGAGCAGACCGCGACCAACATCTACCCGTTCTCGCAGCTGCCCGACAACACCACCAACCCGCTATGGGACCAGGTCGTCGCCTATCAGGCGCCGCGCTCGGGCAGGGTGACGTTGAGCTACGATTTCTAATCGCGTCATTTGATACTGCAGTTCCGGCAGCGACGCGTGGTGGCACGCGTCGCTGTTTTTTGTTTCGGGGATGGCGGTCGAATTGGGGCGGCTCTGCTGAGTGAAGACAGACAGCCGGCTTGCTGAGCGCAGTGCACCTGATCTCGGCGTTCGGCTAGCAGGGGTACGTCATGATCGCCTGTATGCATCGCTTTCAATAAAACTGCCAGCAAACTGTCTGGCGAAGGCACCGCGCACGCGACGTTCGAGGCGACGCGATGCAGTGAAATACATGTCGCGGTCTTGAAGTGGATTGGACGGTTTGTATGACCAAGCCTAGCAGCCTTAGATCTGCTTCTTGGCTGCAGGGCCCTTGCCCGCCTACCATCGCGGGACACCTGCAAGTACGTCCCTGTAAGCTCTTACGCGGCATCCATGCCGCGTAAGGTCCCGCGCCGGTAGGCGGGCAAGGGCCTGTCGCGCTGGTTGGTGTGCATGTGAGAGCAGCGCTTGAGGCGCTTTCCACATCGGTCAATCACCAGCTTCTCTTGTCATTCTCTCGTCGTGCCTGGCAAGTGCCATAACGAAGCAATCGGCAGCAGCGTGGCCGCCCATGCAATGACCCGCTCTCGGTTGGCCGCCGGCCAACTTTCTGGTGCGGTGTCCTCGCCACTTGCGGGACCGTTGGCGGCATGGATGCCGTCATCGAGCCTCCAAGGACGGATTTAAGGCGTGTCCCGCGAGCGGCGAGGGCACCGCGCGCGCGACGCACCCGGCTGTTCACCCAAGCGATGCAGCGAAATGAAAAACACGCTGTCTTTAAATCGATTGAAGCGCTTGGATGAACAACTTTCAAAGCTTGCCGCGCTGAGCCGCAAACCCTGCGCGATACCCCTGTACCGCTGCGACCGGATCCGGCGCCGCGTACACGCCACTGACCACCGCAATGAGATCGGCACCCGCAGTCACCAGCGCAGGCACCTGCGCTGGTGCGATGCCGCCGATCGCCACGCGCGGCACGTCAAGCTCGGCCGCTTGCTGTAGCAGCGCAGGCGTTGCGCGCCGCGTGGTCTGCTTGGTGGTGGTGGGGAAGAACGCACCGAACGCGACATAGCTCGCCCCGGACGCCGCCGCTGCGCGCGCGCGCTCGATATCGTCGTAGCACGACACCCCGATGATGGCCTGCTCGCCCAGCAGCGCGCGCGCTGCCGCCACGTCGCCATCGTCTTCGCCCAGATGCACGCCTTGCGCACCGACCTGCGCCGCCAGCTGCGCATCGTCGTTGATGATCAACGGCACGCCATGGGCCGCGCATGCCTCGCGCAAGGCGCTGGCCTGGCGCAGCCGCAGCGCCGCATCCGCCTGCTTGTTGCGGTATTGCAGCCAAGTGATCGACCCCAGCAACGGGGCCGTGCGCAGGAGCAAGCGCTGCGTGTTGGGCTCGTCGGGGGTGATCAGGTAGACGCCGCGAACGTTAGGACGGTTGGGCATGGCAACGCTTCCGAAAGCGGTGGATGGGGTGGGACAATGCAGGCCCACTGTTGCATGGCCGCGATTATCCGATGAGCGAGACATCCACGACCACCTACCGCACCTGGATGTGCGTCGTCTGCGGGTTTCTCTACCACGAGGCCGACGGCATCCCCGAAGAAGGCATCGCCCCGGGTACCCGCTGGCAGGACGTCCCCGACACCTGGACCTGCCCCGATTGCGGCGTGACCAAGGAAGACTTCGAAATGGTGGAGCTCGATTGAGCTGCCGCCAACGGCGTGCAATCAGGCGGTGTTCTCTACCGTGATGCTGTTGCGATGTGGGCACGAGAATGCGTGCGTTGCCGAGAACCACACGGCGATGCCCTATCTGGGTAGCCTGGCCTACCCAGCCAGCGCGTAGACCGGCTCAATGCGCCCGCGCGCGCTGGCTGTTCAATTCCACCAGGTGTTCGTGCAGATGGGCCGCGTCCTGCGCGCCCGGGTTGAGCACCAGGTAGCGCGAGAGATCGTGGCGTGCGCCGTTGCGGTGGCCCAGATGCAGATAGGCCATGCCGCGGTCGCGCAGGGCCTCGGGTTGGTCGGGCACCAGCTTCAGGATGCGGTCGGCGCTGCGGGCGGCGCGGTCCCATTGCTCGGCATCGGCATAGACGCCGTGCAGGTTGCGCAGGATGCGGATCAAGATCGCGCGGTGCGGGGCGGGGTCGAGAATCTGCGCCAGCGCGCGGTCGTCGGGAATTTCGCCGCCCAGATGCGGGCGCGCACGCTCGCGCAGCTCATCCACGCCCAGCGGACGGCCGCCATTGAACGGGTCCATCACCAGCACGCCGTCATCCACCGGCAGACGCACCAGGAAATGGCCGGGAAACGACACTCCCGCCAACGGGATGCCCAGCCGGCGCGCCACTTCGATCTGCACCATCGCCAGCGAAATCGGATTGCCCAGCCGGCGCTCGAACACCTGGTTGAGGTAGCTGTTGCGCGGGTCGTAATACTCGTCGTGATTGCCCGAATAGCCCAGCTCGTCGAACAGGTAGCGATTGACCGCCGCCATCTTCAGCGGCCAAAGATCGATTGCCTCCACTTCCCGGCGCAGATGCTCGACGTGGCTCTGCACCAGCGTGTCGTACAGCCCGGCATCCAGCTGCGGATACTCGTCGCGCGCGATCAGCAGCGCGGTGGACATCAACGGCACCGCATCGTCGTCCAGGCTGGCGAGCGCGGTCCAATGGGGAAGTGGGAGCATGTCGACCATGCTGCCAAGAGTGTCGGCAAGCGGCGCAGGGTTCAAGTCCGGTACTTCCTGACAGGGACATGGGCCGCATGCATGCGTAACGCCGACAGGCGGCGCTGCGTCCGACGGCCGCAGGCGCCGTTCGGGAAGGTGACGCGCAGGTCTCACCCATCGGCAGGCCGCCATGCCCCTGGCTGGCATGGCCCCAGAGCCTGCGCGCAGCCGCTTACTTGAGCGTCGGGATGTCCGGGCTGAAGCGCAGCGTGGCGCCATCCTTGAGGCCGAGCTTGGCGGCCTGGCCGGCATTTAGCTCCAGCACGTAGCGTGCGGGCTGCTTGCTGGGGTAGGGCGGACAGGCGTCGCCGGCCGAACACGGCGGCACATCGCGCTGCTGGGAAACCAGCCGGCGCTGCTCATCGAAATACAGGATATCCAGCGCGATTTTGGTGTTCTTCATCCAGTACGCCATCGGCTCCTGGCGGTCGTGGATGAACAGCATGCCGCGGTCTTGGTCCATGGCATCGCGAAACATCAGCCCCTTGGCGCGATCGGCATCGTTGCGCGCCAGTTCTACCTTGTAGCGCGTGCCTGCCAGTTCCACCCAGCTGTCGCCGCTGCTGGCGCAGCCGCCAAGCAGGACCAGAAGCGCAAGGATCATAAAACGAACACAACGCATGCGGCATACCAACCGGCGAGGATGCCGCACCATCTGCCAAGCGGCCGCGTGCGTCAAGCTGCTGCGGTGCGTTGTGCGGTTGCTGCAAGCGCGATGTGTGCGACCCGCCATCGCTTCGCAATGCGGGCCGTCACTGCGCATGCGAAGGCCCGCACGCGATCCTCAGATCACCCGCGGTGGCTCGCCGCCCACGATCACCACGTCGGCCGGGCGCCGCGCGAACAAACCCACGCAGACCACGCCAGGAATCTGGTTCAAGCTGCGCTCCAGGCCCACCGGGTCGGTGATTTGCAGGTGATGCACGTCCAGCACCACGTTGCCGTTGTCGGTCACCACGCCATCGCGCCACACCGGCTGGCCGCCGGTCAGCGCCAGGATCTGCCGGGCGACCAGGCTGCGCGCCATCGGAATCACTTCCACCGGCAGCGGGAACTTGCCCAGCACCGGCACCTGCTTGCTCGGGTCGACGATGCAGATGAAGCGCTCGCTGGCTTCGGCGATGATCTTTTCGCGCGTCAGCGCTGCGCCGCCTCCCTTGATCAGGCAGCGGTTCGGGTCGCACTCGTCGGCACCGTCCACGTACAGCGACAGATTGCCGGTGTGATTGAGGTCCAGCACCTCGATGCCATGCTGGCGCAGGCGCGCGGTGCTCTGTTCGGAGCTGGACACGGCGCCCTTGATGCGATGGCCGATGCGGCCCAGCGCGTCGATGAAGTAAGCCACCGTCGAGCCGGTGCCCACTCCGACGATCATGCCGTCTTCCACGTAATCGATCGCTTTCTCGGCGGCCAGGCGTTTTGCTTCGGACATGGGTAAGAGCTCGGGATTCGTGATTGGGGAGTCGAGATTCGTCAAGGCGGTGCAACGCGGGCGGGCAGTGGGTCAATCTCCAATGCCCAATCCCGAATCACGGCTATTCCATCGCCAGCAACACTTTCCACTGCGCGGCGGTGACCGGCAGGATCGACAGGCGGTTGCCGCGCGCGATCAGCGGGAAGCCTTCGCCCAGCGCATCGGCCTGTTGCTTGATTTCGTCCAGCGAAATCGTGCGTGTGAGTTTGCGCTCGAACGCCACGTCCACCAGCATCCAGCGCGGGTCTTCGCGCGTGGACTTGGGATCGTGGTAGTCGGAGGACGGGTCGAACTGGGTGTCGTCCGGATACGCCGCGCTCGCCACCTTGGCGATGCCGACGATGCCGGGCACCTTGCAGTTGGAATGATAGAAAAACACGCCGTCGCCCACGTGCATGCCATCGCGCATGAAGTTGCGCGCCTGGTAATTACGCACGCCGTTCCACGGCTCGGTGCCGACACGTTCCAGATCATCGATGGAGAACGTGTCCGGTTCGGACTTCATCAACCAGTAGCGCTTGCGGGCAGTCATTCGGAAACGGTGTCGTCTTTCAGGAAGGTGGCGTGTTCGGTACAAATGGCGTCGACCGCCACATCCCATGCTTCGGAGGGCAGGGCGGGCACCTGCTGCGCAGCGAAACCAACACCGACCAGCCAGGGAGGCGGCGCCTGGCGATGCCGGAACGCGAAGCTGCGATCATACCAGCCGCCTCCCATCCCCAGCCGACGGCACGCCGCATCGAAACCGGTCAGCGGCGTGACCACCAGTGCCATCTCCTCCGGTGCCAGCGTGTCGGCGCGTGCCACGTCCGGCTCCGGAATGCCGTAGCGATTGCTGACCAGCGGCTGGCCCGGCCGCCACGGCGCAAAGCGCAGCACGCGCCCATCCAGTACCGGCAGGCAGTAGCGCAACCCCGCCGGCAGGGCCAGCTGCCAGCGATGCAACCCAATTTCCCCATCCATCGCCCAGTAGCCGGCCACGGCGCCGCCATGCGGTGCGAACGGCAGCGCCAGCAAACGCTCCGCCAACGCATCGGCTGCGGCCAGGCGCTGCGCCGCCGGCAGGCTGCGGCGGTGTGCGCGCAACTGCTGGCGCAACGTATCTCGGTCCTCGGTCATCGGTGTCTCGCAGCGCAATCGGTGTCGCATTGTCGAATGCGCGCACGCGCCTGCCTAGCGTGCGTGCGATGCGGGCCGCAGCTGCGCCTGCGCTGCGGGCGTGCCGATAGAGCCGTACGGTGCGCGCACTGCCGGGACATGTCCCCTGCATCTGCATCTGCACATGCAGGGGCGATGCAGCGTGCGCGTCGCCACACGCGGCAACGCCACCGACACAGCACCAGCGCCGCGACCGCGACCGCAACACACCGGCAGTGCAGCTTCAGCCAGCGCACGTCAGACCGTCAGACGCGCAAAAAGAAACGACGCCCGAAGGCGTCGTTTCAGATTTGCATTCTCCGCCGTGACGATGCGGGCGAAACGACCTTGAACCCGGGGTTCAAGTGGGGACGTTGTGAGGCCATCGGGCTTCCCGCTACAAGGCGGACTTGCACACCCGGCTTCGTCGCGCCCCCGTGGTCGTAATTAAGGGACAAGGCGAATGTTTTGCACGCTGTCGTTTACCGCAGAGAACGCAGGGGAATTATAGACCTCTGTGCCGCGATGGCTAGCCCACTCGTCGGTCAGCGGGCTTGAGGATTCATATTTGCGATGGCAGTGCGAATTCCACTCAGCGCGGTGTGTCGGCAACGCTGTCGAGCCGGCGATTCAAGGTGTCCAGCGTATTGGCCAGCTCGCGATCGTAGAGCGCCTGCTGTTCGCGCAATTGCTGCAACTCATGCGCCAGATTGAGCGCAGCCAGCACCGCGACACGATCCACTGCCGCCATGCGATTGCTGCCGCGGATCTCACGCATGCGTAGATCCAGCAGCCGCGCGGCAGCGGTGAGACTTTCGCGCTCGTCTGCCGTCACGCCCACCGTGTATTCACGATCCAGAATACGCACGCTGACCGGTTCGTTGTTGCTCACGTGTGCTGCTCCAATGACTTCAGGCGGGCGATCATCGCTTCCACCCGCGAGCGCGCCTGCTCGTTCTTGGTCAACAGTTGCGAGCGCTCGCCGATGAGTTGCTCCTGTTGATGACGCAAGCTGCGATTCTCGTCGGTGAGCCGTTGGGTACGCTCCACCAACGCCTCCACGCGGGCGGCGAGTGCGCGGATCTGAGCGAGGGCGGCAGCGTTGTCCATGCGCTCACGATAGGGGCGCGTGCGCGGGGTGGTCAAGCGCCCACGCCTGCCCCGATTCCCAGCGTCAGCACAAGCCCTGCAAGGCCTGGCACAGGATCCAGGCAAGCCGGCATCGCAGGCGTGGATGCGCACTGACATGCGCAGATCGCGGCCCACGCAGGCCGCCTTGGTACACTGGGAAGTCACATCGCCGGCCGTGCGCCGGCACCTTTCGCTCTTCAGCCTGGATGACCCAATGGATCTGCCCGACGTAACCGCTGTGCAACACGAAAGCCGCCAGCTCGCGCTGGCGTCCTCTGCAGCGGAGTTGCATGGCGGGCTGTGCGGGTGGCTCTCCGGCGGCGGCGCCGACAGTGCCGACTGGCTGGCGCGCATTCTGGCCGACAGCGGTCAGGTGGCACCCAAGCAGGGTGGGGCGCTGGATCAGCTGCGGCAGGCCACCGTGGCGCAACTGGAAGACCGCGATTTCGCCTTCGAGTTGCTGCTGGTCGAAGACGGCGCCCCGTTGCCGGCGCGCACCGATGCGTTGTTCGACTGGTGCCGCGCCTTTCTGGGCGGCTTCGGCCTGGCTGCGCAGCAGCGTCCGGCGCTGAGCGAAGAAGGCGAGGAAGCGCTGCAGGATCTGGCGCGTCTGGCGCAGGCCTCCAGCGACGACTTCGATACGGCCGACGAGGACGACACCGCATTGGCCGAGATCGAAGAATTCGTGCGCGTGGCGGTGCTGTTGCTGCATGGCGACTGCGTGATGGGGCCGCGCTTTCGCCAGCGTCTGAACTGACTGCCGGCATGAAGAAGCTCACCGGGATTGGCGCGGCCGAGTACGCGCGCCGGCGCAAGCAGCTGATGCAAATGGCGGGCGAGCAGGCGATTCTGATCTTGCCGGCCGCGCCTGAGCGCGTGCGTAGCCACGACACGCATTACCCGTATCGACAGGATTCGGATTTCTGGTATCTGAGCGGGTTTCCGGAGCCCGAAGCGGTGCTGGTGCTGGTGCCCGGCCGCAAGCATGGCGAAGCGATTCTGTTCTGCCGCGAACGCGATGCCGGGCGCGAAGCCTGGGATGGCCCGCGCGAAGGTCAGGAAGGTGCGGTGGAACGCTACGGCATGGACGATGCGTATCCCATCGACGATGTCGACGAGATCCTGCCCGGCCTGCTGGAAGGGCGTAGCCGCGTGTACTACCACTTCGGGCGCGATGTCGATTTCGATCTGAAATTGATCGGCTGGCTCAAACGCGTGCGCGAGCAGGTGCGCCACGGGGCGCAGCCGCCGCACGAATTCCTCGAGCTCGGGCATCTATTGCACGAGCAGCGCCTGTTCAAATCACGCGACGAAATCGCGCTGATGCAGCAGGCTGCCGACATCAGCGTGCGCGCGCACCGTGCAGCGATGCGGCTGGCGCGGCCGGGTGTGCATGAATACGAACTGCAGGCCGAGGTCGAGCGCGAATTCCGCGCTGCCGATGCATGGCCGGCATACGGCAGCATCGTCGGCACCGGCAGCAACGCCTGCGTGCTGCACTACCGCGCCAACAATGCGCGCAGCCGCGATGGCGAGCTGGTGCTGATCGATGCCGGTGCCGAATATCGCGGCTATGCGGCCGATATCACCCGCACCTTTCCGGTCAACGGCCGCTTCACGCCAGCGCAGCGTGCACTGCACGATCTGGTCGGTGCTGCGCAGGCGGCTGCGCTTGCACAGGCGCGCCCCGGCGCGGCGTACGAAGCCGGGCATCTGGCGGCGGTGGAAACCCTGACCGAAGGCCTGCTGCGCCTGGGGCTGCTCAAGGGCAAGCTCGAGCGCAACATCGACGATGGACACTACAGGCGCTTTTATCGGCACAAGACCGGCCACTGGCTGGGCCTGGATGTGCACGATGTGGGCGACTACCGGCTGGCCGGCGATTCGCGGCTGCTCGAGCCCGGCATGGTGTTCACCATCGAGCCGGGGCTTTACGTATCGGCCGACGACACTTCGGTAGAGGCCAAGTGGCGCGGCATCGGCATTCGCACCGAAGACAATGTGCTGATCACTGCCGATGGCCATCGCGTACTGACCGATGCGCTGGCGCGCAGTGCCGACGAGATCGAAGCGGAGATGGCCGGCGGCGCGTGAGCGCCGGCGCGGGTAGGTGGCAAGGACCGACACGACGTGGCGGGCGTCATGACGTAAGCCGCAGGCGCAGCGCGATTGCGGCAGTCGTGCCGTGGCGCACGCCGATTCCCGGCATCGGCTGCACGTGCCTGGCGGCTGCGCAGGCCTATGTTGGCTGCAGTTATTGGCCCAGCTGCGGCGCCTGCGTGCGTTCGGGCTGTCGCACTGGCTCGCTCGGCCCGCCGAGTTGACGCGCGCGCTCGAACGATTGCTCTTCCGGCGTGGCCAGCGCCTGTTCGGTTTTCATGTGCGCGCGCAGATGCGCCGGGTTGGCCGGATCGCCCTGCACCACGAACACGTTCTCGCCGCCGTGCACGCCGCGATTGTTCGCTTCGCTCATCAGTACATGATCCACGCGCGACAGCCCACCTTCCTTGGCCAGTGGCAACAAGGCGGCGGTGAGGCGTGCGCTGGTCTGGTCGGGGGCGCGGCCGTGCGCCGCATCGATCGCATGCACGCCGCGTTCGATCTGTTGATACATCGGGTGGTCCGGGTGCGAGCTCTGGCGGGGGTCGTTCATGGCGGTGTTCCGTGTGGTGGTGTCCGAACGTTGCGGGGCGTGATCGGGTGGTGGATGGCGCGGCTGATAGCCCCTTCAGGCGTTGGCCATGCCGGCCCGGGACTCCAACCGTGGCGTGGTCAGGCGCGCCTGATGCTCATGCGGCGGCGAAGACCGGGCGGGTCAGATTTTCCGCGCTGCCGTCGGTGCACACCACCTCATCTTCGATGCGAATGCCGCCGTATGGCTTGAACGCTTCCACGCGCTGCCAGTCGACGCTGGCGGCGTGGCCGTTCTTCTTCACTTCGTCCAGCAGCATGTCGATGAAGTACACGCCAGGCTCGATCGTGACCACCATGCCGGGCTCCAGCACGCGGGTCAGGCGCAAATACGGGTGGCCGGGCGGGCGTTCGATGCGGCCGCCGCGGTCGCTGGCGGCAAAACCGGCTACATCGTGCACTTGCAGGCCGATCAGATGGCCCAGGCCGTGCGGGAAGAACGCAGCGCTGACGCCGGTGGCCAAGGCCGCTTCCGGCGAGACGGTCAGGATGCCGAACTCCTTGAGGATGCCCATCAACGCCAGATGCGCGTCGATGTGCAGCTGCTTGTAGTCCACGCCGGCGCGCACGTTCTGGCCCATGCGCAGCTGGGCGGCATCCACCGCATCGATCAGCGCCTGAAAGTCGCTGTCGGGGTCGGCCGCGTAGGTGCGGGTGATGTCGCTGGCGTAGCCGTATGCGGAAGCGCCGGCGTCGATCAGGAAGCTACGCAGCGGTTGCGGCGGCTGCTGGCCCAGTTCGGTGTAGTGCAGCACCGCGCCGTGTTCGTTGAGCGCGATGATGTTGCCGTACGGCAAGTCATTGGCGTCCTGGCCCACTGCCGCGCAATACGCCATATGGATGCCGAATTCGCTCTGTCCGGCGCGGAACGCTGCTTCCGCAGCGCGATGGCCGCGCACCGCCAGTTGCTGGGCGATGCGCAGCAATGCCAGCTCGTAGGGCGTCTTGAACGCGCGCTGGTATTCCAGGTAATCGAGCACCGGCTGCGGGTTGTTCGGCACATACGCACCGAGCGTGCTGTGTGGCTCGCCGAGAATCGCGCAGCGCTCAGCGTGTTTGGGCAGCAGCGCCAGCGCCTGGTCCGGGGTGCGGATGATGTGGATGTCGCAGTGATCGACCCACCAGCCGCTGGGCGCGTCGGGCACCACATGCCAGTAGTCGAACGGCTGATAGAAGATCACCGTCGGGCGCTTGCCCGGCGTGTAGACCAGCCAGCTGTCGGGGACCCGTGTCAGCGGTACCCAGGCCTTGAACTGCGGGTTCACCGCGTAGGGGTAATCGCGGTCGTCGAACAGCTGGTAATGCGTGCTGCCGCTGGGAACCACCAGATGCTCGAAACCGCCGCGTTGCAGCGCTTCGTCGGCGCGCGCGGTGAGGGTGCGCAGGTGGTCGGAGTACAGGCTGCTCAGGGAGGGCTGGGGCATGCGGGGCTCGATCGGCAATGCAAAGGCGATGCGCAGTTTGCCGCAATCCCTGCAATGGCGCTGTGTCCTTGCATGGCCGACAACCAAGGTGCAATCGTCAAAGGGCGGCGGCTGGCCCGAAGGCACAACGGTGGGCGCATCGTGCCTGCTGCGCCACGTATCGGCAGCGCCCGCTTGGCCATTGCGCAGCCGTGTGCCGGCCGCGCTTACCCGGCCAGATGTTCTTCGGCGATCCAGGCGCGCAGACGCTGCCGGTGCGGCTCGGACATGGTCAGGAAGCGGAAGCCCGCCCAGGCCTGTCCGGGGGCGTGTGCGGCTTCGGACCACAGCAGATGCACGCCGACATCGATCTCGGTCGCGCGGCCGACCCGCTCGGGCAGCGAAAAGCGCAACTGGTACAAGGCATCGTCGTGCAGGGGCACCGAGGCCAACAACAGCATGCCGGTTTCGGACACATTGCCGACCCGGCCGATCTGCGCCTCGCTGAGCGTGTCGATGACCGGCAGCAGGTCGGTCGGCTGGCGGCGCGGTGCGCGGCGGGTGTCCTGGATCATGGCTGGGCCTCGGCGACAGGCGACTGGCCGGCCAGGCTGCGCAGCGTGCGCACGGTGGCATGCCAGGCGCGATCGATCAGACGCGATTTTTCTTCCACCACCAAACGTGCCTGCCCACCGGCCATCAGCCGTGCCAGGCTGTCCAGCGAGTGCTCGCCCACCTTCTGCCCACGCTGATTCACGAACAGCGCGTTGCCGGTCATCGGGCTGTACCAGGACAGGCGTTGCCGGCGCAGGTCACCTTGCTGGTTGACCACGAATTCGAACCAGGTGCCGAACGGCAAGCTGCGCACCTGCAGGTAGCACTCCTCTTCGGCAGGCGTGCGCGGCGTGGCCGCCTGCTTGCGCGGAGCGCTGTCGCCCTGGTCGCCAAGCCGCGCGCGTGCCTTGAGTTTGGCGGCGAGCTCGGTGCGCGAGGTCACCTCGTCCTCGCCACCGGGCGTGGACAAGCGCCGTGCGATCGCCGCTGCTTCATCGTGGTGATACCCCACCTGCAGCAACGCGGTTTCCACCTCGGTGCCCAGCGCGATGTCGATGGGCTGGCCCTTGCTGCGACAGGTGACCTCGCCAATGCGTGCGGTCAGCGCCTGGCGTTCGTCCCATTCGGGCGACTGCTCGCCCTGCCGCAGCAAGGTCAGCGTGAGCACGTCCGACCAGGCCTGGCGCAGCAGCGATTGCACGAAGCGCGGCGGCGCGCTTTGTTCGCACAGCTGCTCGATGCGCGATTCGGCCTGCTGCTTGGCAGATTCCAGCCGCTCCTTTCCGCGCGCAGCATCCACATGCCGTCGCTCGGCCACCTCGGCCTTGCGCGCGAGGGTGCGCAGATGCGCCTGAATATCGTCGTTGGCCGCGGCGAAAACAGCCTCGTCGCCTTGATAGTCGTTGACGATCTTGTCGACCGCGCTGCCCAGCTTGTGCAGCAGGTGCGGGTCGGCATCGTCCTCGCCCAGCCACACGGCACCGGACTCGGCCACGGTGTTGAGCAATTCGCGCACCGGGTGCTGGTCGCGCACGAAAAAGTGCGCGTCGGCTAGCGCCGCGCGCACCACCGGCACCTGCAACTTGGCCAGCAACGCCTGGGCGGGAGCTTGCTCGCGCACTTCGCGCTGCATTTGCGCATAGAGCAGGCCGAGCAGGTCGAAGGTGTCGTTGTCCTGCGGCGATAGCGCGGCATCGGGGCCGTGCTGGCGGCGCAGCACCTCCAGCACCTGGCGCTGCACCGCATCGATGCCGGATGCCTGTGGCGTTGCTGCCGCCTGCGTGGCCAGCGCACCTTGCAGGCTGGCCAAGGCATCGCCAAGCGCCGCCTTGGGTACCGCAGCGGCGGCGCTGTGCTGCGATGCCTGGGCGACAGCGGCAAGCGAGGTGGGAGAGGGCGCCGTGACCTCGTGATGGGCGAGCGCCCCCGCGCCTGCGTGGCTTGCGTGCACCGCTGCCTGCGATTGCCGTGCCGATGCCATCAAGCCGCCCAGCGCCTGCACTGCATCGCTGAGCGCCGGCGACAGCGCGGGTGGGGCGATTGCCAGTGCTGGTGGCGCGGCAGCGGGATCCAGCAAGGCGCTCTGCCACGCCGTCGGTGCGGCTTGGCCTGCCCAGCCGGTGGCCGGCCGCGGCATGCGCGGGCCCGCACCGGGCTTGTTCATTGCGGCAGCGTCTTTCGACCCAGGCGCCGCTGCCGGCGGCGCACGCCGCGTCTGCACCTGCGTGGGTTTGACCAGATACGGGTGATAGACCAGCCCCGGCAGGATGCCTTCCTGGGCCAGCGCGCTGTTTGCACTTTCGAACAGGTCGCCCAGTCGGTCCATCACCTGGCGCTCGAACACCTTGTACAGGGTCAGCTGTCCATCCAGGCTCAGCCCCAGCGTTTCCCCGCACCGACGCACGATGCGGCATAGCGCGTACGGGCCAAGCGGCAATTCTTCCAGTTCGAATTCGGGTACCGTACCGATCACCGCCAGGCGCTGCGCCAGCAAGAGCAGTGCATTGGCGCGCCGCGATGTCTCGCGACGTGCGATGTCGCTCAGCACGATGTCGCGGTCGATATCGGTGTCTTCGACCAGGGTCAGCATCTGTGTTTGCGCAGACGTATCGGTCGATGGTGTCAGTACCGGGCGTTCACGCAGGCTGGCCAGCGCTTGCGCCAATTCCTGCAGGAATGCCTGCGGGAAGCGATCGATGTGATCGCGCAGGCCGCGCATCTGCGCGTAGGTTTCAGCCTGGATCTGGCTATTGCGCGCATGCTCGGCCTGATGCAATAGCTCGCGTTCCAGCTCGACCACGGTCAGCCGCAGCGGTCCGCCCAGCGCCTGCACGCACTGCGCGTGCAGCATGCCGAGCAATCGCCGGCCGCGCGCGGACACCGGCGCATCGGCAATCGGGCCGCTAACTGCAGGTTGTATGGGAGACACGTGCATGGACATCCGGGGGGGGAGGCTGGCTCGGTTCAAAGCGTGAGCTATGTAGCATGTTTTTTCGCTGACCGCGCGGCACCGGCGCGCGCCGGCGCATCCTGCCCGCGCTGTCTCAGCCGGCGGTCATGCGGGTATGCGCCCCGGCCGTACGGCCGATCCACCGGCGATGCCGGGGCGCCCAGACCGCTCGCACGTCGCGCACGGTCGTCAGCCAGGCGTGGATGGCGCACTGGACGCACTGTGCGCAGGCGGTACATGCCGATGCCAAGCGCCCGGCCACGCCGACCTGGCAGTGAGCGCAGTCGCTCGCTGCGCCTAGACCAGGAACAACTCGACCACATCATTGGTGAAACGCCGTCCCAGCTCGGTCGGCACCACGCGCCCGTCTTGCTGCCTCATCCAGCCCTTTGCCACTGCGCGCGCCAGCGGCGCCTCGATGGCGCAGGCCGCAAGGCCAGTCGACGCCTCGAAATCGCTTAGCCGGAAGCCCTCATGCAGGCGCAGCAGATTGAGCATGTATTCGAACGGCAGCCGTTCGCCCGGTACGATTTCATCGCCGCCGATGGATGCAGCAGTGCCGGCGCTGGCCAGATAGCTCTGCGGATGCTTGTGCTTCCAGCGCCGCAGCACGTGCGCTTCGGCACCGGAGCTGATCTTGCCGTGCGCGCCCGCGCCGATGCCCAGGTAATCGCCGAACCGCCAGTAGTTGAGGTTGTGCGCGCACTGCCGCCCCGGCTTGGCATATGCGCTGACTTCGTACTGGGCGTAGCCGGCGTCGGCCAGCAGGCCTTGGCAGTGTTCCTGGATATCCCAGGCGGCATCGTCGTCGGGAATGCCCTTGGGCGGCCGCGCGAAGAACACCGTGTTCGGCTCCAGCGTGAGCTGGTAATGCGACAGGTGCGCCGGCTGCAGCGCGAAGGCGCGCTCCAGATCGTGCTCGGCCTGCATCAGCGTCTGCTCGGGCAGTGCGTACATCAGGTCGATGTTGAAATTATCGTAGCCGGCGTCCTGCGCCAGTTTGATCGCGCGCTCGGCTTCGGCGCTGTCGTGAATACGGCCGAGTCGCTGCAGCGCCACATCGTCGAAGGTCTGCACACCGAAGCTCAGGCGATTCACGCCAGCAGCGCGGTAATGCTCGAAACGGCCATGCTCGGCGGTACCGGGATTGGTTTCCAGGGTGATCTCAAGATTCGGGGCAAAACGCAGCCGCGCCGCTGCTGCCTGCAGAAAGCGGTCGATCGCCTGCGGCGGAAACAGGCTGGGCGTGCCGCCGCCGAAGAACACCGAATGCACCACGCGGCCCCAGACCAACGGCAGGTCCGCATCCAGGTCGCGGATCAGCGCGTCCACGTACGCCTCGAACGGCAATGCGCCCTTTGCCGCATGCGAGTTGAAATCGCAGTACGGGCATTTGCGCACGCACCAGGGCAGGTGCACGTAGAGCGACAGCGGCGGTGGAATCAGCTGGGGCATTGCGCGAGGCGTGCCTTACAGCGACATCGCATGCAGCTTGTGCTGCAGCGTGGCCAGGGCGACCGCACGATGGCTCAGGCGGTTCTTCAACGCGGTGTCCATCTCCGCCGCGGTCAGGCCATACACCGGATCCAGAAACACCGGGTTGTAGCCGAAGCCGCCATCGCCGCGCGGTTGCGTGGTGATCACCCCTTCCCAGCTGCCTTCGGCGATCAGCGGCTGCGGATCTTCCGGATGCCGCAGCAACACGATCACCGCATAAAACCGCGCGCTGCGGCGATCGCTCGGAACCTCGCGCATCGCGTCGAGCAACTTGGCGTTGTTGGCCAACGCGTTGGTCGGGCTGCCGGCATAGCGCGCGCTGTACAGACCGGGTGCGCCATCCAATGCATCCACGATCAGCCCCGAATCATCGGCCAGCGCCGGCAAGCCGGTCACTGCGCTGGCATGGCGCGCCTTGATCAGGGCGTTCTCGACGAAGGTCAGGCCGGTTTCCGGAACATCTTCCACGCCGAGCTCGCCTTGCGCGACGACGCGCAGCGGCAGGCCGGCCAGCATGGCGCGCAGTTCTTCCAGCTTGCCGGCGTTGCCGCTGGCCAGGACCAGTTGTTTCATTGCTTTGGCTCCAGTAGATCCCACTTGGTGCCGTACAGATCGCGGAAGACCACGACCGTGCCGTACGGCTCTTCGCGCGGGGTTTCCAGAAATTCCACGCCGAACGCCTGCATGGCCGCGTGGTCGCGCCAGAAGTTATCGGTGTAGAGGAAATGATCCACCCGTCCACCGGTCTGGTCGCCGATGCGCGAGCGTTGCGCGGCATTGGCCGGCTGCGCCAGCAGCAAGGCAGCATCGTCTGCGCCGCCCGGTCCGATCACGACCCAGCGCTTGCCGTCATCGAGCGGGCGATCCTGCAGCACGCCGAAACCCAGCGCGCCGGTGTACCAGGCAATGGCCGCATCGTAATCGGCAACCAGCAAGGTGGTCAGGGCGATACGACGGCTCATCCGGCCAGCGCAGCGCGTTGCAGTGCGAACAACTCGCCCATGCCTTTTTCGGCCAGGGCGAGCAGCGCGTTGAGTTCGTCGCGACGGAAGGCGTGGCCTTCGGCCGTGCCCTGCAGTTCGATGAAGCCGCCGCCGTCGTTCATCACCACATTCATGTCGGTATCGCAGTCGCTGTCTTCCGGGTAATCCAGATCCAGCACCGGCTCACCACGATAGATGCCGACCGACACCGCAGCCACCGCGCCGATCAGCGGGTGCTTCTTGATGTCGCCGCGCTTGATCAGCAGGTTCACCGCATCGGCCAGCGCCACGTACGCGCCGGTGATGGCCGCGGTGCGGGTGCCGCCATCGGCCTGCAGCACGTCGCAGTCCAGGGTGATGGTGCGCTCGCCAAGTGCATTGCGGTCCACGCAGGCGCGCAGCGCGCGGCCGATCAGACGCTGGATTTCCAGCGTGCGGCCGCCCTGCTTGCCGCGCGCGGCCTCGCGGTCGGAACGGGTGTGGGTGGAGCGCGGCAACATGCCGTATTCGGCGGTGACCCAGCCTTCGCCCTTGCCGCGCAGGAAACCCGGCACGCGGTTTTCCACGCTGGCGGTGCACAGCACGCGGGTGTCGCCGAAGCTGACCAGCACCGAGCCTTCGGCATGGCGGGTGAAGGAGCGTTCGATGCGCACCGGGCGCAGCTGGTCGGCCGTGCGGCCGCTGGGACGGGAAAAGGTCATGCGATGAGTCCGGAAGTCGGGAGGTGGGTCTGGCGCCACTGCGCAGCGTGCAGGCAGCCGGCGAGGGCGGCTAGGGTACCATTCGCGCTTTGACGGCACGGGATTGACGATGATCCGAAGCATGACTGCGTTTGCTGGCAGCGAACGCATCACACCCTGGGGCACGCTCGGTTGCGAGCTGCGCTCGGTCAACCACCGCTTTCTGGAAGTGGGTGTGCGTCTGCCCGAGGAATTGCGTGCGCTGGAACCGCTGCTGCGCGAGCGCGTGGCGGCAAAAAACAGCCGTGGCAAGCTGGATCTGACCCTGCGCCTGCGCGCGCCCGACAATGCGCAGACGCTGGCGGTCAACGAATCGCTGCTACAGCAACTGGGTGCGCTGGCCACGCGGCTGGATGGCGTGTTCCCCAAATTGCAGGTCGGCTTCACCGACCTGCTGCAGCTGCCCGGCGTGCTGCAGGTGCAGGACGTGGACGCCCCCGCGTTGCAGGCGCAGGCGGTGGCGTTGCTGGAGGAAGTGGTGGGCAGCTTCGTGATCGCGCGCGAGCGCGAAGGCGCCAAGCTGGCCGAGGCGATCAGCGAACGGGTGGATGCCATCGAACGCATCGCAGCGGAGGTGCGCATCCTGATTCCGGTGATTCGCGAAGGTCAGCGCGCCAAGCTGGCCGCCCGCCTGGCCGACCTGCCGCATCCGGTCGACCCGGGCCGTGCCGAGCAGGAATTGGTGCTGTGGCTGCAGAAGCTCGATGTGGACGAGGAGCTGGACCGCCTGTCCAGCCACATCGCCGAAATCCGCCGGGTGCTCAAGCAGCGCGAGCCGGTCGGTCGCCGCCTGGACTTCCTGCTGCAGGAGTTCAACCGCGAGGCCAATACGTTGGGCTCCAAGTCGGTGGACAGCCGCACCTCCAATGCCGCCGTGGATCTGAAGGTGTTGATCGACCAGATCCGCGAGCAGGTGCAGAACATCGAATAGCCGGGAATAGGCGATCGGGAATGGGGAATCGTCAAAGCGGGTACGATGCATCCCCTCGGCCTGCTTGCTTGGCGCGGTGCCCCATTCCCTATTCCCGACTCTCTATTCCCTAAAAATGCGCGGCACTCTCTATATCGTTGCGGCCCCCTCGGGCGCCGGCAAGAGCAGCATCGTCAACGCCACCCTGGCACGCGACCCGAAGATCGCCCTGTCGATCTCGTTCACCTCGCGCGCGCCGCGGCCGGGCGAACGCCATGCCGAGCACTACCATTTCGTCTCCGCCGACGAGTTCCAGGGCATGATCGAAGCGGGCGATTTCTTCGAATACGCGCTGGTGCATGGCGACTGGAAGGGCACTGCGCGGCAGTCGGTGGAGCCGCAGCTGGCCGCCGGCCACGACGTCTTGCTGGAAATCGACTGGCAGGGCGCACGCCAGGTGCGCCAGAAGGTGCCCGATGCGGTCAGCGTCTTCATCCTGCCGCCCTCGCGCCAGGCGCTGGACGAGCGCATGCGCAAGCGCGGGCAGGACAGCGAGGTCGTCATGGCGCAACGCCTGGCCGCCGCCCGCGAAGAGATGCTGCATTTCGAAGAGTTCGATTACGTGATCATCAACGAGACCTTCGATACGGCGGTTTCGGAGATGTGCGCGATCTTCACCGCCAGCCGGCTACGTCGGCAGGCGCAACAGCAACGGCACGCCGGATTGATCCAGGCGCTGCTGGATTAAGCGCCGCTGGCAAGGCTGCGCTGATCACCGACGGGCGCAGCCGCCGCGCGAGGCGACATCTATCCGCTTGCACTGCGTTCAGAACGCGCCGGTCGCACCAGCGACGGCTCAGGACGGTTTCCTGGTGGCTCAAAACGGCTCAAACTGCTGATTCCAAAGGAAACTGAATGGGTGGCGGTTGCTGCGACGCCGGCCGGAGCGTACACTCCGTCCCCTTTCCCTCATTCGATGCGCGGCCGTCGCTGGTCGCCGGGAGCCCGCATGGCCCGCATTACCGTAGAAGATTGCCTGGAAGTCGTGAACAACCGTTTTGAGCTGGTCATGATGGCCTCCAAGCGCGCCCGTCAGCTCGCCAACGGCGTGCAGCCGCTGATCGAGAATGCCGACGCCAGCGACAAGCCCACCGTGATGGCACTGCGCGAGATCGCCGCACGCCGGATCGACAACGCGCTGATCGATGAAGTCGAGAAGGCCGAACGCGAGCGTGCCGAACGCGAAGCGCTGGAATGGGCCGCCGCCGAAGTGGTCGCCGACGAAGACATGTCCAAGAACGACGATTGATTTCCGGCATCGCTGCGATCGATCAGAACAGCCCGCCTCGACGCGGGCTGTTTTCGTTTTCGGTCCCGGCAATACGCATGCGTGTGCAAATGTTTGCCGAGACTGCACGGCTGGCATAGTCTTCCGGCATGAACCCAGGCCCCACTGCCCAGGCGACCGTCGTGACGTCTCCGTCTTCCGACCAGGCCATCCCCGACTACGTCCTGCATCTCGAACGCGCGGCCAGCTACCTGCCCAAGGAGCAGCTGCCGATCCTGCGGCGTGCCTGGGAAGTGGGTGCCACCGCGCATGCCGGGCAGACCCGCAAGTCGGGCGAGCCGTACATCACCCACCCGGTGGCGGTGGCTGGCGTGCTGGCCGAGCTGGGCCTGGACATGGAATCGCTGATCGCCGCGATCCTGCACGACACCATTGAAGATACGCCGCTGACGCGCGAAGAACTGGCGTCCGAGTTCGGCGAAGCAGTGGCCGAGCTGGTCGATGGCGTCACCAAGCTGGACAAGCTCAAGTTCCGCGACCGTCAGGAAGCGGCAGCGGAAAGTTTCCGCAAGATGCTGCTGGCGATGTCGCGCGATCTGCGCGTGATCATGATCAAGCTGGCCGACCGCCTGCACAACATGCGCACGCTCGGCGCGCAGAGCACCGAGGCGCGCGGCCGCATCGCACGCGAGACGCTGGAGATCTACGCACCCATCGCGCAGCGCTTGGGCATGAGCCTGATCAAGTCCGAATTGCAGAATCTGGGCTTTCGCGCGTTGTATCCCTGGCGCCACGCCATCATCGAAAAGCACATCCGCAGCCAGCCGGTGGTGCGGCGCGAATCGATGGCGCAGGTGGAAGTGCAGCTGTCGCAGCGGCTGGCCAAGGAAGGGCTGGAGCATCGGCTGGTCAGCCGCATCAAGACGCCGTGGAGCATCTATTCCAAGATGCACGAAGAGAACAAATCCTTCGACCAGGTGATGGACGTGTTCGGTTTCCGGCTGGTAGTGCGTTCGGTGGCCGATTGCTATCACGCGCTGGGCGCAGTGCATGCCAGCTTCAAGCCACTGGATGGGCGCTTCCGCGATTTCATCGCAATCCCTAAGGCCAATGGCTACCAGTCGCTGCACACCGTGTTGTTCGGACCGTACGGCTCGCCGATCGAAGTACAGATCCGCACCGAAGAGATGGACCTGATCGCCGAACGCGGCGTGGCGGCGCACTGGACCTACAAGGTCGGCTCGGCTTCGCCCAACAGCGCGCAGAGTCGCGCGCACGACTGGATCGTGGAACTGATCGATTCGCAGCGCGCCGCCGGCTCGTCGCTGGAATTCCTGGACAACGTCAAGGTCGACCTGTTTCCGGACGAGGTCTATCTGTTCACGCCCAAGGGCAAGATCCTGGCGTTGCCGCGCAATTCCACCGCACTGGATTTTGCCTACGCGGTGCATACCGACGTGGGCAATCGCGCCGTGGCCTCGCGCGTGGACAAGAAGCTGGTGCCGTTGCGCACCAAGCTGGTCAGCGGGCAGGCGGTGGAGATCATCACCGCACGCTCGGCCACGCCCAAACCGCAGTGGCTGGAATTCGTGGTCAGCAGCAAGGCGCGCACGGCGATTCGTCACCAGCTCAAGCAACTCGAGCACGAAGATGCCGTGCAGTTGGGCCACCGCATGCTGGACCGCGCGCTGGAAGCGATGGACTCCTCGCTGGAGCGGCTGCCCAAGGGGCGCCTGGACGCCTTCCTCAACGAGCACCGCTACCCGCGTCTGGAAGCGCTGCTGGCCGATGTGGCGCTTGGCAACTGGATGCCCAATCAGGCCGCGCAGGCGCTGATGGCTTACGCGGAATTGCGTGGCGGCGGCCTGTCCAAGCATTCGCACGAAAAGATCCTGATCGACGGCAGCGAGCGCGGCGTGATCAGTTTCGCCAATTGCTGCCAGCCGATTCCCGGCGATGAGATCATGGGCTACCACACCGCCGGCAAGGGCATCGTGGTGCACCGCCTGGACTGCCCGAACCTGGCGGAACTGCGCAAATCGCCCGAGCGTTGGGTGCCGATCGACTGGGACTCCAACGTGACCGGCGATTACGACACCGCGCTGGTGGTCGAAGTGGAAAACCGCACCGGCGTGCTGGCGCAGTTGGCGGCAGCCATCGCGCAGAGTCAGTCCAATATCGAGCGCGTGGACTATCTGGATCGCGACTTCAACGCAGCCGTGCTGCGCTTCAACATCCAGGTGCGCGACCGCCGCCATCTGGCTGAAGTGATGCGCCGGCTGCGGCGCCTGCACGTGGTGCAGAGCGTCGGGCGCCAGTAGCGCCTGGCGCGCTCGCGCAACAGTCGAGCAAATCCGCACAAAGGCCTAAACTGCGGCAACCCTTTGCAGTGGAGTTGCCATGTCCCAGATCATCCATACCGACCAGGCGCCTGCCGCCATCGGCCCGTATTCGCAGGCCGTGCGTGCCGGCAACACCGTGTATTTCTCCGGCCAGATCCCGTTGGATCCGGCCACCGGCGAGATCGTGCCAGGCGACATCGGTGCGCAGGCGCGGCGTGCGTTCGACAACCTCAAGGCAGTGGCCGAAGCGGCCGGCGGCTCGCTCGACAAGATCGTGCGCCTGGGCCTGTATCTCACCGACCTGGGGCAGTTCGCTGCCGTCAACGCGGTGATGCAGGAGTATTTCCAGGCGCCGTTCCCGGCGCGTTCGACCATCGAAGTCTCCGGCCTGCCCAAGGGTGCCGGCTTCGAGGTCGATGCAGTGATGGTGATCGAGTGATCCTGCACCGCTGATCGGCCGTGTCGCGCACGCGCGTCGTCACACCGAGCCTGGCCGTCGCCGGCCAGGCTCGGCTGTCCAGCCTGCCCGGTGTCGGCCCGAAAGTGGCCGACAGGTTCGCTGCGCGCGGCATCCTGAGCGTGCAGGACCTGTGGCTGCATCTGCCGCTGCGTTACGAAGACCGCACGCGCTTGACCACCATCGCGCAGCTGCAAGGTGGCGTGCCGGCCCAGATCGAAGGGCGTGTGGACGCGGTGGAACGTGGCTTCCGTTTCCGGCCGGTGCTGCGCGTGGCAGTGTCCGACGCGTCGTATGGCACGCTGGTGCTGCGCTTCTTTCATTTCCGCGCCGCACAGGTGGCGCAGTTCGCCGTCGGCACACGTGTGCGGGTGTTCGGCACACCCAAGCCCGGCCAGCACGGCTGGGAGATCGTGCACCCCAGTTACCGCGTGCTCGCGCCGGACGAAGATGCCGGGTTGGGCGACAGTCTGGATCCGGTGTATCCGGTGCTCGAAGGCGTTGGCCCGGCGACGTTGCGCAAGCTCATCGGTCAGGCGCTGGAGCGTCTGCCGCCCGAAAGTGCGCTGGAATTGTTGCCACCGCATTGGCTGCAGGACGAGCGACTGCCCTCATTGCGCGCGGCGTTGCTCACCATGCATCGCCCGCCGGTCGGTACTGATCCACAGCAACTGCTCGCCGGAGGCCACCCGGCCCAGCAGCGCCTGGCGATCGAGGAATTGCTGGCACACCAACTCAGCCTGCGCCGGCAACGCATCGCATTGCAACGTCTGCACGCGCCCAGCCTGCCCGGCAACGGCACATTGGTGCAGCAATTGCGCAAGGCGCTGCCGTTCCAGCTGACCGGTGCGCAACAACGGGTGTTCGAGCAGATTGCGCATGACCTTGCGCAGCCCTCGCCGATGCTTCGGCTGGTACAGGGCGATGTCGGCAGCGGCAAGACCGTGGTCGCCGCACTGGCGGCAATGTTGGCGGTGGAGCAGGGCAAACAGGTCGCACTTGCCGCGCCCACCGAATTGCTGGCCGAGCAGCACCTCACCAATCTGCGTGGCTGGTTGGAACCCTTGGGCATCCGCATCGTCTGGCTGGCTGGCAAGGTCACCGGCAAGGCGCGCGCTGCAGCGATGGCCGAGGTCGCCTCCGGTCAGGCGCAGGTCGTGGTCGGCACGCATGCGTTGATGCAGGAAGCAGTGGTCTTCCACGATCTGGCGTTGGCCATCATCGACGAGCAACACCGCTTCGGCGTGCATCAGCGCCTTGCGCTGCGCGACAAGGGGGCGGCCGCGGGCAGCGTGCCGCATCAACTGGTGATGACCGCCACGCCCATCCCGCGCACATTGGCGATGTCTGCTTACGCAGATCTGGATGTTTCGGCCATCGACGAATTGCCGCCTGGCCGCACGCCGGTGCAGACGATCGTGCTGAGCGCGGAGCGCCGGCCCGAGTTGGTCGAACGTATCCGCGCCGCCTGTGCCGAAGGGCGGCAGGCGTATTGGGTGTGCACGCTGATCGAAGAAAGCGAAGAGCCCGGGAAAGGCGCGCAAGGCCAGCAAGGCGGCCCGCCACGCATCGAAGCGCAGGCGGCCGAAGTCACCTTCGAGACCTTGTCGGCGCAGTTGCCGGGCGTGCGGGTGGCGCTGGTGCACGGCCGTATGAAGCCGGCCGAGAAGCAGAAGGCCATGCTGGATTTCAAGCAAGGCCGTAGCGACCTGTTGGTGGCCACCACCGTGATCGAAGTCGGCGTGGACGTGCCCAATGCATCGTTGATGATCATCGAAAATGCCGAGCGGCTTGGCCTGGCCCAGTTGCACCAGTTGCGCGGCCGGGTCGGTCGCGGTGCGGCCGCTTCCAGTTGCGTGTTGCTGTACCAGGCGCCGTTGTCGATGATGGCGCGTCAGCGTCTGGAGACCATGCGCCAGACCAACGACGGTTTCGTGATCGCGGAGAAGGATCTTCAATTGCGTGGCCCGGGCGAATTGCTGGGCACCCGGCAAACCGGTCTGGCGAGTTTCCGCATCGCCGATCTGGCGCGCGATGCAGGGCTGTTGCCGCGCGTGCAGTTACTGGCCGAGCGGCTGCTGGACGAAGCGCCAGACATTGCCGACCGCGTGGTCGAACGCTGGATCGGCGGCGCGGTGCGTTACGCGGCCGCGTGAGCGGCGGGAATCGGGAATCGGATTGGGGAATCGTAAAAGCAAAGGCTGCTGGCCCTGTGCAACCTGGGCGTTCGCGTGACCGGCCGATCCTTGCGAAGATGCGGCAACGAATCCCGAATGCCCGTTCCCGAATCCCATGACAAAAAAAATACCGCTGCTGATCGACACGGACCCCGGCGTGGACGACGCCTTGGCGCTGCTGATGGCCTTCAACGACAACCGCCATGAGGTCGTCGGCCTGACCATCGCCGCCGGCAACGTGGGCTTGGAGCACACCGTGCGCAACGCCTTGAAGGTCTGCGAGATCGCTGGCCGTCCCGATGTGCCGGTCTACGCCGGCTGCCCGCAGCCATTGCTGCACCCGTCGGTGGATGCGGCACACGTGCACGGTCTCGACGGATTCGGCGATGTGGGCCTGGCACCGGCCAAGCGCACCGCCGAGGCCGAACACGCCGCGCTCGCCATCCTGCGTCTGTCGCACGAACACGCCGGCAAGCTGCTGCTGGTGGCGCTCGGTCCACTGACCAATCTTGCCCTGGCACTCACTCTGGACCCGACCCTCCCGCAACGCGTGGCGCGGCTGGTGGTGATGGGCGGGGCGTTGACCGGGCACGGCAATATCACCGCCGCGGCCGAGTTCAACATCGGGTTCGACCCGGAAGCGGCGCATATCGTGTTCCGCGGTTTTCCGCAGTTCGACGTGGCCGATTGGGAGGCCACCATTGCGCACGGGCTACTGCACCGGGACGTGGAGCACTGGCTGGCGGCCGATTCTGCCCGCGCCCGGTTCTACGAGGAGATCTCGCGCAAGACCCGGCTGTGGTCCGAAGACAGCCGCGGCGAGTACTGGTATGCCGCCGACGCGCTGGCGATGGCTTTCGCCTTGCACCCGGAAGGCGCGCAGCGGCTGGAGCAGCGCCCGGTACACATCGAACTGTCCGGTGCGCATACCCGTGGCATGACCCTGGTGGACTGGAACCGGCAGGGCGGGGCGCCTGACAATGCCAATCTGCTGCTGGCCTATGACATCCAGCAGTTCTACCGGCTCGTAGGGGCGGCGCTGGCGGCGAACTGAGGCGACCTTGCGCCGGCTGCCTGGGCGCAGCTATAATGCTCGGCTTATCCAGGCAGCCCGGCGCCAAGTCCATGAAAGATAACGTTCATCCCAATTACAAAGACGTCGTCTTTCACGACGTGACGTCCGATTTCAAGATTCTGACCCGTTCCACCATGACCTCGAAAGAGACCGTGAAGTGGGAAGACGGCCAGGAATATCCGCTGATCAAGGTGGAAATTTCCTCGTCCTCGCACCCGTTCTATACCGGCAAGCACAAGGTGATCGACACCGGCGGCCGTATCGACAAGTTCCAGAAGCGCTACGCGCGCTGAACTTGCAGGACGGGCTGTACCGGCAGCGGCCGCGCATTGCGCGGCCGTTGTTTTTTGCGGCACTGAACGTTTCGCCTGTATGCCTGGCGCGACGCGTCTACGACTTCTGTCCAAGCGACGGCCAAAATGCTGCTGTGCGATAATGGCCTGATCCGAGGCGATGCCTTGGACTTCCATCACGTGCCTGCCCATGTGGGATCAGGCGCCTTCCACTGAAGGAGCGTACACAGTGTCCGATCTTGATCAGGTCACGCTCAACGCCGGCGACAAGTCGGTCGTTCTGCCGGTTCTCAAGCCCACGCTTGGCAATGATTGCGTCGATATCTCCAAGCTGACCAAAGAAACCGGTCTGTTCACCTACGACTCGGGCTTCACCGCCACCGCCAGCTGCAAGTCGGCCATCACCTACATCGATGGCGACAATGGCGTGTTGCTGTATCGCGGCTACCCGATCGAGCAGCTGGCCGAAAAGTCCAGCTTCCTCGAGGTCTCGTACCTGCTGATGAACGGCGAACTGCCGACGGCGGACGAATTCAAGAAGTTCGACCACGAAGTGACGCATCACACCATGATGCACGAGTCGCTGAAGAACTTCCTCGGTGGTTTCCGTCATGACGCGCACCCGATGGCCATGCTGGCCGGCTCGGTCGCCTCGCTGTCTGCGTTCTACCATGACACCCTGGACCTCAACGATCCGGAGCAGCGCCGTCAGGCCGCCATCCGTCTGATCGCCAAGGTGCCGACCCTGGCGGCTGCCGCGTACCGTTATTCGATCGGCTGGCCGATCCGCTACCCGCGCAACAACCTGAACTACGTCGATCGCTTCCTGCACATGATGTTCGAAGTGCCGAGCGAGCCGCTGGAGATCAATCCGGTCGTTGCCAAGGCCCTGGATCTGCTGTTCATCCTGCACGCCGACCACGAGCAGAACGCCTCGACCTCGACCGTGCGTCTGGTCGGTTCGACCGGTGCCAACCCGTATGCGTCGGTCGCCGCCGGTATCACCGCGCTGTGGGGTCCGGCACACGGTGGCGCCAACGAAGCCGTGCTGAAGATGCTGGAAGAGATCGGCACCGCCGACAACGTCGAATCCGCCGTGGCCAAGGCCAAGGACAAGAATTCCTCGTTCCGTCTGATGGGCTTCGGTCACCGCGTCTACAAGAACTTCGACCCGCGCGCCAAGATCATCCGTGAGATGACCCACAAGGTGCTGGGCGAGCTGGGCGTGAACGACCCGCTGCTGGAAGTGGCGCTGAAGCTGGAAGAGGCCGCGCTGAAGGACGACTACTTCGTGCAGCGCAAGCTGTACCCGAACGTCGACTTCTACTCGGGCATCATCTACAAGGCGCTCAATATCCCGGTGGAAATGTTCACCGTGATGTTCGCCATCGCACGCACCGCAGGCTGGGTGTCGCATTGGCTGGAACAGCAGGTCGACCCGGAAATGAAGATCGGCCGTCCGCGCCAGATCTACACCGGCTACGACAAGCGCGATTACACCGACAGCGCCAAGCGCTGATCGGTCCACGCGTACCTGCGTAAACGAACGCCCCGCATTGCGGGGCGTTTGCATTTGGACGGTTGCCTGGCAGTCGATCTTCCAACAAAGCGGGACGCTGTCGTGGCGAGTGCAAACCCGCGACCGGCGGCGCATGGCACGATGGTTCGTCCAGTAGTGCCGGGCCCGAATAAAACGAGCGCTGCCGCAGTGGCGTTGCGACGCCGGCTTAGAGAGGTGCGGAGCTCGTCCACATCGGCAAGCCGCATCATATGGTCGACTCAGCGCAGCAGTGGTGAGCCGCCGGAACCGTCGCCGTCCGTCAGTAACTGTCGCACCTGCGCGGCCGATGCACGCGGCATCGGCTTTTCGTCCAGCTGCGAGAGTGGCGCCTGCCGCAGTGCGTCGTAGGGCAGCACGGTGAGATCGAAGGTCAGGTCTTCGGCGCTGAACAGCCAGACGGGAAACTCGCCGTTGCGCTCGCGATCCAGGCGCAGCCGGCGCGTGCGCGACTCGGCCGGAATGCGGTGTTCTTCCAGAAACCGCTGCACGGCATCGGCATCGTCGCTGTGCAACTGCAATTGCACCGGCGCGTTGGCATCGGCGGTGCCGTCCAGCACCGGGCCGGTCAACCGTGGCTGGAAGGGGCTGAGAAATTCAAGCGCCCGCAACGCGGCTTCGCGACGTTGGCGCAGACGCGCACCGTGCGCAGGTCCGGCGAACAGGCGCTGGTACTCGCGCAACGCATCTTCGATCTCGCGATTGCGTGGCAGCGAAGCATCGTCATGAATGCCGAGCCGGCTGGCAGCCTTGAGCTTGGCTTGATGGAAATCGCGGATGCCGCCTTCGGCCATCAGGCGTGCGGCTTCGTGTGCCAGGCGATGGCGACGTTCCCGGGTTCGTGTATCGGCGTGCGCGCGTGCGTGATGCATGACCGGGCTCCCCTAATGAACCTGATCTGGACTCTACAACAGCTGCATGAAGACATGGCGAATGCGTCATGCCATGGCAAAGAACGATCACGCAGCGGTGACCTGGCGATGGTCCGGGTACGGCTATGCACGTGCAAGGCGCAATGCGCGTGGAATATCAGTGGCGGGCAGGTGAGCGCTGCGCCGAACCGGCAACGATCCCGCCAGCGATCCACCAGGCTGGCAACGGCCTGCGCTTATCCAATCGGGGGCCAAGAAATTGGGGAACCGAACAGCCACGCCGCGTTCGATTCCCCAATCCCGATTTCCGAATCCCAGCTCCTCAGAAAATATCGAACGCCTTCTCGTCCTGCTGTTCCTGCAGGCCGTAGTCGTAATCCTGCAGGCGGTCCAGATCTTCGTTCTTGACCCATTCGACGGCGCCATTGATGGTGGCTTGGGTCATGCCATCGGGCGGGTCGTTGGCGGCGATCGGCTTGTCCTTGAGCGCTACGCGCATGTAGTCGATCCAGATCGGCAGCGCCGCCTTGCCGCCGTATTCGCGATAGCCGAGCGAGCGGAAGTCGTCGCGGCCCACCCATACGGTGGTGACGTAGGGGCCGCCAAAGCCGGAGAACCAGGCGTCGCGGTGCTCGTTGGTGGAGCCGGTCTTGCCGCCCACGTCCTCGCGGCCGAGTACCTTGGCCGCGGTGCCGGTGCCGCGCTGGACCACGTCGCGCATCATCGACACCAGCTGGTAGGCGGTGCGCTCGTCGATCGCGCGTGGCGCGATTTTGGTCTCTGCGGTTGCCGCAGGGGCGGTCTGTGCCGGCACCGGCGTGGCCGTGGCAGGCGCAGCGGGCGGGGTTTCAGGTGCCTGGGCGCCGAAGTTGAAGCCATCCACGACCTGGCTCACGGGCGCGGCGGTGCCGCCCTGCAGGGCGCAGGTGCGGCAGGCCACGGCCGGCACTTCCTTGAAGATGACATTGCCCTCGCGGTCTTTGACCTCGTCCACGATCCAGGTGTCCACCCGTGAGCCGCCATTGGCGAACACCGCATAACCGCGTGCCACAGACAGCGGCGTCAGCGAAGCGGTGCCCAGCGACATCGACAGGTTAGGCGGCAACTCGGCCTCCTGGAAACCGAACTGGCTGATGTATTTGCGTGCGAAATCGACGCTGATCGCGTCCAGCAGGCGCACCGACACCAGGTTGCGCGACTGCACCAGCGCTTCGCGCAGGCGCATCGGCCCGCGGAAGCCGCCGCCGTCGTTCTGCGGCGACCAGGTCTTGCCGCGCCGGTCGCGGAACACCACCGGCGCGTCCAGCACGATCGAGGCCGGGTTGAAGCCCTTTTCGAACGCGGCCGCGTAGACGAACGGCTTGAAGCTCGATCCTGGCTGGCGCCGTGCCTGGGTGGCGCGGTTGAACTTGTTCCCCGCAAAGCTGAAGCCGCCGACCAGCGCACGCAGCGCGCCGCTATTGGCGTCCAGCGAGACCAACGCCGCCTGGCCGCGCGGCAACTGATCGATGAGCCACTCGCCGTCCTTCTCGCCGGCGCGAATGCGGGTCAGGTCGCCGCGGGTCAGCAGCTTGGCCGGGGTCTTGCCGGTCCAGCGGCTGGCAGTGGCGGGCAGGGTCAGTTCGGTCTTGTCGCTCTGCACGACCGTGACCCCGCCATCGGGATTGGTGCGCGCCACGATCACCGCACGCAGTCCGCCCTGGGTGAATGCGCCTGCCAGGTGCTTGGCCAGTGCGGGCGCGTCCGCATCGGCGGCCACGTCGAAGTGCTGCTCTACGCCGTGCCAGCCATGGCGATGATCGTAGACCCGCAAGCCGTCGGCGACCGCCACATCCGCACCGGTCTGCAGGGTCGCATCGATGGTCGTGGTGACGTGGTAGCCCTTGTTGAGCACATCGCCGCCGTACTTGGCGATCATTTCCTGACGCACCAGCTCGGCCACGTAAGGGGCGTACACCTCCACCGGCGGCTCATGCGGCTTGGCGTGCATCGGAACGGCCTTGGCGGCGTCGGCTTCGGCCTGGCTGACAAAGCCCAGGTCGGCCATGCGCTGCAGGACGTAATAGTCGCGACGCTCCTGCGCACGCTCAGGGTTGCTGATCGGGTTGCCGCTGGATGGGAACTTGGGGATGCCGGCCAGCGAGGCCATCTCGTCCAGGCTCAATTCGCTCATCTTCTTGCCGTAGTAGTACTCGGCAGCGGCCCCGACGCCGTAGGCGCGGTTGCCGAAGAAACTCTTGTTGAGATACAGCTCGAAGATCTCGTCCTTGCTCAGCTCACTTTCAATCTTGCGCGCCAGCAGGATCTCCGCCAGCTTGCGGGTGTAGCTGTATTCCGAACTCAGGAAGAACTGCCGCGCCACCTGCTGGGTGATGGTCGAACCACCCGGCACGCGCTTGGCATCGGTGGTTGTCAGCAACCATACCGCGCGGGCAATGCCCTTGTAGTCCACGCCGCCGTGCTCGTAGAAGCGCGCGTCCTCGGTGGCCAGGAAGGCCTGCTTCAGGCGCAGCGGCACGTCCTTCATCTGGATGGGATAGCGCCGCGTCTCGCCATAGACGGCCATGAGCCGGCCATCGCTGGAATAGACGTACATCGGCTCCTGCAGCTCTACCTGCTTGAGCGACTGAACGTCTGGCAACTTCGAGGAAATGGCGTAATACAGGCCGCCGGCAGCAATAGCGCCAAGCAGTGCGAGCACGACGGTCGTGGCCAGGATCCAGCCCAGCCAACGGCGAATACGGGGCATGTAAGAGAGATTCCGATTGCAGATTTCTTGGTCACAGAGTATAGATGACGCCGAGTTTGGCTGGGGCCGAACTCTGGGGATCGCAGAAGACGGCACTGGGGTAGCGTCGCCGGGTCATTGCCTAGCGCGTGAAGGGCTTGTCAACTGTTAAAATTTGATTATTAATACGAGGGCGCACATGCGTCCAAGTGCCCGTCGGCAGGGGAGTTACCGTGGGGCTTTTACCCAAGAGTCAGTCGCCACTGATTGGTGTCGACATTAGTTCGACTGCCGTGAAGCTCTTGCAGCTATCGCGCAGCGGGAGCCGTTTCCGCGTGGAACATTACGCGGTGGAACCATTGCCGCCGAATGCGGTCGTGGAAAAGAACATCGTCGAAGTGGAAGCGGTGGGCGAAGCCATTCGCCGCGCCATCAACCGTTCCGGCAGCAAGGCCAAGAACGCGGCAGCAGCCGTGGCAGGGTCGGCGGTGATCACCAAGTTGATCCCGATGCCGGCCGATTTGGACGATAGCGACCTGGAAGCCCAGGTCGAACTGGAAGCCACCAATTACATTCCGTACCCGATCGAGGAAGTGAATCTCGATTTCGAGGTGCTGGGCCCGATGCCCAATAGCCCGGACATGGTGCAGGTGCTGCTGGCCGCCTCGCGTTCGGAGAATGTGGAACTGCGCCAGTCGGCGCTGGAACTCGGCGGCCTGACCGCCAAGGTAATGGACGTGGAGGCCTTTGCGGTCGAAAACGCCTTCGCCCTGGTTGCCAGCGAATTGCCGGTAGCCGCCGATGCGGTGGTGGCGCTGGTGGATATCGGCGCGACCATGACCACGCTGAGCGTGCTGCGCTCCGGTCGCAGTCTGTATAGCCGCGAGCAGGTGTTCGGCGGCAAGCAACTCACTGACGAAGTGATGCGCCGTTACGGGCTGACCTACGAAGAGGCTGGCCTTGCCAAGCGTCAGGGCGGCCTGCCGGAAAGCTACGAGGTCGAAGTGCTGGAGCCGTTCAAGGAAGCTACGGTGCAGCAGATCAGCCGTCTGCTGCAGTTCTTCTATGCGGGCAGTGAGTTCAACCGCGTCGACTGCATCGTGCTGGCCGGCGGTTGCGCCGCGCTGGCGCGCCTGCCGGAGATGGTGGAAGAGCAGCTCGGTGTGACCACGGTCGTTGCAAATCCGCTTGCCCAGATGACGCTTGGCCCGAAGGTTCAGGCCCATGCGCTGGCGCTGGATGCGCCTGCACTGATGATCGCCACCGGCCTGGCCCTGAGGAGCTTCGACTGATGGCAAGAATCAATCTATTGCCCTGGCGCGCGGAGCGCCGAAAGGCGCGCGAGCGCGAGTTCTACTCGATGCTGGGCTTCGCCGCATTGGGCGGCGTGCTGTTGTCGGCACTGATCTGGTTCTATTACGACGCGCAGATCAGCGGCCAGACCGAGCGCAATGCGTTTCTGACCACCGAGATCGACAAGGTCAAGGCGCAGAACGAGGAGATCAAGGAGCTCGACAAGAAGAAGGACCGCCTGCTTGCGCGCAAGAAGGTGATCGAGGAGCTGCAAGCCAATCGCTCGCAGATGGTGCACCTGTTCGATTCGCTGGTGCGCACCATTCCCGATGGTGTGGCGCTGACCAACATCAAGCAGGATGGCGACATCCTCACGCTGGAAGGTCGCTCGCAATCGAATGCGCGGGTCAGTGCCTACATGCGCAACCTTGAAAGCTCGGGCTGGATGACCAATCCGGACCTGTCGATCATCGAGGCCAAGAGTCAGGACAAGGCGGGGCAACCTGCCGGGTCGTCGATGGACACCAAGACGCTGCCATACGTGTTCACGCTCAAGGTCAAGCTGGCCAATCCGAACGAGGCTGACAAGAACGGCATTGCGCCGGGCGCAGTGGATCCGGCCGCGCCGGGCACCGCAGCACCGGGTGCAACGCCTGCCGGTGCGACGCCTGCTGCTCCGGCAGCGGCGCCCGCGCCGGCAACGCCGCCAGCCGCTGCTCCTGCACCGACGCAGGCAGCACCGGCGCCAGCCAATCGGCCGCAGGAGGGGGCGGCGTCATGAGTAAGAAATCATTCAAGCTCAGCGATCTGGATTTCAACAATATCGGCGGTTGGCCGCAGCAAGCACGCATTGTGTTCTGCGTGGTGGTCGGCTTGTTCATCATGGTGCTGGCCTGGTTCCTGTTGATCAGCAGCAAGCGCGAAGAACTGGAAGGCCTGGAAAGCACCGAATCGCAGCTGCGCACCGAGTTCGAGACCCAACAGGGCCGCGCGGTGAACCTGGAGCCGCTCAAGCAGCAGCTCGCGCAGATGGAACAGGTGCTGCAGCAGATGCTGCGTCAGCTGCCCAGCAAGACCGAAATGCCGGATCTGATCATCGACATCTCGCAGACCGCGTTGTCCAGCGGCTTGTCCAACGAGCTGTTCCAGCCCGGTCCGGAATCGCCGAAGGAGTTCTACGCCGAAAAGCCAATCGCTCTGCGCATGGTGGGTAGCTACCACCAGTTCGGTGCCTTCGTCAGCGGTGTGGCCTCGCTGCCGCGCGTGGTGATCCTGACCATGCACGACATCAACCTCAAGCCCAAGGATCCCAAGGCCGGCATCGGCCCGCGCGGTGCGCTTGAGCTGTCCGGGACGGTCAAGACCTATCGTTATCTGGACGATGAGGAAATGGCCGAACAGGAAAAGGCTGCGGCCAACGCTGCGAAGAAGGGCGGCCAATGACCATGAAATTGCTCAAGATCCTGTCCTGTGCGGCGTTAATTGCAGTATTGCCGGCGTGCACGCGCGGTGTGACCAGCACACCGGGCGATGCGCCGAATCTGGAAGCCTGGGTTGCCGAGGTGCGCGCGCGTCCTGCGCCGCCGCTGGAGCCGTTGCCGGTGATGCAGCAATTCGAGACCTTCGAATATGCAGCGCAGGCGATGCGCGACCCGTTCAGCGATGCCTGGGTCAGCGCGGAAGGTGGCAACGGCACGCGTCCGGATCCGAACCGGCGCAAGGAGCCGTTGGAAGCCTTTCCGCTCGACGCCCTCGACATGGTGGGGACCATTGGCGGCGGTTCGGGCCTGATCGCTCTGGTGATGGCGCCTGACAAGGTGACCTACCGGGTGCGGCCTGGTGTGTATCTGGGACAGAGCGATGGCCGGGTGACCGGGGTCTACGAAGACCGCATCGAGCTGATTGAACTTGTGCCGGACGGTGCGGGTGGATGGCTTGAACGGCCGGCCGCACTCGCATTGGATGATCAATAAAGTGATAGGGGATAGCACGATGACGTTTTCCAATGCCCAGCGGCTGCGTCCGGTACGACGCCACGCGATCTTCCAGGCCTGCGCGTTGGGGTTCGCGCTGGCACTGGCGAGCGGCAGCGCATTCGCCGCCGCGGCGCTGACTCAGCCCGCGCAGGATCCGGCCAAGGTCGCTCCGGCGAGCCTGGCGGTGTCCAAAATCGATTTCAAGCGCGGCGAAGACGGCGCTGGCCGTCTGATCCTGCAGTTCGACGGCAAGGGCGCCAGCCCGGACCTGCGGACGCAGGGCGACAACGTGCTGGTGGACATCAGCAATGCCAAGCTACCTGCCGAGCTGCAACGCCCGCTCAATGTCACCGACTTCGCCACGCCGGTGCAGCGCGTTGAAGTGAAGCCGTCCGGTTCCGGTTCGCAGCTGGTGCTATCGACCAAGGGTGCCTTCGATTCGCTGGCCTACCAGACCGGCAACGAATACGTGGTGGAAATCACCCCGCGCAAGGGCCAGCCGGCGGTTGGCGGTGTGAGCCCGGCGGCGGTCACGCAGGCTGCCGCGCAGATCGCCGCGCGCGGCTATAGCGGCCGCCCGGTGACGTTCAACTTCCAGGACGTGCCGGTGCGCACCGTGCTGCAGCTGATCGCCGAAGAGTCCAACCTCAACATCGTCGCGTCCGACACCGTGCAGGGCAATGTCACGCTGCGCCTGATGAATGTGCCGTGGGACCAGGCGTTGGACATCGTGCTGCGTGCCAAGGGCCTGGACAAGCGACGCGATGGCGGCGTGGTGTGGGTCGCCCCGCAACCGGAGCTGGCCAAGTTCGAGCAGGACAAGGAAGACGCCCGCATCGCGATCGAGAACCGCGAGGACCTGATCACCGATTATGTGCAGATCAACTACCACAACGCTGCGGTGATCTTCAAAGCGCTGACGGAGGCCAAGGGAATTGGTGGTGGCGGTAGCGGCGGCGGCCAGGGCGGACAAGGCGGTGCGGGGCAGCAGGACAATGGCTTCCTTTCGCCACGTGGCCGGTTGGTTGCCGATGAACGCACCAATACCTTGATGATCAGCGATATCCCGAAGAAGGTCGCGCAAATGCGCGAGCTGATTTCGCATATCGATCGCCCGGTGGATCAGGTGTTGATCGAGAGCCGGATCGTCATTGCGACCGATACATTTGCACGTGATTTGGGTGCGCGTTTCGGCATCACCGGCGCGACAGGTCGTGGCATTCTCAGTGGTTCGCTCGAGAGCAACACCAACTATTTGAACACTTCTGCGCAGCGGGCCAACGAGATCGCCAATGGAGGCACCAGTACCACGCTGCCTGCGCATCTGTTCCCATCCGGACTGAATGTCAATCTCGGTGCAGGCGGTGGATTCACCACCAACACGCCTGGCGGCCTCGCCTACACCTTGCTGGGTTCCAATTTCAATCTAGATATCGAGTTGTCGGCGATGCAGCAAGAGGGACGTGGCGAAGTCGTATCGAACCCCCGCATCGTTACCGCGAATCAGCGCGAGGGCGTGATCAAGCAGGGCCGGGAGATCGGGTATGTGACCATCAGCGGCAGTGGTGCGGGCGGCGGTTCGCAGGCCAACGTACAGTTCAAGGAAGTGCTGCTTGAACTCAAGGTGACGCCAACCATCACCAATGACAATCGGGTCTTTCTTAACATGAATGTCAAGAAGGACGAGGTTGCACGGCTCATCGATTTGCCATTGTATGGAACGGTGCCGGAGATTAATCGTCGGGAGATCAATACCGCCGTGCTGGTCGGAGATGGTGAAACCGTGGTGATCGGTGGTGTCTACGAATTCACCGATCGCGAGAGCGTCTCCAAGGTGCCGTTTCTGGGCGACATCCCGTTCCTGGGCAATTTGTTCAAAAAGCGCGGACGCAGCAAGGAAAAGGCGGAATTGCTGGTGTTCGTGACGCCGAAGGTACTGCGCGTAGCGAGCGCTACTCCGTAAGGATTGGCTGAATCGGGAATAAAAATGTTGGCAAAAATCCAGTTAGGCCTGAATAGTCGGCAATAAAAATTTATTTTTTGTCAGTGAGTGCGCAAAACTAACAGATCATCAAACAGGAATGAACCGTGAACAATAAATCGGATGTCTGTTCTCTTGGAGTTATGATTTTCGGTCTTTTTTTCTTCAATGCAGCCATTGCTTCGAGTAGTACTATTACGGCAACCGCGCGCAATGGACAAAGCACCCAGGGCACTGCATCCACTGCAAAAGTGTCATTGATTACCTGCATCCAGGCAACAGGTGGAGGAGAAGCTGGCACAAGCTGTGATATACAGGCACCGGGATGGAATGGCCTCGTATCGCAAGGTGAGTCGATAGGTACGACAGGGCCAGGACTTGTCGTTCTCAACTGCAATGGATCCTACGCGGCTGCCGGTGGAGGGTTGACATGCATAGCAAAAATCGATGACACAACATGTTCGCCGGAGCAGACTATTTTCGCCTCTGCCAGAAACGGCAGCTCTTCACGTGGATTGGCGCCCATAAAGTCTGCAGCAATCGTTCAGTGCACTCAGGCTTCAGGCAGTGTAACTGGAACGACCTGCGGGATTCAGGCTCCGGGATATACTGGGCAGTTGAAGCCAGGTCAGTCGATTCCAACCAGTGGCGCAGGAACTGTAGAGCTTGCTTGCGGCGGACAGTATTCAGCGAATGGGGGTGGATTATCTTGTTCTGCGAAGGTTAGCCAGGCTTGCCCCTGATAAATGGTGGCAGGTGGTATGAGTGGTTTCTGGTAAACAGAGGGGAGCTTGCGGGCTCCTCGCAGAATAATTCCGAAGCGTGGCATGTGGGAGCGTTTGCGTGGTGCGTGTCGTCAAAAGAGCCATTCCATAGAATTGCATCATTAACTGAACAGCGCGCCGGCCCGCGGTGAACCAATCGCTTTCAAATCGGTCACACTGGGCCTATGAACGCACCGCCACTGCTCCCCCCCGAAGCCGTTGCCGCGCCCGCCGAGGACCGGCTGCACCGTCAATTCACCTCGCTGCGCGAATCGCTTGCGCAGCGCATCGTTGGCCAGGCAGCGCTCGTGGAGCGGCTGTTGATTGCCTTGCTGGCCGATGGCCATCTGCTGGTCGAGGGCGCGCCCGGGTTGGCCAAGACCACCGCGATCCGTGCGCTGGCTTCGCGGCTGGAAACGGATTTTGCGCGGGTGCAGTTCACCCCGGACCTGCTGCCTGCCGATCTGACCGGTACCGAGATCTGGCGCCCGCAGGACAGCCGGTTCGAGTTCATGCCCGGGCCGATCTTCCACCCGATCCTGCTGGCCGATGAAATCAACCGCGCACCCGCCAAGGTGCAATCCGCGCTGCTGGAGGCGATGGGCGAGCGGCAGGTGACGGTTGGCCGGCACACCTATGCGCTGCCGCAGTTGTTCCTGGTGATGGCGACGCAGAACCCGATCGAGCAGGAGGGCACGTTCCCGCTGCCCGAAGCCCAGCTGGACCGTTTCCTGATGCATGTGCGCATCGGCTATCCGCAGGCGGACGCCGAGGCGGAAATCCTGCGCCTGGCACGCGAGGCCGCCCGCGATACGCTGGAAAAGCACGAGACCGTGCCCGACAAGATTCCGTTGGAAGATGTCTTCGCCGCGCGCCGTGTGGTGCTGGATGTGCATCTGGCGCCGCAGCTGGAACGCTATCTGATCGAAATCGTGCTGGCCTCGCGCGATGCCAAGCGTTACGACCCGGCATTGGCGCGACGGATCGCCTGGGGCGCCAGCCCGCGTGGCTCGATTGCGCTGGAACGGTGCGCACGCGCACGCGCGTGGCTGGCCGGGCGCGACTACGTGACGCCGGACGATATCCGCGCCATTGCCCCGGACGTGTTGCGGCATCGCGTGCTGCCCAGCTACGAGGCCACCGCCGAAGGCTGGGACGGCGAACGCCTGGTCGCTGCGTTGCTCGAAAAGATTCCGCTGCCCTGATCGGGCAGCGTCGCTGAGGTATGCCGCACTCTCGCCAGACGCCGATGTCTTCGATGCCGTTCTCGTCCCCTGCAACCACCCCCTCGCCAGTCGCTGGCGATGGGGTGCGCCCAACGCTTGCAGAACTGATCGCGCTGCGCGGTACCGCGATCCATCGCGGTCAACCGGGACGTGGCCGGTATGGGGTGGTGGGGCCGTTGCCTGCCGCCACGCGCGGGCGCGGCATGGAATATGCCGAGTCGCGCGAGTACGTGGCTGGCGACGATGCGCGGCATATCGACTGGCGCGTCACTGCGCGAACCGGACGGGCGCACACCAAGTTGTTTCAGGCTGAGCGCGAGCGTTTGAGTCTGATCGTGGCCGATACCTCGCCTGCGCTCTTCTTCGGTACGCGCGTGCGCTACAAATCGGTGCAGGCCGCACGCGCTGGCGCCGTTGCCGCATGGCTGGCGCAGCGCCAGGGCGACCGAATTGCAGCATTGCGCGGCACCGCGAGCGAGGCGCCGATTGCGCCGCGGTCCGGCCAGCGTGGTGTGCTGCCGGTGCTGGATGCCTTGGCGCGTTGGTATGCCCAGCCGCCGCCCGGCGACGCGGGGCTGGAGGTTGCGCTGGATCATGCGGCGCGCCTGTTGCGCCCTGGCGCGCGCCTGACCGTGCTGGCCGATGCGCGCAGCGCCGGCCGGATTTCTGCCACGCGCTGGTCGGGCTTGGCCTTGCATCACGAGGTGGTGGTGATCGTGCTGGTCGATCCGCTGGAATTGGCGCCACCGGCACGTGCAGTCACCTTCGACGTGCGTGGCGAGCGCATCGCGATCGATCTGTCTACGCAGGCCGGGCGTGCGCGCTGGCAGGCGGAATTCGTCGCGCCGCTGGAGCACTTGGGCTCGCTCCTGCAGGCACGCGGCGTGCGCTTGCATCGCCTGTCCACCGACGATGCCAGCGATGCCTGGCTGGGCGGCAGCCCCGCCGCGCGGAGTCGCTGAGAATGTCCCCGCAGTCGCTGCCGCTGCGTGATGTGCATCTGCCGCCGACGCCGTCGTGGTGGCCGCTGGCACCGGGCTGGTGGCTGGTGATCGCGGTGGTCGTGCTGGTGGTGGGGAGCGCATGGGTCTGGTGGTGGCGCCGGCGCCGGCGTCAGCGCCGCTGGCTGGCTGCTTTCGATGCGGAACTGGCGCGCGCCACGACGCCTGCGCAGCGCCTGGCGGCCGTGTCGGTGCTGCTGCGACGTGCGGCGCGGCGCGTCGATCCGCAGGCCGACCGCTTGCAGGGCGAGGCGTGGTTGCAGTTCCTGGACGGGCGCAAGCGCAAGGACCCCGTGTTTTCGCAGGGGCCGGGCAGGGCTGTGCTGGAAGGCGGTTTCCAGCGCGCACCCACAGTCAGCGATCTGCCGGCGTTAGAAGCGTTGGCGCGGCAGCGCTTTGTGGCGCTGATGCGGGGCCGGCGGTGAACTGGTTGCAGTGGTCGCAATGGCAGGATGCGTTGGCGCACTGCGCCTGGCCATGGGCGTGGTGGTTGATGCCCTTGCCGTTGCTGATGTGGTTCTGGCCGCAACGTCGCGCCGATACGGCCGCGCTCCGTGTGCCTTACGCGGAGCAGTTGCAGGCAGTGGCACAGGCGACAAGCGCGCCGGTGCTGCGGATGCCGCGTTGGCTGGCGTGGCTGGCTTGGTTTTTGCTGTGCGCCGCGCTGGCACGTCCGCAGCAACTGGGCGAGGTGATTCAACCGCCGCGCGAGGCGCGCCAGATGATGTTGGCGGTGGATCTGTCGGGCAGCATGAGCGAACCCGACATGGTGCTCGGCGGCAAGGTGGTGGACCGGCTCACCGCCGCCAAGGCCGTGCTGTCGGACTTTCTGGATCGGCGCGACGGCGACCGCGTCGGCTTGCTGGTGTTCGGCCAACGCGCGTATGCGCTGACACCGTTGACCGCGGATCTGACTTCCGTGCGCGATCAGTTGCGCGATAGCGTGGTGGGCTTGGCCGGGCGCGAAACCGCGATTGGCGATGCGATCGCCTTGTCGGTCAAACGCCTGCGCGAACAGAAGCAGGGCCAGCGCGTGGTGGTGTTGCTTACCGATGGCGTCAACACCGCTGGCGTGCTCAATCCGTTGAAGGCTGCGGAACTGGCCAAGGCCGAAGGCGTGCGCGTGCACACCATTGGGTTCGGCGGCAGTGGCGGCTATTCCTTGTTCGGGGTGCCGATTCCGGCCGGCGGCGACGACGACATCGACGAAGACGGGCTGCGCAAGATTGCCCAGCAGACCGGCGGACGCTTCTTCCGCGCCCGCGACACCGAAGAACTCGCCGGAATTTATGCCGAACTGGATCGGCTGGAGCCAGTCAAGGGGCTCGGGCCTTCGGTGCAGCCGCGCGTGGAGCGCTATTACTGGCCATTGGGTGCGGCGATCGTCATTGCGCTGCTGGCTTATGTGCTGCCGCGGAGGTGGCGATGAACGCGCTGGCCGAACTGGCAGGGCCGCTGCAGTCGCTACATCTGTTGCGCCCGATGGTGTTGTGGGCGCTACTGGCGATCGTACCGGCGGCAGCGCTGTGGCACTGGCGTCGCCGCGATGCCGATGTCTGGCGGCAGAGTGTGGATGCGCATCTGTTGCCGGAGCTATTGGCCGCTGGCGGTCGGCGCGGATGGCTGGGATTCGTGCTGGCTGCGCTGACCTATGCGTTGGCAGTGATTGCGATGAGCGGGCCGAGTTGGCGGCAGACCGAGCGTCCGGTGTTTCAATCGAGCATGCCGCTGGTGGTGGTGCTGGATCTGTCGTCCAGCGCTAACGCAACCGACCTGCCGCCTTCGCGCCTGCTGCAGGCGCGCGCCAAGCTGGCGACGCTGCTGCGCAAACGTGCCGGTGGCGAGGTGGCATTGCTGGTCTATGCAGGCGAGAGTTTCACGGTTGCGCCATTGACCGAAGACAGCGCCAACGTGGCCTTGTTTCTGGATGCGCTGTCGCCGTCGGTGATGCCGGTCGATGGCAAGCGTGCAGACCGGGCGATCGATGCGGCCGCGCAGCTGTTGCAGCAGGCCGGCTTCAAGCAAGGCGAGATCCTGCTTGTCAGCGATGGCGCAGATAGCTCCGCCGAAAGTTCGGCACGGGTGGCACGTTCGCGCGGTTTCAGTGTCTCCGCGCTTGGCGTGGGCAGCGAACGCGGCGCAGCGTATCGCATGGCCAGCGGCGAGATTGCGCAGGCCAAGCTCGACGAAGGCAGTCTGCGCACCCTGGTTGCGCAGGGCGGCGGGCGGTATGCACGCATCACGCCGGACGATGTGGACCTGCGCGCCTTGGGCGTGCTCGATCCGTCGCAACAGCCGTTGGCCGATGAAACCGCCGAGTCCGATGGCGGCAAGACCTGGCTCGATGAAGGCTATTGGCTGGTGCTGCCGGTGATGCTGCTGTCCCTGCTGGCGTTTCGCCGCCGCGCGGTGGTGGCCGTACTGGCGATGGTCTGCGTGCTGCCGCTGGCGCAGCCCGCGCACGCGGCCGATGGCACCTTGTGGCAGCGGGCCGATCAGGTGCAACAACAGCGCCTGGACGCCGGCGTGCAGGCATATCGCAAGGGCGATTTCGCAGCGGCACAGAAGGCGTTCGAAGCGGTTCCAACCGATGAGGGGCTGTACAACCTCGGCAATGCGCTGGCGCGACAAGGTCAGTACGACGCCGCGATCGCGGCCTACGACCGTGCGCTCAAGCAACACCCGAATCAGCAGGATGCCATCGCTAATCGCGCGGCGGTCGATGCGGCGCGCAAGCGTCAGCAGCACAACAACAAGGATGGCAAGGGCCAGGACGGCAAAGGCCAGTCCAAGGACCAGAAGCCATCCGGTCAGGATGGGAAGGGGCAACAGCAGGCCGGCCAGGATGGGCAGAACCAGCAGGACAGCAAGAACCAGCCCTCCCAGGCGCAGCCGCCACAGGACGGCAAGTCGCAAGATGCGCAGGCCAAGAACGGGCAGGGCGAGCAACGCAAGCAAGACACCCCGCCCCAATCTGCCGATGCCAAGGCGCAGCAGCAGGCCGATGAGGCACAGCGTCGCAAGATGCAGCAGGCCATGGCGCAGGCGGGCGACAAGCAGGCCGATGCCAGCGGCAAGCAAGAGGCCGCCGTCGCCGGTGAGACGCCGGAACAACGCGAGCAACGTCAGGCGGTGGACGCATGGCTGCGGCGGGTGCCGGACGATCCGGGCAGCCTGCTGCGTACCAAATTCAGGCTGGAATACGAACGCAGGCAACGGGACGGACGATGATCGGCAGACAGCACTTACGTCGCGCGGCAATCGGCATGCTGGCCAGCGTGGCACTGTTGGCGTGCGCGCCGGTGGGTGCAGTCACGCGCGCGTGGCTGGACCGCGACAGCGTCAATGCCGGCGATGTGGCGATGTTGAATATCGAAACCGACCAACGCGGCGTCGACCCGGATTACACGCCACTGCGCACCGACTTCTTGCTGGGCGCCAAGAGCGCCAATCAGCAGATGCAGGTGGCCAATGGTTCGGTGACGGTGCGTGCCTTGTTCGGTGTGGTGCTGACGCCGCGCAAGAGCGGCGAACTGATCGTGCCGGCGATACGCGTAGGCAATGAACGCACCGAACCGCTGCGCCTGCAGGTGGTTGGGGCGGCGAACGATCCCGCAAGCAGCTCCGGCAACGCTGCCGGCGTGCCGAGTGCAGCGCAGGGCAATGAAGAAGCCTTCGTCCAAACCCAGGTGGACGACCCGCAACCCTACGTGCAGCAAAGCGTGGGCGTGGTGGTGCGGTTGTACTTCGCCACCCAGCTGGCATCGGGCGAGTTGGATCTTGAGGCCCCGGATGGGGCATCGATGCAGCGCGTCGGCGACGACGTCAGCTCGGTCAAGGTCGTCAACGGACGCCAATACAACGTGGTGGAGCGGCGCTACCTGCTGGTCCCCGAGCGCAGCGGTCGCCTGCTGCTGCCGCCGGCACGTTTCAACGGGCGTTCGGTGGGCGGGTTTTTCGACGACTACTTCGGGCGCGGAAACGGTGAGCTGAGTGCGCGCAGTGCGAGCATTCCGTTGCAGGTGCGCGCGCAGCCGGCCAATGCGCCGCAGCCGTGGTTGCCGTTGCGCAGCCTGCAGTTGCGCTACACGACCACGCCACAGCGGGCGACCGCCGGTGAGGCGGCCCAATTCGTGGTGGAAGCCAGTGCGCGCGGTGCGACCCAGGCGCAGTTTCCCGAATTGCCGACGCCCAGCGTGCCCGACGCGCAGGTGTTCGCCGAGCCGCCGCAATTCGAGGAGCGCTTCGTGGACGGCTCGCCGCAACTGCGACTGACCCGGCGCTATTCGATCGTGCCCAACCGCGCCGGTCCGTTGGTGGTGCCCGGGCTGCAGATGGCGTGGTGGGATGTGGGGGCAGGGGCAGCCAAGACGGCTTCACTGCCCGATCTGACGCTCGATGCCGCGGCAGGTAGCGGCGCGTTTGCGACGCCTGCGCAGGCACCCACGCCGCATCCGACACCCGATCAATCGGCGTCGACACCCGATCGCACGCTCACCCTGCAAGCACCATCGCCCGCGCAACCGCCGTGGGGGTGGATCGCGGCGGCGATCGGATTTGCGCTTTTGTGGATCGCCACGCTGGTGTGGGCGTTAGTGCGTCGGCGCGGTGCTCAGCGCGGTGCATCAGGCGGCACCGGTGGTGACGGCAGCAATGGACCAGCTGAGGTTGGGCGCGCGACCCACGGCGTGGCCGAGTTGCGCCGCGCGCTCGACACCGGCGGCATGGACGATGTGGCGGCGGTGCTCTGCGGCATGGCCGGCGTTGCCGATATCGACGCAGTGGTGGCGGCGTTGGCAGACCCGGCGCAGCAGGCAGCGGTGGCGCGCATGCAGCGCGCACGCTGGGGCGGCGATGGCGATGTGACCGGCGCGCGCGCCGCCTTGCGCGATGCATTCGCCAAGGGGCCACGGTGGCACCATGCAAGCGCAGCCGAACCGGAGGTGCTGGCGCCGTTGTATCCGCCTGCGCCTTGATCGACGGCGTTGCATTGGTGGCGGCTTGGAACGACTGAGATACTGGCTGCGCAGTTTCCGCGCGGTTGCAGTCGGTGCGAGGGATGGTCTGCAACAACGGTGCTTCGATTCCTGGTGGGGAATCTGCGCTCACGCAACAGTGGCTCGTTAGATTTCGTTGGCCGCTATTACTCGCTTTGAGCGGCGACGCTGCCTTGCAGCGCTGATAAGGCATTGATTCTGGATGCGCGTGATCTGCCGACTGTGCGGAAGAGAGCGAAGAGCGTTGGCGCTTCGGCGTTGCTGCAGGGCCCTTGCTCGCCCACCCTCGCAGGACACGCTGCAAATACGTCCTTGTAAGCTCCTTGGCGGCATCCATGTCGCCAAGGGTCCCGCGACGGTGAGCGGGCAAGGAACAGTCGCGGTAGTCGGTATGTATGGTGCAAGCACTGCATTACGTGTTGCTGGTTCGCCAGTGCGCATGCCCTTCTGCGACCCGCACCACTAAGCCCTGCGCTTACCAGACGCTAGGCCTTCTATTGAGTCAGCGAACAGCGTGCTGGTGCGGCGTCCTCGCCGCTTGCGGGACCGTTGGCGACATGGATGCCGCCAGCGGTCCCCCAGGGACGGCTTCACGGCGTGTCCCGCGAGCGGCGAGGCACCGCGCACCCGCCGCGCCAGGCTTTCGACCTGGGGCATCTGAGGACGTATAAGCGCCGCTACGAGATTCCGTTGCCGCACGCAGGTGCCGAACAGCCAGGCGGATTGTCAGTTCCAACGCCTGCATCACCCAACATCGAAAGACCCCTACCCGCAGGCAGATGCCTAGGCGACTCCCGGGTAGGTGGCCGCATCCATGGCGTTTGTTAAGCTCCGGTCTTTGTGTCCACCAAGGCCTGACCAGATGACAGCATCCCCAGCCACGCGCCGCCCGGTCCTGCCCCTGCATTGGAAGATGGGCATTGGCTTTGCCGTTGGCCTGTTGTTGGGTCTGGCTGTCTACTACCTGGCCGGCAGCGACGCCGAGTGGGTGCGTCTGGCGACCAAGTACGTCACCACGCCGTTTTCGCAGGTCTTCCTCAATCTGATCTTCATGCTGATCGTGCCGCTGCTGTTCTCGGCGCTGGTCATGGGCATTTCCGAAATGGGCGACATCCGCGCGCTGGGGCGGGTGGGGTGGCGCACCCTGGGCTATACCGTGGTGCTGTCCGGTGTGGCGGTGTTGCTGGGGTTGGTGCTGGTCAACGTGCTCAAGCCCGGCGCGGGCGTGGACCCGCAACTGGCCAATCAGCTGATCCAGGAAAACGCCGAGCGCACCCGCGAGATCATTTCCAGCTCCGGCACGCAGCCGCAGGGCATGGACATGCTGCTGTCGATCGTGCCCAGCAACGTGATCGCCGCGGCGTCGAGCAACGGCGCGATTCTGTCGCTGATGTTTTTTGCGGTGATGTTCGGCGTGGGCATGGTGCTGACCGAAGACGAAAAGGTCGCCACGTTGCGGCGCGGCATCGAGGGGGTCTTCGAGATTTCGATGACCTTGATCGGGCTGGTGATCCGTCTGGCGCCGTATGCGGTGGCGTGTTTCATGTTCAACCTGGCCGCGCTGTTCGGCTTCGATCTGCTGATTCGTCTGGGCGCCTATGTGGGCGTGGTGGTGCTGGCGCTGGGCCTGCACATGGTGGTCAGTTACGGCATTGCGGTGAAATTCGCCGGACGCTCGCCGCTGGGCTTTTTCCGCCAGACCCAGGAAGCGACGGTGATGGCGTTCTCGACCGCCTCCAGCAACGCGACCCTGCCAACGGCGCTACGCGTGGCCGACGAGATGGGCCTGCCGCCGCGCGTGTCGCGTTTCGTGCTGACCGTGGGCGCCACCGCCAACCAGAACGGTACCGCACTCTTCGAAGGCGTCACGGTGATCTTTCTGGCGCAGTTCTTCAACGTGGACCTGAGCCTGGGCCAGCAGTTCATGGTGATGCTGGTCTGCATCCTGGGCGGGATCGGCACGGCCGGCGTACCGTCCGGCTCGCTGCCGGTGGTGGCGCTGATCTGCGCGATGGTCGGGGTCAACCCGGTGGGTATCGGCATGATCCTGGGCGTCAACCACTTCCTGGACATGTGCCGCACGGCGCTGAACGTGACCGGGGATCTGGCGCTGACGACCTTGGTGGCCAAGGGCGAGAAATAGGGAGTCGGGAAATAGGGAATGAGTGAAGCGGGCTGGTGCGAGCCTGGGGTGTGACGGTGAGCTTCACGTCTGGCGACGGTGATTAGGCCCACGGGTGATTGCATCGACCAAACGGCAACGCTGCATCCGACTCTCCATTCCCGATTCTCGATTCCCCTAACGCGCTGTGTGGGAGAATAGGGGTCTCCGCTTCCAGCGGTGTTCCCCTCCGCTTCCATAGACGCCCATGACCCAGCCCACCCACCGCCAGCTGGCCAACGCCATCCGTTTTCTTGCCGCAGATGCGGTCGAAGCCGCCAAGTCCGGTCATCCCGGCATGCCGATGGGCATGGCCGATATCGCCGAAGTGCTGTGGAACGACTTCTACCGGCACAACCCGAACAATCCGCAGTGGTTCAACCGCGACCGTTTCGTGCTGTCCAACGGGCATGGATCGATGTTGCAGTACGCCCTGCTGCACCTGTCCGGCTACGACCTGCCGATCGAACAGCTCAAGCAGTTCCGCCAGCTGCACAGCAAGACCGCCGGTCACCCCGAGCGCAGCGAAACTCCCGGCGTTGAGACCACCACCGGCCCCCTCGGGCAGGGCTTTGCCAATGCGGTGGGCTTTGCACTGGCCGAGAAGTTGCTGGCGCAGCGCTACAACCGCCCGGAGCTGGAAATCGTCGATCACCGCACCTGGGTGTTCATGGGCGACGGCTGCCTGATGGAAGGCATTTCGCACGAAGCGGCGTCGCTGGCTGGTACCTGGGGCCTGGGTAAGCTGGTGGCGTTCTGGGACAACAACCAGATTTCCATCGACGGCAATACGGCCGGCTGGTTCAGCGACGACACCCCGGCGCGTTTCGAGGCCTATGGCTGGCACGTGATCCGCGATGTGGACGGGCATGACGCCGACAAGATCAAGGCCGCCATCGAGACAGCGCTGGAAAACACCGACAAGCCCACGCTGATCTGCTGCCGTACCAAGATCGGTTTCGGTGCGCCGACCAAGGCCGGCAAGGAGTCCTCGCATGGCGCTCCGTTGGGCAAGGACGAGCTGGAAGGCGCGCGCAAGGCGTTGGAGTGGCCGTACGGCCCGTTCGAAATTCCCGAAGAGATCTACGCCGGCTGGCGTGCCGGCGGCACCGGTACCTTGCGTCAGGCCGAATGGGAACAGCTGTTCGACAAGTACGCCAAGCAGTACGGCGCGCAGGCCGACGAGCTGACCCGTCGTTCGCATGGCGAACTGCCGGCCGACTTCATCGCCAAGGCCGATGCCTACATCGCCAAGGCGCAGGAAGAGGGCCAGACCATTGCCTCGCGCAAGGCCTCGCAGCTGGCGATCGAAGCGTTCGCGCCGCTGTTGCCGGAATTGATCGGTGGCTCGGCCGACCTGGCGCACTCCAACCTGACCTTGTGGAAGGCCAGCAAGTCGGTCGCCACCGACGACCCGGACGCCAACTACGTGTATTACGGCGTGCGCGAGTTCGGCATGACCGCCATTGCCAACGGTCTGGCGCTGCATGGCGGGTTCATTCCGTTCGACGCCACCTTCCTGGTGTTCAGCGACTACGCACGCAACGGCGTGCGCATGAGCGCGTTGAACCCGGCGCATGCGATTCATGTGTACACGCATGACTCGATCGGCCTGGGCGAAGACGGCCCGACCCATCAGCCGGTGGAACACCTGGCCTCGCTGCGCTACATCCCCAACAACGATGTGTGGCGCCCGGGCGATGCGGTGGAATCGGCAGTGAGCTGGAAGGCGGCCATTACCCGCAGGGACGGCCCAAGCTGCCTGATCTTCAGCCGCCAGAACCTGCAGCACCAGCCGCGCAGCGCCGAGCAGATCAAGTTGATCGAACGCGGTGGCTACGTGCTGGCCGACGCCGAAGGCGGTACGCCGGACGTGATCCTGATCGCCACCGGCTCGGAAGTCGGTCTGGCGGTGGAAGCCAAAAAGACGCTGGATGCGGCCGGCCTCAAGACGCGTGTGGTGTCGATGCCGTCGACCGATGTGTTCGATCGCCAGGACGCGGCGTACCGTGAGTCGGTGCTGCCGAACGCCGTGCGCAAGCGCGTGGCGGTGGAAGCGGGGGTGACCGGCTTCTGGCGCAAGTACGTGGGCCTGGATGGCGATGTCGTCGGCATGGACACCTTCGGTGCCTCGGCGCCGGCCGACCAGTTGTATGCGTACTTCAAGATCACCGCAGAGCACGTGGTGGCCGCAGCCAAGGCGCTGTAACGCCTTGCGTGGTGCTTGAAAGAAAAAGCCGGCGAAAGCCGGCTTTTTTGTTGGATTTCGTGAGCGATGCGCGGTCCGTCATCGTTCAACGGACGCCTTGCGTGTTTCAGTGCGCGTCGTTGGCCAGCGCCGCCGCACGGATCCTGGTCAGCACCTTCAGCTGTGCGGCCATCATTGGCGGATTGGGATCGTGTCCTGTGCGTGGCAGCAGGAGAAATTCCTTGCTCCGTGCAGAAAGACCATCGAAATAGGCTTTGCTGATTTGCGCCGGAGTCACCAGATCCTGTTCGCCCTGAATCAGATAGACCGGCATGGCGAACTGCGGCCCGAGCGTGCGCAGATCGATCTGCGGGCCCATGCCGTCGCCTGCCAGCCCGACGAACTGCAGGAAGGAATAGTCTTCCCCGGCTTCATAGGCTGCGCGGTAGTCGGGCGTGTCGTACTCCGCCGCGAAGGTAAACCAGTCTTCCGGCGCCGGGTCGGTACTCAAGGCTTCGTATTTGCGCGTCAGGCGTCTCAGGACTCCGAAGTTGCGTGGGTTCGTCCATGGCGGCGGGCCGATCTTCTCCAGCTTGCCGAGCGCATCCGCATCGCTGGCTGCGCGGGCCAGGCTCAGCGTCTTGGCGTAGCTCGACGCCATGTCGTCCTGGTAATTGACCAGTTGCGCCGTGCCGACATAAGCGTGGAACAGGTTCGGATTCGCCTTGGCGATAGTGACGGACAGTGCCGAGCCCCACGATCCGCCCATCAGGATGAGCTTGGGTTTGCCCAGCCGTTGCGAGGCATAGCGTGCGACCTCGCTGCCGTCCAGGGTCAGCCGCCGCATGGTCAGCGGCTCGCCGTCGGCAGGCTTGCTTGCCGCGTAGGTCTTGCCGGAGCCGCGTTGGTCCCACTGCACGATGGTGAAATCGCGCGTCCAGCTGCCGAACAGGCGATGCGCGAACGGCGTGTTGGGGTTGCCCGGCCCGCCATGGACGATCAGCACCACTGGATTGCGGCAGTCCTGGCCCTCGATCGTGACCCATTGCTGGATGCCTCCGATCTGCACAAGACCTGCCTCGTGTACGGCACTGCCGGGTACCCGGCAAGCGTCATTCAAGGGCGTTTTTCCAGACGCCGCAGCACTCACTGCCGGCGCGCATACTAGCAGTAGAGCGATAGCTACCCAGCATTTTGTCATGTGATTCGCGTCGTAGCGCGTTCCGTCATTGCATCAGCCACCTGTTCAGCGGCAGCTCCCGCTCCGAGTGTCGCGCCTATGCGAGTTCGGCTGCAATGGCTGCGGTTGGACCGGGAGTTGCAAAAATGCGCTTCCACCTGAGGTAGCGCTCGCTTGGATCGAGCAGTGCCAAATAAATGCCAATCCGGCTATTTAAAATGTGAATCATTCCCATTAAAATGGTGCGCTGCCGCGGTTGCGTGGCGCGTCCTCCCCTTTGTTCGCCGTCCGGCGCTGCCGTGATGGGTGCCCTCGACTGTCTGTGCCGGAGCTGTGATGAATCGTCCTACCGTAATGCGTCTCCTTCCCATTGCGCTGCGCCCGCGCGCGCTGTCGCATGCGGTGTTTGCCGCGCTGTGCACCCTGTCGGCAGGGCAGGCGTTGGCCGAAACGCCGGCCGGCGACGCGGAGGTCACCACCCTGGATCGGCTCAATGTGCAGGGCGAGCAGGTCAAGGGCTACACGGTGGAAAAGACCACCGCCGGCACTCGGATGAACCTGTCGCTGCGCGAGATTCCGCAGTCGGTCACGGTGGTCACGCGCGATCGCATGGACGACCAGAACCTGCAGAGCATCACCGATGTGCTCAACAACGTTACCGGCATTTCGGTTGCGCAGAGCGATAGCGAGCGGCTTGAGTTCTATGCGCGCGGGTTCTACATCGACAACTACCAGTTCGACGGCATTCCGGCCTACATGGAGCAGGCCTGGAGCTACGGCGATTCGGCGCTGGACGTGGCGCTGTACGACCGCGTGGAAGTGGTGCGCGGCGCGACCGGCCTGTTGACCGGTTCGGGTAATCCGTCGGCCTCGATCAACCTGGTGCGCAAGCATGCGGTCAGCCGCGATTTCACCGGCACCGTATCGGTGGGCGGCGGCGACTTCAACAAGACCCGCAGCGTGGCCGACGTCACGGTGCCGTTGAGCCCTGAAGGTACCGTGCGCGCGCGCGTGGTGGGCGTATACCAGGACGGCGAATCGGACATGGACCGCTACAGCCTGCGCAAGAAGATCGGCTCGGCGATCATCGATGCCGACCTCACCGACAGCACGTTGCTGAGCGTGGGCTACGAATACCAGAAGAAGGAATCGGATGATGTCACCTGGGGCGGCTTCCCGCTGTTCTACAGCGACGGCACGCGTACCGACTACAAGCGTTCGTTCAATCCGGCGGCCGACTGGACGTTCTGGGACACGCGTCTGCAGCGCACCTTCGCCAGCCTGCAGCAGAGCTTCGACAACGGTTGGACCCTCAAGGCCAATGTGAGCCACGAAAAGACCGAAGCGGCGAATCATCTGTTTTATCCGTACTACACCATTTTCGGATTCGATCGCAATACCGGTGCCGGCGTGGTGCCGTATTCGGGCAACTACCAGACCGAGCGCAAGGCCGATGGCGCCGACGTCTATGCGGAGGGCCCGTTCCGGCTGTTCGGTCGCGAACATCAGTTGGTCGCCGGCGCCAGCTACAACCGACGCGAGTACGTCAACAACGGCACCTACGATTTCCCCGCGCCGCTGGACAGCTACCTCGGCTGGAACGGCGCGTATCCGGAGCCCAATTGGAGCCCGCGCACGGTACAGAGCGAAGGCACCATCACGCAGAAAGCCGCCTATGTGGCTGCGCGTTTCTCGCTGGCCGAGCCGCTGACCCTGCTGGTGGGGGCCCGCTATACCGACTGGCAGATCGATGGCCGCAACTTTGATTTCACCACCCAGCAGCTGCTGCCGTTCGCCGACACGCAGACCGAAGTCACTCCGTACGCCGGACTGGTGTACGACATCGACGATGTGTGGTCGACCTACGTCAGCTACACCGAGATCTTCAACCCGCAGACCTTGCGCGATGCCAACGGCGGCTACCTGGATCCGCTGAGCGGCAAGGGCTACGAAGCCGGCGTCAAGGCAGCGTGGTTCGACGATCAGCTCAACGCTTCGCTTGCGTTGTTCCGTATCGAGCAGGACAACCTCGGGGTGGCGACCGGCGGCTTCGTTCCGGGCAGCAGCGAATCGGCGTACGAAGCGGCCAACGGCGTCGTCAGCGAAGGCTTCGATTTCGAGCTGTCCGGCCGCCTCACCCAGGGCTGGAATGCCACCTTCGGCGCTTCCCACTACACTGCGCGCGACGACAGCGGCACCTCGATCAATACGCACCTGCCACGCACCACCATCAAGTTGTTCAGCAGCTACACCCCGCAGGGCGCATGGAGCGATCTGACCGTAGGCGGTGGCGTCAACTGGCAGAACCGTTCGTACTACGTGGACCCGGTGTACGGCAACTTCCAGCAGAGTGCCTACGCCCTGGTCAGCGCGTTCGCGCGCTATCGCCTGTCGCCGCAGTTCTCGGTGCAGCTCAACGTGGACAACCTGCTCGACAAGCGCTATTACGCGCAGTTCAACGGCGGTTATGGCGCATGGGGCGCATCGCGTAACGGCATGCTGACTTTCAATTACACGTTCTGATCACAGGCGGCGCCGGGCACGATCTCAGTGCCCGGATCGTTGCCGTCAAACCGCACAGGCACCTTGCGAAAGGTGCCTGTGTTTTTTGTAGCGGCTGGATTTCTGGCAACTTGCAAGTTTGGTCCGGTTGTCTGACTAAGAGGGTTACGCACTGGTGATCCTCGATCAATACACTGCACCGTTCACGGTTTGTCCGGCGATGCCGCCCGCTTGGTGGACACGCTGCCGATGCCCGGCACTAGTTGGATCTATGTGCAGGGGATCAGGGAGCTCTGGCGGACTGTGGGTATCGTAGATGTGTCTTCAAGAAATCAGTATTGCCATGCCAGAAAGTAAAGGGAGATACGCTTGGAAATTCTGGATGGGTACCTGATGTCATGCGTCTCGAAGGAGGGCTTTGCACTCTTGTACCATCCCAATTGCAAGAGTAGATTCTGCTGACTAGCTCGGCCTTCAGTAAGGATACGCAATGTCGATCCAGCCAAGACCTCTGCTGAGCATTACGTTGTTCGCGATGATCGGAGCCTCAGGCTATGTCAGTGCCGCCGAGCAGAAGCCTACTTCTGCCAATGTGATCCGTGGTCTGGGCGAAAGTGTTCCGGCCGGTGCAAAAAATATCAGCCTGTCACGGTTGTTCAAGGTCTACTCTTTCGAGAAAGATGGGCTGAAGTATGTCCAGATCAATTCGTTAACGGACCAAGTCTTGACGGTCATGATCGTGACTCCGGGCGCGCAGCAACAACTGCCGGTTGGGTCTGCCGCACAAGTCCCCATGGCAATTGTCAATGATGAGAATGCCAAGCCGCTCGGCATGGTGACGGCAGCCGCAACGTGCCCCTGCAGCAGTCAGGTCGTCTATGATGATCCCTATGTCCGTATCGTGGTCATTTATGGAGCGAACGGCGAATATATTCAGGCCGTGACCATCAATAAGCAAACGACTCATGAAAAATGAAGGCGTGGCTTATAACCGTCGATCAAACTTGTATCGATGTGATGATTTTTCTTTCAAACGCCCGGTAAATCCGGGCGCTTTAGTGTTGAGGCGAGGTGCTGAATAAGTCTGTATCGGGCTGCCAGATCCGCTGAAAGAAGAGATGTTGGTGCGGAACTTGCCTCGCTGTCACTGCAACATCTGATCGCCGTGCAAGACGGGGTAAGGATTCAATGCGTCCCCCTTCCACCATTGTTTTTCAGGTCCCAGGCGGTGGATCTCGAAATGCAGATGCGGTGCGGCGGGATTGGCGTTGCCGGTGCTGCCGACATAGCCAATGACCTGGCCGCGCTTGATCGATTGTTTCTCCGCCAAGCCGTCGGCATAGCGCTCCAGGTGCGCGTAGTAATAGCAGTATTTGCCGCCGGGCTCGAACTGGTAGACGGTCAGGCCGCCCCGGTCGCTGGTGAACAGTTTCTCCACCGTGCCGTCGGCAACTGCCACGACCGGTGTGCCGGTGGGAGCGAGGATGTCGATGGCATCGTGCACGCGGCCTTCGCTGCGCGCATCGGTGAAGGTGTCTTGCAACTGGCTGGCGCTGATGCCCTGTACCGGGATCAGCAAGCCGCTGCCCGGTGCCGCAGCGGCAGGCGACTGCGCTGGTGTCCTTGCTACGGGCATGCCGGCGGGCGCGGCATCGGTCAGTGGTGCCGAGGCAGCCATCGGTGCTGCCGCGGCGGTCGCTGCAGGGGCTGCCATTGGCGCGGCACTCGCTGAGCTGCGGTCTGTCGCGACGGGAGCAGCGCTGGATGACGGCTCTACTTTTGCTTCCGGCGCGGTGCGTTCCAGCCACCAATAGCCGGCCGCACCCAACACGACGCCCACCACCAAAGTCATCAGCAGTTTCATGTTTACTCCTGCATCACCACCGGCACCGACGGGCCGACCACGCTGGCGAGGGCGACCACGTCCCAGTTGGTCAGCCGCACGCAGCCATGCGATTCGGTCTTGCCGACATGGCCGGGCTCCGGCGTGCCATGCAAACCGTAATGCGGTTTGGACAGATCGATCCAGACGCGGCCAACCGGATTGTTCGGACCCGCCGGCAAGGTGGCTTTCTGCTCGCCCTTTTTCGCGTCCCAGAACAGTTTGGGGTTGTACTTGAACACCGGGTCGCGCGAGATGCCGAGAATTTTCCAGCGGCCAATCGGCAGCGGGTCGTGCTTGCTGCCGGAAGACACCGGGAATTGCGCATAGACCTTGCCGTCGGCGTCGAATAGCCGCAGCGTCGAATCGGATTTGTCCACTACCAGCTTGGCCGGTTTGGCCAGCGGCGGCACGCCGTCGATGTTGGGTACTTGAATCACGCTGCCGGCCTTGCTCAGATCCACGCCAGGATTGAGTTGGCGCAGCAGCGCGGGGTCTGCGTGGAAACGTTCGCCCAGCGCTTCGTCGACGGAGGCGTAGCCAAGCGCAGTCAGCTTGGCCTGTTCGGCAGGCCCTTTGGGAATGGGCTGGAACGGGCCGGCGACATCGGCGTCGGTAAGCGTGTACTGCACCAGGGCCGGCGTGGTATCGGCCTGCAAGGCCTGCCAAGTAGCGTCATCCAGCTCGCCGGTGGCCTTGATGTTGTGGGCGGCCTGAAACCCGGACACTGCGCGCTTTTGATTGGAGCCGCGCTCGCCGTCGATCTGGCCCGGCGAAAAATGCGCGCGATCCAGCAACACCTGCGCGTGCAGATCCGAGCGCGCGCCGGTGGGGACATCCTTGGCCGCGGGAGTCGCGGCCGATGCAGGCGCAGCGGCAGGCGCAGACTGCTGCGCTTGCGCCAGCGCAGACAAGGAGGTGCCCAGTGCAAGGGCAAGCAAGCAGGCGCGAGCGTAGGAGCGTGGTGGCATGTGCAGGTCCGAAAGAGGCATGCGCGCACCTTGCCGCAGCCGCCTGCGTTTTCTGCGTGAAATCGCTGCACCGGTACTGACTGGCCAAGCGGTGAGATGCGGCATTGCGGTGGGCATTGCCGCCGGCGCAATCGACGGACGCAGCACACCGTTGTGATGGAGCCTTGCGTGCCGATACCGATACCGACGCCTCGGCGCGATGATACGGCGGCGGTGCAATCGCGTGTCGAGCAATGGCGCTGCGCCAGCCGCTAAATAGCACGTAGGCAATGGACGCAACGGCGTCCTTTGCGTTGAAAGATCGCCGCTGCAGCGTGCCGGTCTTTGGATCAGTACGTGTAGCCCAAGGTCAGCATGTAGGTGCGCCCGGTTTGCACATAGGCACCGTCGGCGCCGGGATCGTAGGCCATGTAGCGCTTGGACTTGCCCTGCGTTTCGTAGAACGTGGCGGCATTGAGCAGGTTCTTTGCCGACACGCCGACATCGATATGGTGTGGCAAGTGATAGGTCGCGTTGAAATCCAGCGACTTCACCGGCTGCAGGTAGTAATTGAGGCGGTCGGTGGTGAGCCCCAGCAGTTGCAGGCCGGTGTAGTTGTAGCTCAGGTCCGTCCGCAGATGGGTGTCGTCGTAGAACAGGTCCAGGTTGTAGATGCGCTCCGGCGCACGCGGCAGCCAGGTCTTTTCCGGCTGGTCGCTGCGTTTGCTATCTGCCTGGCTGTGCTGCAGCGTGAGGTTGGCGGTAACACCGAAATTGCTCCAGAGGCCGGGCAACTGTTGCAGCCGCTTGCTCGCTGCCAGCTCGAGCCCATAGAGCTTTGCGATGCCGCCATTCTGCGGCATGGTCACCGGCACGCCATTTTCGAAGGTGGTGCCGGTTGGCACCAGGCCGCCCAGGGTGCTGTCGTTGCTGGTGGCCGATTGCGAGGTATAGATGAAGCCATTGATGCGCTTGTAGTACGTCGAGGCGCTGAGCACACCGCCCTCGTGGTCGTAGAATTCGGCAGACAGGTCGGCGTTGTCGGCGGTGCTCGCCTGCAGGTTGGGGTTGGGCTTGGAGATGCCGACCACCTTTTGGGTGTCGTCGATCGAATACACCGTCTCGCCGGAAATCAGCCCGAACGCCGGGCGGCTGAAACTGCGGCGCAACGACGCGCGATACACGGTGAGATCGTCCGGCCGATAGTTGACGCTGATGCCCGGCAAGACCTTACCGTAGGTACTGCCGCTGCCGACGAAACGGCCGGTGCTGCCATCGCCGCTGGATTGCCAGGAGTCGGCCGAATACTGGGTCAGTTCGTAGCGCACGCCGGGCAGGATGCTCACCTTGCCGAGATGCAGCGCGGCCATCGCATAGCCCGAATAGATCGCCTCGGTGCTGGAGGTGGTGTTGGCGTTGTAGTCGTTGGCGGTATAGATGCCTGCGCCGTTCGGGTCGTCGACGTATTTGTAAGGCAGCGCCTGCGCGCGCATCCAGCCGCGATCCAGCAGTTTGAACGGCCCCGCGTAGTGACCGTCGAATGCGTTGTAAGTGATGCGGCCGGGAATCGCGCTCAGCGGCGGGCCGCCGGCGGTGGGAAACGCGTAATTGGGGCCGCCAAAGTACGGGCCGTTGGTGACGAAGTTGCCATCCTTGTGGAAAAACGGGTGGTCATAGGCATCGCGCTCGGAGTGATCGGCCGACAGGCCAAGTTTGACGCTGTCCAGCACAGCGCCATCGACCTGATACGCGATATCGGTATGCGCGTTGAAACGGTTATCGTGGCTGCCGGCGTCGTGGCCCTGCACCTTCCATAGCAGCGAAGAATCCAGGTTGTAGAAGAAGTCCTTCAGCGCCGGCGAGCTCGGGCCGATGCTCGGGTAGGTGGGGTCGCTGAGGTCGAAGGCGAAGCTGCCCGGAGTAAACCCGTACAAGCTGGCCGACACATAATCCGGCCGGCTGCGGGTGCCGCGGCCGAACGAGGTGCCGTAGTCGACGTGCAACCGATCGAGCGTGGTCTGCCCGCCCAGTTGCAAGGTGGCCAGGGTCTCGTCGATATCGTGCGTATTGAAGTACCCGCCGCGCACCGCCGTGGGCTGGTTGCGATAGGTCTCCAGGCGCGCACTGGACTGGTCCTGCGTGCCGGTGACGCCGTAGCTGCCGTAGATGGCACGTGCATACAGCGCGCTGGTGTCGCCCTGCCAATCCAGCGACAGGTTGCCGCCATAGCGTTCGATCTGGCTGGCGTACAGGCTGTATTTGTAGCGAGTGCTGATCAGCGGGCCAACATCGCGCAAATCGGTGGCCGCGGCGAGCGCAGGGTCGGCGGGCACGTATTTGCTGTTGGGCGCCGGTGCCTGCGCCATGTTGTTGTTCTTGCCGTAGTAGGCCGATGCGTAGATGCCGAAGGCATCGCCTTGCCCGAACTTCCAGGCCAGCTCCTGCTGGAAGGTACCGCCGCTGTCCTTGCCGCCCAGGTGGTTGGCCAATGCGCTGAACTGGCCTTGCGCGGTGCTCTTGGCATAGACGTCCTGGTCGAAATCAAACGCATTGGGAGTGCGCATGTCGATCGCACCGCCGATCGAATCGCCGGGCGTGTCGGGCGTGGGCGATTTGGAGACCTGCACCGACTGGATGCCGAACGGCGCCAGCATGTTCAAGGAGATGGCGCGCGTCGAGGAGTCGGTTTCCGGCATGCCGAACCCGTTGAGCGTGTATGCGTTATAGCTGGCGTCCATGCCGCGGATGCTGACGTAGGCGTTCTCGCCGGTGGTGGCTTGGCCAAGATGCATGTCGCTGTAGGACGACAAACCCGGCATGTGCGCCACCACATCGGCAATGCCGCCGGAAGGAATCGCATCGATCTGCTGCTTGCTCATCACGCTGTTGACGCTATTGGATAGGCGCTGTTCGTTGAGCGAGCCCGGCGCAGCGGCGTGGGTGGCTTGCACGTTGACCGAGTCCAACGTGGTGGTGGTCATCTCTGCAGCGTACGCAAGCGACGGTGCGCAAAGCACCGCGGCAATGGCGCAGCTCAAACGATGGAAGGGCCGGAAAGACTGCATGTTGGGGCTCGCGTGATTAGAAGGGGAAACCCGCGTCCGATAAACGGGTGCGGTGATAGATTGCCGACGCCCTCCATTGCGAGAGGTCTGCTGCGTGGGTGGCTTGCGCTTGCGCGCGGTGGTGCGCTCAGTGATGCAGGTCGGTGCCGTCGCAATGCGCGCTTGTTCGCTGCGGATTGCAACGCGCCACCGCGTCGCCGTCGAAGCGAACCACGTAGCCGTTATCGGCCGGCTCGTTGATCGGGAAGTCGGTACTGAGCAATTGCGCGCCGCTGGCCAGCATGGCGTCGCGCCGCGCGGTGTCGTTGTGCTGCGCTTCTTTCAAGTCCGCATCGGTACGCGTACGCACCAGATAGCCGGCCTTGACCAGCTTCTTGATGTCATCGGCAGGTCCGTCGTTGAGCTCGACGAAGGCTGCATCGTCTTCGCCCGGCACCGCATTGGTGAAACAGACCCGGCCGCGCAGCGACGGGTGTCCGGGCAGGTAGCTGGCGCCGGCAACGCGTTGGTCGAGCAGAAACACCACCTTGCCGCGCGCCTGGGCCAACGATGGCCAGCCGTGCGCGAGCACCGCCGCGTTGAGCGTGGGCGCGCGGCCGCGTACCTGATCGGGACTGATGTATTCGCCGGCTTGGAAGACCGAACGCACTTCGGCATCCAGCGCATCCATCGCTTTTGCATCGAAGGGTTCGGGTTGCACGCTGGGAAACGCCAACTGGATCGGCGCCTGCTTGGTTTCGAGCAGGATGAAGATGGGGACGTGGTCCGGATGCTGCTTCGACCATGCGCGGATTTCCTGCAGGCAGGCAATCAAGGGTTGGCAGTTGCTGCGCTGGTCCAGGTCCTGCACGTGCATGACCTTGAATCCGGGTCGGTCCATCACCCCAGTGGGTGCGCTTGCCGGTGCGGTCGGCAGACCGGCCTTGGCGATCTGCGCAACGATGGCCGGGTGTGCGTAGCGCCCGCCCTGTGCATCGGCGAAGACGTCCAGTTCGAGTTGGCGCACGCCATCGTTAAGTTGCTGCGTCAATGCGGGATGGCGGTAATCCAGCGCGGCAAACAGCGCCGGGTCCAGTTGCTTCAATAACGCCGCTTCGCTGGGCGCAAAGCCTGCGTGGTAGCTGTTGTGGCTGCCGATGTACTGCAGGTCGGTCAAGCGCGGCGCGGCTTGCGCGACAAGACTGCTCAGCAACAAGGCGGTAAAAATGGCGGCTCGCGAAGTTGTTCTTCGCTTTCGGCGCATCAACTTCGTTTTGCGATCGATGCCTGAGGTAAAAGCAGTAAATGCGTGAAAACGGTGCATGCAGCACAGCCGGAAAGCGACGAGGTCGCCATCATCACGGCCCAGTTTGACGCATATCTTTCCGCTGTGTGTCCGTGATGCGTCAGTGCTTGTTACCGTGTGCTCGTACCGTTTGTAAATCGCGACATTTTTTTAAGAAGCGGCGGTCTGCCGCAATGCATAGGTCAGCAGCCGCGCCTGCAGGCGATCGCCAAGACTGTTTGGCGCATCCAGCGCCATGCGTTGAAGGCAGTCGATCTCGTTAGCGTCCGACGCTTCGCGCGTGAGCAGGGCGCGGGCCACCGTGGCGATCTTTCCGCCAGTGCTGGCGGTTGCGCCTTTGAGCCAGCCCAATGCGGGCAGCAGACGCTGTTCGATCTTGGTGAAGTCGCTGCCAAGCGGGTAATCGGGCAAGCTGCCGTCGCGTCGAAATGGCGCCAGCGCCTGTTCCAGTGCCCGTGGTGTGTTGCGCTGCGCGCGTATCGGCAATTCCGGTGCGATACGCAGCTTGCGCGACCGTTCCGCCTGGGCAAGCAGTTCATCCTGGAAGCGGGCGTCGCAGATGGCGGCCATTTCCAATACACAGTCCTGATCGGTCTTGTGGCGCAGGTCGGCGATGCCGTATTCGGTGATGTAGAGATCGCGCAGATGGCGTGGAATGGTAGTGTGGCCGTAGTTCCAGCGCAGGTTGCTGGCGGTGTGTGCGCCAGCCTCGCGGGTGGCGCGCAGCATCAGGGCGCTACGTGCCTGCGGCAGTGCATGCGCCATCGCCACGAAGTTGTACTGCCCGCCAACCCCGGACACGATGCGGCCATCTTCCAGCCCGTCGGAGACTGCCGCACCCAGCGCGGTCGCCATCATGCAGGAGTTGAAGAAGCGTGCATCCCTGCGTTTCAACCGGTTTAACGTTTCGTTGCCGCCATAGAGCTGATTGATCTCGCTGATGCGGCGCATGCCGATCGCCGCGCGTGTCGATGCATCCAGATCGCGCAACCATTGATAGAACGCGGGCGAGCCGAGGTAGAAGGCGCCATGCAGGAACTCGCCTTCGGCAGCAAGCCGTGCGTGGTCGGCGGCGTCGGCGCTGCCATCGGCAATGCGCTGCATCAGCGGCAGGTCGTCATGCACCTTGCGACGGATCACGCCGCTGTCCACCAATTGCTTGAAGCCTTCGTTGAGCATTTCGCTGCAGCCGTACAAGCCGATGGCGAACGGCTCCAGGCCGCCGCTGGACTGCACGGCCGGGTGCTGCTCCAGTGCCGGATCCAGCGCATGCAGCACGCGGCGATAGGTCGCGTTGTCGGTATGCCGCAGCACCAGCGCATGGCTCAGCGCATCGGCCAGCGTGCCGATGCCAATCTGCAAGGTGCCGCCATCGCGCACCAGGGCACTGGCATACAAGCCGATGGCGTAGTCGACGCTGTTCACCGCTTGCCGCGGCAAGCCGAACAGCTGTGGAAACGGGCCTGGCAAATCGATGATCAGATCGAAGAACGCGGCATCTACCGCTGCGGCGCCTCCCATCCATGGCAACTGCGCATCGACTTCCGCCACCAGCATCGGGCGCGGCAAGCCGAGTGCCTGCACCGCATCCAGCGTGTCCTGGGTGATGTCGTTGTTGCACGACAACGACAGCCGCGTGCCGCCCGGTTCGCGCGCCACTTTTTGCACGATCAGATTGGGCGCGCGTTGCGCCACCGCTGCGGCGGCATGCGTGTAGTTGAGGCTCGTGTAGTCGGCCTGGGCCTGGGTGGAATGCAATAGCCCGCCGGACTGCATGTAGAACTCTTCCAGCTGCACATGCGCGGGCAAGGCATCGCGCAGCATGGCGTCGACATAGGCAAGGCGAGGGAAATCCTCGCCAAAATGGCGCGCGATGAACGGTGCGGCAAAGCGCGCCTGGAGTCCGGCACCCGGCCTGGGGGGATTGAGCGAGAGCGCCGTGTAAATCGCCAGTGGCCGCGACGGCGTGTCCTTGAGCTGTGCGTAGAGCGCGTTCAACAGGCGGTGCGGCTTGCCGATGCCCAGTGGTGCGCCCACGCGCAGCGGGCCGTCGATGCGTTGTAGGATCCGCTCCACGGCGGCGCTTAGATCGGTGAGATGCTCGGTCATCCGCGCAGAGTAGCCGAGCCGGTCGCCTGCTGCCTGCATCTCATACTCGTGCGCCATGCTCGGCCGCCATCAATGCGGGCAGGTGTCGGGAGCCCGTTCGATCACTGCTTGACAATCAATCCGTTTACGCGCGTAATCGGTAAAAATTGCGGGTGTAATCGCATGCCGATCAGTGACGCAGAAGCGATAGTGATGCACGTGCTCTGGGAGGATGCGCCGCGCACGGCAGAAGAGGTGATCGCCGCGTTGGCGCATACCGGCTGGGCCGAACCCACCATCAAGACCTTGCTGAATCGGCTGCTCACCAAGGGCGCGGTCGCGGCAGAAAAACACGGCCGCAAATATCACTACGCGCCCCTGCTGGCGCGCGAACAGTGGGTGCAGCAGCAGAGCGAAGGCTTGCTGCAGCGGCTATTCGGCGGGCGCGTTGCGCCGCTGGTGGCGCATTTCAGCGAACGCGGGAAACTCAGCGCGTCCGACATAGCCGAACTGAAGCGCCTGCTCCAGGAGTTGGACGATGCACCTTGACTTGCCTTTGCTGTTGCGCATCACGCTGTATGGCAGCGCCGCATTGCTGGCCTGTCTGGTGCTGCGGCGCGCACTGCGTGGCTGGCTGGGCGCAACAGCGGCGTATGCGATCTGGGCCGCTGTGCCGCTCGCCGTATTGGCAGCTGCAATACCGGGGCCGCCGATATCGGCAGCGTTGCCGAAGATGCCGGCGATGGTCGCGATGCCGCTCAACCTGCAAAGCAGCGAACATGCATGGGCGGGACAACTGCTCGCTGTGTGGTTAACCGGTGCGGTCGCGATGGCCGTTGCGCTCTGGTGGCGACAGCACCGTTTCGTGCGCCGCCTGGGTGTATTGCATGCGCTCGACGGCGAAATATGGGCGGCAACGCGCGATGTCGGCCTGCCGGTGTCTGTGGGTCTATGGCGCCCACGCATCGTGCTGCCGATGGATTTCGATACGCGCTACAGCGCCGCCGAACGTACCTTGATCCTGGCCCACGAGCGCCTGCATCTGCGGCGCGGCGATCTGTATGCCAATCTGCTGGCGGCACTGTTGCTGTGCATCGGCTGGTGCAATCCGTTGATGCACCTGGCATGGCGCGCGTTTCGGCTGGATCAGGAACTGGCCTGCGACGCAGAGGTGCTGACGCGTTACCCAGGCGAGCGCCGCAGTTACGCCACCGCGATGCTCAAGACCCACGGTGGTGCCGGCTGGACGCCGACGGCCTGCCGTTGGAATGCGCCGCACGCGCTCACCCAACGCGTGGCTGCATTGCTGAAGCCTGCGGTGGAGATGCCCCGCGCGCGATGGAACCTGCGCGTCGTGGTGGCGATGGCGGTGATGCTCAATGGCGCCTGCTGGGCGTTCCAACCTGCACGATTGCAGGGCATGCGCGTACCCGGCAATGCGCTGGATTTCCGCACCATGCGGCCGCCCAGGTATCCGCCTGACGCGGTCGCTGCAGGCCTGGCGGGATTTGTCGAACTGCAGATCGCAGTGAGCCCGACTGGGACACCCGAGCATATCGCCATCGTGCGCAGCACGCCGGCGGGCGTGTTCGATCAGACCGTGCTCGACGCAGCACCCCACTGGCGCTTCACACCTGCGCTGGAGGATGGCAAGGCAGTGGCGTCCGAGGTGCGCGTGCCGGTGAAGTTCGAACTGGATCCACCAGACACGGCACCGGCGGTTGCGGATATCCATCCCGGTACCGAAGCTGCTGCACGCCCACACGCTGCCGACCGGTCCGAACCGGTTGCCCGCTGTGCGCCTGCGGGATGCGCCTCACGCGGAGGGTTGCAATGAACCGCTGCCTGATCGGCAGCCTCGCCCTGATGCTGGCCATGAGTAGTTGCGCCACGCGCCAACTCGCGGAACGGCAACGCAGCCAGCGCGAGGATTCGGTGGATCAACGCATGTTGCCTTCACAGCCGGACGGCGGCGCTGCGGGTGTCCAACCCTACACACTGGCGCCGACGCAACGCTTTCGCATGCCACGCGCGGTGCGCAGCGAGGCCCCGGTGCTACCTGCCGATTCGCCGCGCCAGAGCCTGGCGCCCACCACCGTCTGCGCGCATCTCATTCTGAGCGCAGAGGGTACGGTGCAGCGCGTGGATCCGATGTCCGACCGCGACGAATGCGCCGCCGGGTTGCTGCCGGACAACGCCGACCTCATGCAAGCGGTGCGTACTACCGCGCTGCGATGGCAGTTCGTTCCAGCCACGATATGCACCTATGCACCAGGGGTTACCCAGCCGGCAGCACCGGACGACTGCACCGACGCCACCCAGATCGAGCCGGTACCGGTGACGCTGTCGTTCGCGTTCACCTTCGAGGTGCGGCAAGGCAGGGTGAGTGTGCGGACCGGGAAGGTGGTGCGATAGCTGCTGCAGCCGTTGCGCAGCGTGTCCCAGTCACAACCAACGCTGGGCCGTCTTGCAACGCGTCGACGCAAGCGCCCTATCCACGCCCACACCACCGTCAATCCAGCACATGCACGCTGTCGGCAATACGCTGTACTTCATCGGGGTTGTGGCTGACGTAGAGCATCGGCAGGCGAATCTCGTCGCGCACGCGCTGCAGGTAGGGAATCAATTCTTCGCGGCGCGCCTGATCCAGGGCCGACAGCGGTTCGTCGAACAGCAGAATCGCCGGTTGCGCCAACAACGCGCGGCCAATCGCCACGCGCTGCGCTTCGCCGCCTGAGAGGTTGCGTGGCCGGCGTTGCAACAGCGGTGCAATGCCGAGCAAGGCCACCACATCGTCGAAGCCGAAGAGCGCCGTGCTGCGCGCATGCCGGCCGTAGCGCAGGTTGCGCCGCACATCCAGATGCGGGAACAGCCGCGCATCCTGGAACACATAACCGATCCGGCGCTGGTGCGTGGGCAGATCGATGCCTTGCCCGGCGTCGTACAGGCAGCGCCCATCGATACGGATATGCCCGGCCTGCGGGCGCACCAGGCCGGCGATTGCGTTGAGCACCGTGGTCTTGCCCGCGCCGGAGGGGCCCACCAGCGCCACGACGCGCGCGTCGTCCCGGATGCGGATGCGGCGCTCGAATGTACCGCGGTGCAGCTGCAGATCGATATCCAGCATCAGTCCTCCTCGTGCGGATGCGGCCTGCGCACCAGCCATTCGGACAGCAGCAACGCGGCCAGCGAAATCGCCAGCGCCACCCCGGCCAGCCGCCAGATGCCCGATTCCATCCCCGGGACCTGCATCAGCCCGTAGATGGCCGACGACAAGGTTTGCGTTTCGCCGGGGATATTCGACACGAAGGTGATGGTGGCGCCGAACTCGCCGAGCGCCTTGGCGAACGCGAGCACCACGCCGGCGACCAGGCCTGGCCAGGCCAGCGGCAAGGTGATGCTGAAAAACACCCGCCACGGCCCGGCGCCCAGCGTGGCGGCGGCCGCTTCCAGGCGACGATCGGTGGCTTCGATGGACAGACGAATCGCGCGCACCATCAACGGAAATCCCATGACCGCGCACGCCAACGCCGCGCCGGTCCAGCGGAAAGCGAACTGGATCCCGAGGTGTTCCAGCAACCAGCTGCCCACCGGGCCCTGCGTGCCCAATACCACCAAGAGCGCATAGCCGGTGACCACCGGCGGCATCACCAAGGGCAGATGCAGCAGCGCGTCCAGCAGGGCCTTGCCGGGGAAGCGGCGCCGCGCCAGCAGCCAGCCGCAGGCAATGCCCGGCGGCAGGCTGGCGAGCGCTGCCACGATCGCGACCTTGAGACTCAAGCCGATCGCGGTCAGCTCTTCCGGGGCGAACATCGACAAACGGTGCGCCTCAATCCTTCAGCGAAAAACCACGGCGCGCAAAGATCGCCTTGGCCGGCTTGCTTCCCAGCCAGCTCACGAATGCGGCGGTGGCGGGGTTGTTGCTGTTCTTCAATGCAGCGACCGGATACACGATGGCGTCATGGCTGTCGTCGGGGAAGGTGGCGACCACGCGCACCTTGGCATCGGCGCGCGCGTCCGAGCCATACACGATGCCCAGCGGCGCTTCGCCACGCGAGACCAGCATCAATGCCGCGCGCACGCTTTCCGATTCGGCAAGACGGTTGCTGACGCTATCCCATTGGCCGAGCTTGCGCAGCGCAGCGGCGGCGTATTTACCGGCCGGCACGCTGGCGGTCTGACCAACGGCCAGGCGCCCGTTCTCGCCAAGCGCCTTGGCAATGGCGCCGGGCGCGCGTGGATCCACGCGCAGCTTGCTGCTCGCCGGCGCAACCAACACCAGCGTATTGCCGAGCAGGTTGTGGCGCTGCGCGGGCAGTACCAGGCCGTGCTGTTGCAGATAGTCCATCCACTCCAGGTCGGCCGAAAAGAACACGTCCGCCGGTGCGCCTTGTTCGATCTGGCGTGCCAGGGCAGAACTCGCTGCATACGACACCCGTACCGGCGTGCCGGTCGCTTTTTCGTACGCGGTGGCGGCTTCGTCCATCGATTCTTTCAGGCTTGCGGCCGCAAACACCGTCACCGGGGCGGTCTGCGCACTCGCCAGCAGGGGCAACGTCAGCATCAGCACGCACAAGGCGCGCTGCCAGAAACCGATCATGCGCATCGAAGGCTCCTCACCAGGACAAGGCCCCGATCATAGCGGCTACGCGATGCGCACCGCGTGGCGAGCCGGCGCGCGCTACAGGACCACTCCGGCCCAGCGCCCGGCCTGAAGATTGGTTTGCAGGGCCGGGCGGATCAACTTGGGTTCGGGCAAGGTGGCATCGCGCGCCTGCCGCTGCGCCACGAAGGTCTCCACGTCCACGCCGTCGCGTACGTGGATGTTGCTGCGCCGCTGCGCGCCAATGCTGGTTTGATGCGCCACCGCGCGCCCGCCCGGGCCATAGTCGTGGCAGACGAACACGCGGGTGCTCTCCGGCAGCGCGTACATGCGTTGGATCGACGCAAACAGCTGGCGGGCATCGCCGCCCGGGAAATCGCAACGCGCGGTGCCCGCATCCGGCATGAACAACGAGTCGCCAGGAAACAGCGCATCGCCGATCAGATACGCAATGCTGTCGCTGGTGTGGCCGGGCACCGCGATGACGCGTGCTTCGATACCGCCAAGCTTGAAGCGCTCGTCATCGGCGAACAGATGATCGAATTGCGAGCCATCGGCACGGAAGTCGTCCGGCAATGCGTACTGCGGGGCAAGGGTTCGTTGCACTTGGCAAATTCCCTCGCCGATGCCGATGCGCGCCTGCGGCCAGTGCTGCTTCAGCCACTGCGCCGCAGACAGGTGATCGGCATGCGCATGGGTTTCCAGCAGCCACTGCAACTGCCATCCGTGTTGCTCGATGGCGGTAAGGATGCCCTGCGCCGCCTGGCTGCCGATGATGCCGCTCTCGGCCGCGTAGTCCAGCGCCGGGTCGATCACCGCCGCCGCACCGGTGGCCGCATCGGCGACCACATAGGTGAAGGTGTTGCTGTCGGCATGAAAGAAGGCAAGTACCTGGGGCTGCATCGGCGTCTCCACGTCAGGGGCTGGCCAGTGCCGCGTTGAGGATGGCGGCTAGCCGGTCACCCGCGATGCGTAGCTGGGTTTCGGCGATCGGGCGATAGGTGGCGATGTAGGTGGCGGGTAGCACGTGCGCGCTCGGATAGACGCCCGGCGTGACGGCGATCTCGCACGACGCCTGCGCCCATGCCGCAGCCGGTGGTGGCAGGGCCGCAGACACCGCAGTGGCGGCCGGCAATGCCAGCAAGCGTTGCAGGTACGCATCGTCGCTCAGATGGCGGTCGTTGAGCATGCCGCTGTCCCACAGCGCATGCAGGTTGCTGCCCTTGCCGTCGATCTGCAGCTGGAAGTCGTTGCCGCCCTTGTCGTGCGCATAGCCGGCGTGCATCGGCTGATGGATGTCGCCGACGAAATGCACCACGAACTTCAAGGCCTGGCGGCGTACGTCCAACGGCTGGGTGCGATCTGCGAGCAGGGCGGCTTGCTGGTCGAGCGCGGCGATCACGCAGTTGCCGTCCGGGCAGTCGCGCGGCGGCGAGTACGCGCAGTCGTGTTCGCCCAGGTTGACGTAGTGCCACGGCCCGGAGCGTTTGCCAAGGTCGGGGTCGTGCTCGCGCAACTCATCGGCCCACGTGGCCACGCCGTGCAGTGTCGGGTCCGGCTCGCCGGCCAGCAATTGCGCTACTTGCGCGCGTGCCTGCGTGCTCAGTTCGGTTTCGGCGATGCGCGCCACCAGGCGGTGGCCTTGCGGGCCCCAGGCCAGGGCGGTGGAGGGGTGGATCGCGGCGGCCATTGCCGTCGCAGCAACGAATGCAGAGAGGGAAAGTGTCTTCATCCGGCGATTGTACGCATCGCTCCGGGACGGTTTGATGGCCATCCCCGGAGCTGCGACAGCCATGCCTCAGCATGGTGCCGACACGTGCCTGGAGCACGCCCGGATGTGGCAGGCAATTGTCGGGCGGGTTTGCGCGAAATGCGGCAACCGCAGCATCCGCGTGGGGTCATGCCGCACCGGGCAGTGGCCGTGCCCATCTGGCGGTGAGCGCAGTCGCGTTGCCAGAGGCGCTCTTAGTAATATACCAAGTACGACACACCGAAGGTCAACGGATCGATCCGCGCCTTGCCCAGTCGCGTGCCATTGAGGTCGACGTTGCTGCGCGAATCGGTCCAACGCGCATCCACGCGCAGACCGCTGCGGTCGTTGAAGATGAAGTCCACGCCGACATGCGCGGTGGCGCCGACCGAATCGTCGAAGCGCAGATCGCCACTGCCGATCGTCGGCTCGGTGTCTTCGCCCAGGAAGGTGGTGTAGTTGATGCCCACTCCCACGAAAGGCGACACCGTGCCATAGCCGTTGATGTGGTACTGCAACAACACGCTCGGTGGCACCGACCAATAGCTGCCCACCTTGCCGATGCCCTGCAGTTCGAGGTCGTGCTTGCCTGCAACTGCCGCATGCACTTCGACACCCAGGTTGTTGCGCAGGAAGTATTCGTAGGTGAACGACAGTGCCGGCGCGCCCTTGATCTCGGCCTGGGTGCCGCCGACGGTGCCGCTATTGGACTTGGGCGAGACGTAGCCGGCACCGTAACCGGTCGTCCAATGACCGGCCGACTGTGCAAGGGCGGGTGCGGCCGAGGCGGCCAGTGCGATGGCGAGGGCGGTGCGAGTCAGCGTGTTCATGGAATCCCCGGTAGGTCGGACAGACGGGCGACGTGACCGACCTGTCCGCAACTCCGGCGGTGGATGCACGTCCCTGGGCGGCAAGTGTGCCAGAGATGCGCCCACGCCGCGGGAGATCAGAACCGGTGCACGTAGGCCACGCCGTAGACCAGCGGGTCGATATTGACCGTGCCGATACGGTTGCCGTCCAGGCGCGCTTGGGTATCGATATCGATCCAGCGCAGGTTGACGCGCAGTGCGCCGCGGTCGCTGAGCGTGTAGTCCACGCCTGCATGCAGTGCCAGGCCCCAGGAATCGTCCAGCTCCAGCTCGCTGCCGGCCAGCGCACCGTGGGTGTCGGTGCCGAAGAAGCGCGTGTAGTTGATACCGGCGCCAACGAACGGCGAGAACGTGCCTTGGGCATTGAAGTGGTACTGCAGTGAGATCACCGGCGGCAGATGCTTGGTGCTGCCCACCCGGCCCAGGCCGCGTATCGCAATGTCGTGCTCGAACGGTAGCGCAGCCAGCACCTCGATGCCCAGGTTGTCTGCGACGAAATATTCGGCTGTAAACGTGGGTTTGATGTCTTTACCCACGTCCACGTCGAGCGTGCCGCCGACCAGGCTGCCGTTGTCGGATTTGGGAGCGACCTGATGGGCGCCGACGGCAACGGTCCAGTCGCCTTTGGATTGCGCCAGTGCGGGGAGGCTGACGAAAGGAGCCAGGACGGCGAACAATAGGGTAGAGCGCATACGCATGGGAAGTTTCGTGGGGTGCAATGGATGTGGGAAGTCTTGGCGCTTGGCGTCGCCGCTGCCTTGATCCTGATCAATTCGGCCGTTCGCTCAGATGTGCGTGCCTGCAATGGCTGCAGTCACACTCCGCGCAGACGGCGGCGTTGCGCGCCGTGCGGGTGCTCGTAGCGGCGCATCGCGCGCGTGGCATCGTGCGATGCGCTTGGCACAGCCGTCGGCGTGGGAGGGGCGCCGACGGTTGCGTGCGCAGTGGCGTCGACAGCGATCGCTCGCCGGTGCGATGTACCGCTTACTTGACCTTGGCGACCTTGGGTGCATCCACTTCCGGCATCGCCGAGCTGTGGTGGTTGATGATCAGCCACTTGCCGTCGCGCTTTTCGTACACGAAGGTGTAGCGGGCCTGTACGTTGCTCTTGTTGCCGGCCTTGTCGGTCAGCGTGAAGGTATACACGCCGGCATCCACGGCGCTGTCGTCATCGAGCACGCGCACGGTGCGGTAATTGACCACGCCCTGCGGCTTCTTGGTCAGGAACATCTCGAAGTAGTTTTCGATCTGTTCGCGC
>NZ_QEYV01000046.1:0-35298 GCF_003992815.1 Xanthomonas sp. DAR33341 | reverse complement strand
CGCCTCGATCTTGAACTCATCCGTATACCGCTTACTGCTCATGGACACCTCCGAATCAGCCATTTTCCATGGCCTTGAGATGTCTAGGAAATCCTGGGCGTATCAGTCATTCGCCTGTCAGAAGCACATAACGGAGCTCAAGCACAGCCAGGACTTTGTGTTTCGGGACACTAAGCTAGCCGGCTTTTGCCCTATCCAAAAACAGAGGCGGACAGCCTTCCAGGCCGTATTTCCTCCACGGATCTGGACACGAACCACAGATGGAACACATCGAAGGTGACGGGAAATACGGGCTAACGGTCACAGTTCAAGCCTGAACACTCTGGGGGCCTAGCGCTATCATATCTCGCAAAAGCTGGAATTCTTCTAGCTCGCCTTTTTAGGAGTTCTGATGAGCTATACCGCAGAGATTAGCCGCACTAGCCCAACCGCCTTCTTGTTTTTGGTCGATCAATCCGGCTCCATGCAGGAAGTAATGACGAATGGTAAGTCCAAGGCGCAGTTCGTCGCTGACGTGCTCAACCGCACCCTTGCAACACTGATCACCCGGTGCACCAAGTCTGAGGGAACGCGCAACTACTTCGAAGTCGGCGTTCTTGGCTACTCAAACTCGGACGCGCAGAACGGTTTGGCGGGTGCTCTCTCGCACACCGTGCTCCACCCCATCTCTCAGATCGAAGCCAATCCTTTGCGCGTTGAAGACCGGGTCAAGCGAGTCGACGATGGCGCAGGTGGCTTGGTCAGCCAGTCAATCAAGTTCCCGGTATGGTTTGAAGCACGCGCCTCTGGTGGCACCCCGATGTGTAATGCCATCACCAGCGCAGCCGCTGAACTGGTGGCTTGGTGCGATGCGCATCCCGACAGCTATCCGCCCACCGTTCTCCATGTCACTGACGGCGAATCCACAGACGGTGATCCGGAGGGCCTTGCCCAGCAACTCCAACAAATTGCCACGAATGACGGCAATGTTTTGCTGTTCAACCTGCACGTAAGCGCTAGCGGTGGCGATCCAGTGACCTTCCCGATCTCTGACGCTGGTCTGTCTGACAATTACGCCAAACTCCTTTTCCGGATGTCGAGCCCCCTGCCCCCGCACTTGCAACAAGCTGCTCAGGAAAAGGGAATCAAGGCGACCATGGAGTCACGCGGCTTCATGTTCAACGCAGAGACTGCGGAGATCGTGGACTTCTTCGACATTGGAACGCGAGCAGCCCAGTTGCGCTGACCATGCCCATCCAGATCTTGTTCGACGGCTCTGTTGCCAAGCACTTGGACACGCCGGAAGCCAATGAAGACGTCTATCGTTTGGCAGCGGCGTCCGGACGCATCGTGCTGTCTGACGGCGCATCCGAATCGTTCGATGCCAAGAACTGGGCCGCGCTTCTTGTGCACCAGTTCTTGGAGAAACCAGCCAATCTATCTGATGCGATAGCCACATCCACGCGGCAATACGAAGCGCTCCATGACGCGCCAAATCTGTCTTGGTCGAAGGCTGCTGCCTATGAGCGCGGCAGCTTCGGCACCCTGCTTGTTGCACAAGACGAGGCCGAACAGCTACAGATCAGGGTCACGGCGATTGGCGATTCGTTTGCCGCACTCACCGATGGTGAGCAGATGCTCGCGTGCGCACCCTATAAGAGCTCAGCGCAGTTCTCCCTTCATCCAACATTGATCAGCACCAAGCCCGATCTCAATGCCCTCTTGTTTGAAGATGGCAGCGGGGTCTGGACTGAGGTGGTTTGGCCCTATGAGACCCATGGATATCGGCTTCTCTTGTGCATGACAGACGCGCTAGCCGCGTGGCTGCTTGAACACCAGGAGCGCAGTGATCCCACTGCCCTTGAACGACTTCATGCTGTCAGAGAGTTGGAAGAGCTTGTCAGCCTTGTCGAAGAAGAGCGAACCAAAGGGAGCATGAGGCGGGATGACACCACCCTCATTATCGCCGCGTTGACTGGCGCCGGACATCTATGAACTATCCATCGCTTGAGAAATACAACGAAGCACTACAAGCGCCTGCGCGTGCGATTCAAGATCCACAGCTTAGAGCCGGGCAGTTGCGGACCACCGGACTGGGGTTGCCATTGGCTTTGTGTGGCGGCTTTGCACTGACCTATACGGTTGATACGGGCGGCAAGCGTTTTGCGCTGCGTTGTTTTCACAAAAAATCCAACGATCTAGAACGGCGCTATCAGGCGATTGCACTCCGACTCAAGCAACTTGCGAGTCCCTACTTCCTGCCGTTCGATTTCATCCCTAACGGGATCCTGATCGATGGAAACCTTTACCCCATCGTCAAAATGGAGTGGGCTCAGGGCACCACGCTTGCCGAGTTTTTGGAACGCAACCACGGAAATGCTGCTGCGCTAACCAAGCTTCGTCAGGCGCTTGCAGCTCTTTCCGCGTATTTGGAAGCACAGCAGATTGCTCATGGCGACATTCAGCCTGAGAACCTGATGGTCAACGCAGACGGTAGTTCCGTCCAGCTCATTGACTATGACGGCATGTTTGTCGAAGCCCTGCGTGGAAGTGGTGCGACTGAACTTGGCCAAGCCAACTTCCAGCACCCTAAGCGCACGGCGTCCAATTTCAACGAGCAGCTTGATCGCTTTTCTTTCATCACACTTGATGTCGCTTTACAGGCCCTGACCGTATCTCCGGGACTTTGGAAAGCCTCGAACTCCGAACCCAGCGCTATCGTTTTTCGGCGGAACGACTTCCTTGACCCCGGCACCTCTGTCATCTTCAATCAAGTTCTAGGCCTTCCGGGGTTGAAGGTTCCCGCGCAGTCGCTTGCGCAGCTTGCGGATGGGCCTTTTGATCAAGTTCCGACACTTGCCGACTTCCGTGTTCAGCGCGGACTCGGACCGAACACAATTGTGTTCAACCCACAGGGCAAGCCCAAAGACATTGCCTACCAAAGCCCTTATACGGTCTGTGATGCGGCGAACTTTGCCCAAGTCGAAGCTCAGGTCGGCAGCCGCGTGGAGTTGATTGGCAGGATCGTTGATGTCACTCAAAAACGATACGGCAGGAACAAAAAGCCTTTCATCTTCATCAATTTTGGCGATTGGACAGGCAAGTCCGTAAAACTTTCAATTTGGTCTGAGGCATTGCGGCAGTTCCCCTCGGAGCCCAACAGCAGCTGGAATGGCCGTTGGGTCAGCGTGACCGGCCTGGTAGAGCCGCCCTATCACGGTCAAGCCGGGAAGATATCGTATATCAGCATCGGCATTAGCATCGAAAATCCAGGTCAGATCAAGCAACTTACAGAGGTAGAAGCGCGCTTCCGATTGCGCGGCGGGAAAGCACCTGTTGTTACCGCTGGTCGAAATGAAAACATCCTCAAGGGTATGGGTGGAGCGGGAAATACAGTTCCTCGGAGCACGAGCCAACAAGCTCCCAAGCCACTTCCCCCGCCGAGCACTCCTAACGCTCAAGTCCTTCAAAGGATGCAGCGACAGATGCCTCAGGCTGTTCCAAGGCCAACTGGGTCCGCGCCCCGCCCCAGCTCTCATCAGGTATCACCGGGACCTCGCAGAACCAGCTCACCCAAACGCATGAGCGCAGGAGCTTGGATCGCGCTTATTGTCTTTGTTCTGATTGTCTTGCGTTGGTGTTCTAGCTAATCGCGGCTTCGCGTGTCAACGCACAATTGTGTCCAATGAGCCCTGCCCAGTGGTGAGTTTTGGCTGCTAGACGAGAACATCGACGTCGTTCCCAAGCGCTCGAAGCGCTTTACTCGTGCGTGAGTTACGCGGTGGGTAGTCAGTCGGACGGGCCCAACCCACCACCTCACCCAAGATACTAGTGCCAATGTGTGCAAGCTTGTAGGCGGGATCATGGCTCGCTAGCCAAATACGCTCGGCCACATCGCCATTCCCCCAAATTACGAAATCAAGCACCTCGGGCGCAGTCATGCCGTTCCCAGACTGGTGCTTCCAAAGTATCCGCGCCAAGGCTTCACTCTTCGCTTGGCTGCCTGGATCGGTGCCCAAGCGCAAGTATGGGTTGCTGATCTTCATCGCATGATCGCCAAAAGCGTATACGCGGGTAAGGGCATCGACCCATTCACCTTCGGTGAGCGTGGTGATCCTGCCTCGCGCAAGAAGCTCGTGCAGCAACGGCGCCGACGTATAAATCGTAGATTCCTCATGCTCATGCTCATATTCGCCTGCCTTCCACCAGGCCAGTCCACTCCGTAGTGCAACCTCTGGATCGAGACGGTTCTTTCGGAATTCGCGTTCGTAAGCGTCTTTTTCAGTATGAGGCCTGACGACTTGATAATAGTAGGCGTGAAGGAACTGATCACCTTGAACGCCTTGAGGCACATCTGATGAAATCCAACTGGGGCGATTCTCATCAAGCGCAACACGAGCGCCAACATTTCGGATCAAGGTGAGTGTGCGAGACCATTCGGCTTGGAAAGCTGCGATCTTAGCTTCGCGCGCCTTTCGATTTGGCGTAGGGGCGATAGGAGGTGTGCGGTCTTTCAGCTTCCAATGATCGTCTTCGAATTCACTCTCGATCTTGTTGAGCTTGCCGACTAGATCTTCCCTCCTTTTCTCCTGTTTGATCTGACGCTCATATTCCTCTCTATCGAGTGGGAACGACTTCTGCGCAAGGCCATCGAAGAATGCTTCAAGTTGGAGCACCATCCCAAAGTGCTCAAGCTCTTCGTGCTTGATGTAGACCCCAGCTTCGAAGTTCTTGAACCATGCCCGATCGGTCAGATTTGCCGAACCGATGTAAGCCCCTTGGCCCACCCACCAAATCACTTTAGCGTGTAGCCAGTGCGGCACAAGATGGCACACTAAGTTTGGCGATGCACGACGCAAGAACCAGTCGAGAATACGCAGATCGATGGGGCATGACCCGTCGACGCGGCCATAGAACGTCAGCTTTTTTCCCTTGGTGAGGCAGTCGTCAAACAGCAGGATCTCGCCGGATGGCTTCGTGGCGTAGGCAATTGCAACCTTGACCTCAGAACAGTCTGCGATGGCAGCAGCATGCTTGTTATAAATCATCTCACCCGTGATGGGTTTACCTACAAACTCCATGTATCTAGCCTCCCCTGTTCCGTAGAGCACAGCTTCGCAAAGTAGGAGAAGTTCGTCTACGGGACAGGAAGCCACGTCAACTGCCTCAGGATGCAGAAGTTGATTTGCCTTGCACTTCAACAGATCGATGCGCAAAGCCGTAGCACTCGGGCTGCAACAGAAAGAGCCCCGCATGCGGGGCTCCTTTGTCGCTAGCGTGGAAGCCTCAGTCTCGGCGCCGGGTGCCAATGGCGGGCGGCGTTGTTCCGATCATTTGGCGGGAGCCTTCTGCGACGCCCCTAGCTTCCAGCCAAATGCCTAGGCGCACCATCGGTCTGCTGCGCGGTCAACGGTCAGAGTTATCTGAGCCGTCATAGGCCTGGCTTGGGCGGACGGAATTTCAACTCCCAATGCCCGGCATCACCTTCGGCCTGTGGTGGAAGCGCATCATCGCCAGATGCCTCAGGCGTCAGCACCTCGATCGGCTGTGGGGCAAAATTCTTCTCCAAAGCCTCAGCCGCTTCCACCATCGCCTTTCGAGCCCGCTTGATGCGCCATTGCTGGATGGCCTGGATACGAGGAGAGACATGCACCTTTGCCCTCCCCAAACGCTGGCGTGCCCTCGCCACCGCTTGCGCGTCTCCGCTGCCTTCTTGCTCAACAAGCTTGGCTTGCGCATCCAGCACGGCCAAACGCGCTTTGTAGGGTCGCACCAGCGTATGGGCATACTTGCTGATTGAGCGAGCAAGCATCTCCGTGTCCTCGAACAGAAACGGCTTGGTGGCGTAGCTGTCGACCCGCCGGCAGATCAGCGACCCGTACGCTTGCTGAAATTCCTGCTCAATCTGGATCCCTGGGATCTGCCGCAACACCTCCAAAGACTGCTGCGCGACCTCCCGTTGCGCTTCGAGCCAGTCTTCGATGAGCTGCGCTTCCGCATTGAGCACCTCCGCGTCTTTTCGGCCCGAGGAACGAGCCAGACGCGTCACGCGACCAAGATGTCGGGTTTAACCGCTGTAAGGCGTGTAGAGACGCGCGCTTGGCGCTGGCGCACGCGCCAAGCGCTCTTTGATCTGGCGCACCCGCTCTGCGCCTGACAATCGCCCCTGCCCACCTGCTGTGCGCCCTTCCAATCCAGACTCTTTTGCGCTGGCCAGATCCCGAAGTGCTGCCGCATGACTGTGGGACGGTGGCACTTCGTGCACGAAGCTACCGCTTTTTTTCATGTGCTCAGCAACAAGCTTTGAAAGCGCCAGTGCTGCTTCTCGACCACCTGCCCCTCTGACTTCTGCTGTGAACTTCGTTTTGCGCATCACCGCCACTTTGGCTTTGCCCAAGTGCTTGCCAGGCCGGCGCGTGAGTTCGCGGGCGCGTTCAAACTCCCCATTGCGCGCGGCTTCGTGTGCTTGTGCTCGGAGACTTCGATGATCCACTCGGGCGGTATTGCCAGCATTTTTCAGATGCGCGTTGATGACGGTTGCGATGTCCTTGCGGATTTGCCGCAGTGCTCGCGTTCCCCCGCCTTGGCGGGCGTCAAACTCAGCACAGGCGCGCTCACCCAGCCCACCAGGTCCGACTTGTCGTGCTGACATCAGCAAATGCACATGGTGATTGCGCTGATCGCCAAGCTTACTTGGCGTGTGGACCGCAACGAGGACGGCCACTTGGAAGCACTCGACGAGCAATTGACCCAGCGCCAAGGCGAGCACTCTTCGTTGGTGTGGATCAAGTTGGTGCGGAAGCGACACCTCGACTTCTCGGCAAACGCGTGCGTTCTTGCGGGTTTCGGCCGCTTCGTTCGCGTTCCAAAAATACTGTGCATCAAAGCACCACTTGGGCGCTCCTTTCGGCGCAAGCATCTGATGGAAATCGACACCGCCTCGGTGGGAATAATTGTGGCCAAGCCCTGTGCTCATATCGAGCAGATCAAACCCTGCGCGGTAAGCCGCTGCTGCGACCGACGAGTCGCCGTTGCCTCGGCTGAAAGACTTCATTGTTGCGTGATAAATTGCCATTTGTGAAACTCCTGTTTGTGGAGCACACATAGAAGCGGCAGAACATCGCCCGTCGAGAGAAAAGCGAACTCGACAGCACAGAGACCTCGGTCACGAGGTTTTGAAGTGGCTGTGTTGCCTAGCGAAACATAGGCAACGAGGTGGCGAAAGCCACCGCACCGACGCGCAGCGTTGGCGCACGGTTTCTGCAAAGCAGAAACCATAAGTGCGCTCTTGCTCTTTAATTTTTCTTTGAATTTGTTTTCGCCACAGTTGGATCAACCATGGCTCTTTTACATATAAATATTAGTTATACCAAAGAATGAATGAGACCTGTACGAATCTGATTACGCCCTCACGCCATGTGTCGTTTTTATGCTGACTGTCCATGCAGAAGTGATGTCCCGTGGCCTCGGGAAATCCAAGCAGCAGCAGACGAATTGCCGTCAGGTTGGTAGCATCACCAACGCCGATCGAACGCTAAGTCGCAACAGCTGCGGAAACAAGGAAGCGAAATGCCCAATGACTACTGGGACATGGATGACAAGAACGACCCCAACCTGTTGAGCCTTGCCAGCGTGAGCACCTCAATGCTCGTGCCCTTTCCAGTGGGAAGACTGCCGGATGCTTCTTTGCTCTGGCTCAATGAGCGCTGGCTTCACGACTTAGGCATAGCCATCCACGACGCGCCAACTCGGGCCCGCATCTCAGCGTCCTTGCTTGAGCGCTTTGCCGTGACCTCTATCGAAGCTCACTGCGTTGCCGGCACCTTCGGCGGACAGACACTGGGCGCTGATCGCTATGGTGGGAGCGGTGGGGCAATCCACGGAGGGAGTGGCCGCTGTGGCTCCGATGGTATGCTCATCGCCAAAGGAACCGGCCCCACGCCATTGGTCTCCGAGGCCCATGATTGGTCACACTCCCATGGCTGTCTCTATCTTTACGATGCCATTCGCGAGGCAGTCGCCAGCGAAATCCTCAACGCAGAACTCCCCCATAGGGCAGTCCCCATCGTTGCCATCATTGATGCCGGCTTCTCCCTGGCGCGCACCGATGCCGACGAACCGGAGCGGTGCGCCATTCTGATCAGGCCTGCTTTCCTGCGCTTGGCGCATTTCGAGCGCAGCCTGTATTTCGGGACATCAGGCAGTGCAAACAGCGATCAATTTCAAGATAGCTTGCGGGTCAAAGATGCCATCCACTTTGCCGACGAACACACGCAGCGCGATGCCGGCAAACCCAATGACCTAGGCGTTGACTTGTCTGCGCTCTACCTCCGCCTTGCCGAGCAGATTGCCGCAAGTCGCGCGCATCGCCTCTGGACCGGACGCCCGACAAGCGACAACATCACATCGAACGCGCAGTTTCTGGATTTCGGCGGCTTCCGCGCAGTTCCCACCTGGAAGCGTGGCACCGATGGGCATCGTCACTTCTTCGGCGATGAGATGCGTGATGTTCGCCACTCGCTTCCCTCGCTTGCCTACTTCTTCAAGAAGTATTCCCGCTTTGACAAGGCAATCGCCAACATCGATCAGTTGCTCATCCAGATCGAGCATCACATGGAAGCTGCGTTTCTCCATCACTGTGCAGAAGCGTGTGCCTTGCCTCAGTCAAGCCCAGAGGCGTTGCATTTCAAAGCGCTCATTGCGCGCTACTACCGCGAGCAACAGCGCATTGACTATGCGCTCGATCAGCCCACAAAGCACGATGAGCGCCACGATTGGCTCTCTGACCACATCAAAGGCAAAGCAACCCAGGGCTCTCAGACAGGCGAGGAGATCAACTCGCTCCTGCGCGCACTTCCGAACGCAGCTCTCCATCTTTGTGCCGCCAACCGCTGGCTGAGACCACGACCACGCCTTTCCTATCGCGTCTCCAAGCGCCGAGCGATCAAGCTGGTGCGGTCGATATTGGCCGATCGGTCGTCGGGACCCGAGCGGGTCTCGGCCTTTATCGCAACCGAGGTCGCGGTCTCACGCCGTGTCTGGAAAGGCTTACCACCACACTGGCTTGTCTTGGGCTACGCAAGCGATCACGTGTCCACCGCCTTGTATTTCTTTGATACGCATCGTATGGCCTATACAGCCCAGCTGGAGGGGCCACGCGTGCGTGGGGGAACACTGATCTTCGGTGCCGAAGTCGCAGATGAGACACTCGGCATCACCAATTCTGGCCATCGAACCGTCGCGCGTGTCGACTGCGAACCCACCAGCTACCTGGTAGGTCTAAGCTTGAACGGGCGTGCATCAATCGCTGCCGCACTGCTCACCTTCCCGGACGCTGCAGTTGCAGCGCAAACATTGAGCTCAACCACCGCCCATGCAACCTAATGCCGTTGATGCGCAGGCGCTTGGCCTGGCAATGCAACTCCTGTTCAAGACTGACCGCAAGAAGTTCAGTATCGCAGCGGCTTATGTGTGGCTATGGCCTGCAATTCGCCTAGACCAGCTCGTCACGATTAAAGACGAAGACGGGGTCTGGACCGGCTACGCCTTATGGGCTTATCTGACGCCTGAAACCGCCAGTCATTTGGTTCTGCAAGATCCGCCGTTCTTGCCAATTAGCGACTGGAACGAAGGTGATCAACTCTGGATCTTGGATTTCGTGGCTATGCCAGGGCATCACCGACGCCTGGCGAGAGCACTCCGGCATCGCTTGCGCCCTCACTTCAAGCAAGCGCATCGCTTGGTGCGAGATAAGACGGGCGCTATGCTGGGAACCAAGACCCACAGACTTCGCAAAAATAGCTGAGGAAGACACGTTGCTTCCTTGATACGAATGGACGAACCGAAGCGACAAGGCAGTTGCAGCCTATGCACGAAGTGACATCAAGGTCGACCAAGGCCTGGACTGGATTTTTGTTCCTGGGCTTCGGTTCTGGTTTGCCCTATCCGCTGATCGGCAGCACCTTAGGCTATTGGCTCAGCGAAAAGTCGCTTTCGATCGCAGTCATCGGTGCCTTGGCTTGGACCGCACTTCCCTACTCTCTCAAATTCCTATGGGCCCGCCATCTCGACCAACGTCGTGCGCCGGTCGTTAGAAGCACCATGTCGCACCGTCAAGGCTGGATTGTCTTGTCTTCGATCATGGTCGCCATCTCTCTCCTAGGCCTTGTCCTGAGCGTTGTCGCTGGCAGCCTTCCGCTGATTGCACTGAGCTGCATCGCAGCAGCCTTTGGCGGTGCGACCCTGGATGCCTCAGTCGATGCGTTCCGGATCGAACAAGAGGCAGTGCACCAGCAGCCAGCCAAGCTCCTCACTGCCTACCAATTTGGCTACCGCATTGCTCTGCTGTTGAGCGACGGTCTGGTGTTCTTGCTCGCAGCGCGGCTGTCCTGGCAAGTTGCTTATGCAATTCTGCTGCCCCTGATGTTGGTGCCGATCTGCGGAACGCTCTTTCTGCGATCTGCCCCCGATAGCGCTCTCACCCCAGATCGCGCGAGTGCGAAGAAGCAGGGGTCTACGCTGATATCCCTTCGACCCTCCACGCTCCAAGGATGGATCGCGGTCATCGTCTTCATTGGCTGCTATCGCCTACCGGATATTCTTCTGGGTCCCATGATCAATCCTTTCTTCTATGCCCTTGGCATTGGAAAGAGCGTGGTCGGATCCCTGCATATTTGGCTTGGGATCCCAGCGGCCTTCCTCGGAATTTTGGCTGCAGGCACTAGCTTGAAGCGCATGTCTTTGAGCACGACCATTCTTGTTGGCGCAGCTCTCCAAGCCCTTGCCCTCCTCGTTCTTGCATTGCTTTCGTCCAATGAGCGGTCTGCTGAACTGCTTTGGGCTAGCGTTATTTTTCAAAACCTTGCCAGTAGCTATACCGGCATCGCGTTGGTTGCTTACATGTCAAAGCTGGTCACGCTTGGACGCGCAGGAGAGCACTACGCTTGGCTAACCAGCTTCTACTCGATCTTCGGCAGGGTGCTTGCCGGCTTCTCAGGCCTTGCAGTGGCTTATCTCACAACCCACTACGGACAAATCCGGGGCTATGGCATGTTTTTCATTGGCATCTGCTTGACATGCGTGCCTGCCCTCTTTGTCTACTCGCTCATCATTCGCAACACCCTCAGAGCGCGGCCCGAGCCGTAGTGACATCACGCAATCGCCTCCCAAAGCCCATAGCGGCTGCTTATGACTATGTAATGCTTGAACTCATCGTTTCACGCCAAGCCTGTCGGCTTCTTATCTCAGCGCTAGCCAATTAGATAGATGCCTAATTGGCTAGCGCCAGCAAACCTCCTAGTTTCGACTTCTCGTTAGCCCAAGCAAGCACTCACCCTTTGAACTCGCTTTCACATACACAGATGTTTCACCAAGATCGGTTTTGTAAAAGACCTCCTTGCTGGCATCGGCGAGTGGCGCATAGGGATTGGGTGGCAGGACATATGGAGTGAGCGCAAATTTCTGCTTGATCTTAGAAACCTCATAACAACGTCCGGGCGTCAATTCCATATACGCAAAGCTCACTCCTTTGTCGAGCTCAGGTGGAACCCTGAACTCAACAAAGGAGACTCCATACTGATCCTTTGTCTTCAATGCAGCTGAACGAAAAGCAATATTCAAGGACCGGCTTGAACTCACTTGCCGAAAATCACTGAACCCGATATCACGGAAAGTTTCATAGTTGATCGGCTTAGCAGGATTATAAAATTTACTAACAACCTCATCCAAATTCAATTGAGAATCCTTATTTTCAGCGTGCACACTCATCGCCGCAGAAAAATTGAGAATTACCAAAAACGCCATTTTTTTCGAAAACATCATGCCAGACACCCTCATAAATTCAGGATCCTCATACTATGTCATCAGCCCCCAGCGGGATTCCTACTGTCCCAATAGTTCCCATAGTATTGCTCATAGGTAATATCATCACTTTTATTATCCGGGGTTCCATTCACATCAATATGCTCGCCATTCCTGAAAGACTCGCCGATTTGCGCTGAAGCGGCATCCCAGCCTATCTGGCCAGCTTTATATGCGTCATATGTGGCGTTGTAAGAAGCTACATTGGCGGGATCTGCGGCAATGTTAAAACCAATACCCTGTGCGGTAAGCTCTCTCTGGACCGCAATGGAGTAGATTGTTGCTTCACCTTCAGTTGCCAAACCCATATTAATGGCCGATGCTCGATCTGTTACAGTATTCCACTCCCCATCAAAAAGTGAATACCCTAATTCATGCGTTAATTGGGACGCGGTGTCACTCGCGCTGGCATAGGTTTTGATGTAAACCGTTCCGCCGCCCGTAGCAGCATAATCGGTCCGAGAATATGTATCCGTGGTCGCTATTTGAAAACCTTTCGCCTGCGCCAACTGAACAAGTCCTTCTAAGGTCGCTGACTTGTTGACCAAAATATCAACCTCTGCTCCAAGATCCGTGGTCGTATTCTTGTCTAATGGGTTAGGCACTCCACCTCCACCACCTCCCGGAGGCGGTGTCGGGAACTCGATCGGCGGAGAGGGTGGAAGCGACGGTGGCCCCGAAGGTGGCGGGTTAACAACCACTGGCGGCAGCGTAGGCGGCTCGCTTGGATCGACGTCCGCAGCGGCTGCCGCACCTGCGACTAAGAACAGCTCTTCGCTTGTCAATTCTCTCATTACAGCACTCCATCCTGTGAGTAGATTTTTTTTCTGATCGTTTTTTTCATTGAATGCGCCTTGCCGCCTTTTCCCTCGAATTTATTTTGATAAGCGTTACAACCCCTCATTGTTGGCTGGATTTCTCAGCCGTTTCCCCGGCCTCGTCCCGTTCAAATTTGCTAGGCTGCTCTTTGATCAAGGGCCTTAGAGCTCCGCCCACGAAGAGATAGTGCATATCGCACATCCGAGAGATGTTCTTGTCATGCGTCACAATGACTGTGGTCGCGCCGATGCTCTTGATATTCTTCATCAGCTGTATGCCCATCTGCTCATCAATCCCAGTCGTTGGCTCATCCATCAACAACAACTTGGTGCGCCTATAGAAGGCTCTGGCTAAGAAGACCCGTTGTTTTTGACCACCTGACAGCGTATTTCCCAGGTCGCCGACTCTGGTGTTGAAGCCCATTGGCATACGCTGAATATCGTCGTGGATGCATGCCAATTTCGCAGCCTGCACAAGACGCTCTTGATCAATGTGCTCATCGAACATGGAGATATTTTCCGACAGCGTTCCCGACAACAGATTGTCTCCCTGCATGACGATGCTGACCTTGCTCCGGTAGCTCGACTTACCGACTTTCCGCAGATCCTCTCCATTGACTAAGAAGTCCCCGACTTGAAGATCTTCAAGCCCCGCCAGAACGCGGATGAGCGTGGTCTTACCCACGCCTGAGTTCCCGACAATTGCAATCACCTGGCCTGCCGGGGCCCTGAGCTGCAAGGCGCTCATGATCCACTTGTCCGTAGACGAGTAGCGGAAATAGCCGTTGGCAATTGCAATGGTGGGCGCAGCGTCTTCCAGTGCGCCGTTGCCATGCAGAAACGACTCAGGCTCGCTGTGCGTGATGTCTGAAATGCGCTCGGTGTGCAAGCGAAGCAGCCGGAGCTGCATCAAGTAGTCGGCCAGATTGATGCTGCGTTGGCTGAACTGGGTCGCGTAGATCAAAAAGACCGTCAACACCCCGACCGTCATATCCCCACTGAGCACCAGCCGGGTGCCTTCCCAGATCACGAAAATGCGGCACAGGCCTTGGATGAGAAGCTGGACGGAATCGAACCCAATGCGGATACGCTCGGCTCCGATGGTCGCATTGGTGGCTTTCGCGCTGTAGTTCGTGAAGCGCGATGCCCAAAGCGCTGACTTGTTGAACAGCTTGATGGGCTGGATGCTTCGGACCGTTTCGTAGAGCAAGCTTTGCCGGCGTGCATCAATGTTGATCTGATCAAGGTTGGCTTCTTTGAGCTTGGCGTAGTAGGCGTAGCGCGAACCTACATAGGCAATGGTGAAAGCCAACAAGGCGAAGGCAAGCGGCGCGTCGTAGCTCATCAAGAGCAACAACATGAGGAAAGACATCACCCCATCGATGACCGCTTCCATCATCTTCGTCGTGAGTGACTGCTGGATGGAGTAGATCGACTGGAAGCGGCTTGAAATATCCCCGGTGTGCCGCTTTACGAAATACGACTGGGATAGCGACACGAGGTGGCGGAACAAGTTGCTGCTCCACCGTAAGCTAGTGGTCGAAGAGATCCACAGCAAGGTCCACTTCCTGGCAACGGTCAAGACGAGCTGGACCAGGAGCACGATCGAAAAGCCGATAGCCAATGTGGTGACCAGACCATCGTCCTTGACGCTGAGCACCTGATCCATGGTCAGTCTTAGATATTGCGGCGCAATCAGCGCACAGCCTTCCAAGAAGAGCGCCAAGATGCCCACACCCCAGAACGCGGGCACCAGGGACCGAAGCGAGCCTGCCAGATCGCGAAGCGACACTGATGGCACGCTCTTGATCTTCTTGAAGGCCGGACCCGGATGCGCCTCCAACGCAATGCCGCTAAAAAGCTCATCGAACTCATCGAGCTTGATTTTTTTGACGCCCGCTGCGGGATCGCTGATGTGAACATGCCCTCCCCTCACAGCCGTCAGCACGACAAAGTGCCCGTGGTGTAGGTGGACCATGCAAGGCAACGACAGCTTGGGCAGTTCGTAAAGCTCCAAGCGAAGCGGACGCGTCGTGAGCCCGTTGGCATCAGCGATTTCAATCAGCGAGGCGAGCGTTGCCCCACTGGTTGACACCGTAAAGCGGTTGCGAAGCTCCCCAAGACTCGTTTCATGGCCGTAGTAGGAGAGCAGCATCGCAATGCAGGCCAGGCCGCACTCACTCGACTCCGTCTGACGGATATGCGGCACACGGCGCTTCGAGGAGAACACCAGGCTTGGTTCAGCAGAGCGATCCGGCTCGGCATCGCCATCGGCGGATGGTGTCAAGACGTCCTTCATCGCTTTTCACCCGTTAAGCGCGATCCCATGGTTTGGAAGGGGTCAAACATCCACTCCCAGATCTTGCGGCCCTCCAAGATCAGTTCCGCGTCCACTTCCATGCCCGGCAGGAAGGGCTTCGCTTCTTGGGCAACTCCAATGGTCTGGGAAGGCAAGGCGACTTTGGCGGTGTAAACCGGCTCAGTGGGCGACTGGCGACCATAGCGGCGCTCCAACTCACCGAGGGGACTCGTTTGCGTTGACAGCGATGCGATGCGCCCCTGGATGGCGCCATATTTTGCTTTCGGGAATGCGGCGATGTTGAGCAGCACCTCGGTGCCGACATTCACATGTCCGATGGCCCTGGAAGGAATGAGGATTTCGGCTTCGAACACCGACTCGCTTGGGGTGATGGACGCGATGATCGAGTCGGTGCCAATGCGCTGACCTTGGGATGCATAGATTGCTGCAACAGTGCCGCTCAAGGGTGAAGTGATGGTTTGCAGCCGATCGGACTTGGCTCTGGCCACTTGATCTTCGATCGTGGACTTCTCACGCTCGATCTCACTCGCTTGTCTGCTGGCGGCTGTCTTTATCTCGGTGATTTCACCCAGCAATGCGGCACGCTGATTACGAAGTGTGGACTGCTGCGCGCGGGCATCCTGGATCTCCGCCTCTGCATCCAAGAGAGCATTTTCGTAGGTGAGGTAGGTGTATTTGGACACATACTTCTCAGCAAGCAGCGGCTCAATGGTCTTCAAAAGTTCTTTGTTCTTGGCGTATTTCTTTTCCAAGATTGAGATCTTGCGAGCGACTTCCTGCATCGCGCCGGTCGTTTCTTCGACTTGACGCGTCAGTTCCCGCTCGCGCTGGCCAGAAAAGTCATGCGTCTGCAATTGCTCCTTGGTCAGCTCTTCTGATCGGGTGAGCGCACGCTTGATCGTCTCATCGGACAAAGAGCGACCCGCTTCGTCGGTGATGTCGGCTGACAGCTCCGCAAGCACTTGGCCCTTCTTGACCAAGGCATTGGGCTTCAATGTCGTCGACAGGATGAGGCCAGGCGTTCCACTGCGGATATCCACTCGCCCATGTGTCGAAATGATCTGGCCCGACACGTGCTCCCGCTTGGAGTAGGACGCGGTCAGAACAAACGTGGCCAGCAAGAGGAAAAGCACACAGCCACAGCCAATCCAGATCCGGATGGACGAGGGAAACGCATCTTTTAGGTCGCCGAGTGTGGAAGTTGTCTCCGGCCCCTTCCGCTTGCGAAAGAGCGGTTGTTCTGCGTCATCCGTCTGACCTGACTCGCTATCCATAGCACCTACACTTCGAGATCTACTGCACAACTTGCGTGAGTTGAGGCTACCCGCGCAGACATTAAAATTACATTTGCATTTTGTTGATCTGGCGTTGGCATTGGCGCCAAACCTAAGTTCGCAGGCCCCACGCTATTGCTTTTTCAGCAACCAAGGCTTGCGTCAAGCGAAGGTGCGTTGCGCAAAGCGCAGCCACACATTGCTGGGTCGAAGCATGAATCCTACGCTCAATGCGTCAGCCACCGCCCCCATCACCACCACTGCCCCCATCGCCGCCAGACATCGCCTGCTGCTGAGAGTGGCCAGCAAGCGTCATGACGGGGCCTGTTGGGTTCTTGTCGATTTCTTCGCGCTCGCGCTGGAATTGCACCATCTCCTGCACCCGTTGCTGATCCATTGCCTCTGTCTTCTGCAAGGTCTCATTGATGCCCGGCGATGGCGTGTTGAGCGAGGTTTCCGAATGAAAGCCCGGCGTTTTGCCAAAGACAAAGGCGACATCATCTTGGATGGTCACGTTCCGGAGTTCATCCGCGCGCTCAATCCCTGACTCTTTGACAGCATGCAATACCTCGGCCGTCTTCTCATCGGACGTGCCTTTCGGGAGCTGCGCCTGGATGGCAGAGAACAACGCGTAATCCCGATGATCAGAGGGAAACGCCTGCTGAGCGACATCTTGGGAGGGCCTTGCTTGCTCGATCCGATCCTCATCGTGTTCGTGTGCGTTAGAGCGGGCAGTTGTCCCACCAAAACCTGGCGACGACGCATAGGCAGCGGGTTGGCGCTCCGGCAATACGATCTGCGCCGGCACTTCGCTTTGCGTTGGAATTGCCGGCGACGGCGCTCGCACCGCCTCTTGCTGCTCTGCCTGCAATGGAACAGCCGATGGCGCATCGTTCTGTGGCGTGCCTGCTCGGGCTTGCTGCTCACTGCCCTGCTCCACCGCCGCATTCGCCGATGTCGGCGCTGTGGGTTTCGAGGCATCTCGGCGCGCGTGTTGTGCCTGGGACAACGCCGCATCCAGGTCTTGGCCGGCAACGCCTGTTGCCGGCAACCCATGGTCTTGCTGGAACTGCCTCACGGCATGTTCGGTCTCTGGACCATAGTGCCCGTCTTGCGGCACGGCCTGGCCGTTCGGACCCCGGGCATCTACTTGCTGCAAGCGATACTGCAAGAACTCGACCTCCTGCCCTCGGTCGCCAAGGCGCAGCCCTTCCACCTCACTTGATGCCAGCGGCTGCGTCGGCACAGTGGCCTGAGTAGACACTTGATCGGGAACGGTCGAAGCGGATGATGCCGATCCAACGCCCGGCGCAGACACGCTTGCCGTTGGAACCGATGCCTCCGCCTTAGGCTGGACTGCGCCGGCTGTCGGGGTTGCGGCAACCTCAGGTGTTCGGATTTCGTGGGGTTCGCGTTGCGGGACAGGCTCGGGCTTCGGTTCGGCGGGCTTAGCGACCGGGCGCGGCTCTTCCTGCGCCTGCACATTGAGGGATGCAGGCATCACGACCGGAACAGGCGTTGCCGTCTCCACAACGGCAGGCGCGTCGGGTGTGCGTGCAACGTCTTGATCCCGCTGCGCGTCAATGGCTGCCTGAGGCGCTTGGGTTTCATCCACACGCGGAGCGGTGGCGGTCGTTGCTGCAAAGCTCGCAGCTTGTTGTACTTCTTGCGTGGAGACACCTTGCCGATTGGCTTCGCGCAATGCTTGCTCGTAGGCATCGCGCTCTTGGGGCGATTGCGCATCAATGCGCAGGTCTGGTGCACCGGCCGAAGGCGGCTGCTCCTGCCGAAGTGACTGCACCTCGCCGAGTGCCTGATGGATGTCGGCGGTGCTGGTGGTTGCCGCAACGCGCACAGCACCATCGGCGTCACGGCTCAGATGCTGGATGGGGCTGTCCACCGAATATTGACCGGTCGCATCACGCTCCAACGCCAAAGAGCTGGTCGCGGCATCAATCCCGTTTGCCTCACGGGTTTTTTGCACCGCAAGCTGGATCGCGCCTGCAGTCTGGGCATTGGGCGCAACGCCATAGGCGGCATAGGTCGCTTCGGTATTGGCCTGGTCTTGCTGCTGTGGCGTTGGCGTTTGCCTTGCAGGCATCTGTGCCAACGCCTGCGCGTGCTGCTCCAATGCCGGTTGCAAGCGTTCGCGCGTTGCGTTGAGTTCCAACGGGACATTGCCTTCGGCAGCAACGCCGTCATGGCGCCACTGACCTTGCGTATCGCGCTGATACTGCTTGCCGTCCGAGGCTTGCAACGAGTCCGGGTTCAAGGCTGTTTGCACGGCCGCTGGCACGGGGCCGAAGTCCCCCCAACCATTGCGCTGATACGCAGCTTGATAGGTTGCTGCAATCGCAGCCGGACCTCGGGCGATGTTGGCGTCAACCACCTGGGCTGCTTGCTGGTCCAACGCGGCATTGCGCTCAGGGCTTGCTGGATCCACCGTCCAGATGGGCCGATCGTTCCGATCAACTTCGTCGGCGACCATCCGAGACCACTGGCCACTTGCCGGATCATGCCGCCAATCCCGTGCGTAAAGATGCGCAGCATCTGCCTCACTGGATGGCTGCACATAGGGATTACTGGGCTGCACCTTGCCCAGTGCCTGTTCGGTCGCTTCGCCACTGGCGTGATAGTTCAGCTCACGCGCTTTTTCGGGCAGCGCGAACATGGCCTGCTTCTGCGGCGCATCCACGCCATCGTCTTGCAAGTCGGCTTTTTCTTGGCGAAGCCACTGGCTGCCGTTGAACTCCCAGCTCACGCCCTGCTTATCGGTCTGTGTGTAGATCTGGCGGTTGTCCCACAAGGTCGCGGCCTTGTCGGCAGCGGCACTGAACAGATAACCATCGGCAACTACCAACGCGACAGGGCCTGCACCGGTTGTGCCAACAACGGCAGCGGCAGCGGCGCCTCCCGCCCAGCCGCCCGCGCCTCGGGCAGCAAAGTGCAACGCTTCTGAGCGTGCAGCGGTGAGGTTGTCTTGTGCCAACAGCGTGCCCACACGCTCTCCGGCCTGCGACGCATCGTAGGCGGTAGCGGCAACACCCAAACCCGCAAGCCCTGCTGTCATCCCGGCGCGACGCAAGCCTGGGATTTCAGGTTCCGGCACAGGCACGCGTGCAGGTGGAGCACCTGGCCGCACAAGTTCGTCGATGGTGGCAATGCCTTCCATGCGACTAGCAACCACATCGCTCACCCGGAGCTTGGCATGCTCCTCAAGCAGTTTTGCTTGGACATCAGGATCAGATTTCGGGATCTCTTGGACATGGTCCGGCAAGTCACGGTGCCAATCGACTTGCTTTTGCCAGGCTTCCCGAAGATGCTCGGTGAAAGCGGGATCTTTAAGCCGTGCGTTGCGTGCTTCTTCCAACGCTTGACCAGGCATGCGTGCATCAGCGCGACTGTCGTAAAGCTCGATGCCCTCACGATTGAAGATGCGGATCGGCACGTTGCTGTTCGCATGGATGGTATCCAAACTGACAGGCAGCTTTCCGTAGATTGCATCACGCGCGCCCTCAGGCACATGGCGACCGTAGCCTTGCCTGTCGGTGTTGGCCGTAAAACGCTCATCGACACCATGCTCACTCTCCAACTTAGGAGAGGCAACAGCACGCACCTCGACCTCATAGCCCTGCTCTTGCAGACCTTTGATCAACGTCTCCGACGCCCATTTTCCATCACTCAATGTGGTGTCGAAAATAAGGTTCTTTTTCTCCGCAGTCGCTGCTACGCGTAGCTCATCGGCCCAAGAGCTTGCGTCCTTGTGGGTTCGACCAGACCATTCATAAGGATTTTCGCGTCGAAAGTCAGCAACGCGCGGATGGTGGCGGCGCAACTCATCCGGATCGATTGTGACGGCATTTTGATCAAGCTCGGCCTTCGCCTGGGCTACCAGACCGCCCTTACCAGCACCAGGCTGACCGCCCAAAATGATTGCTTTCGGCTGCTGCTGGGCTGTTGAATTGATGAAATCTTGAGCGGTTAGTATTTGCTCGCGTAGGATCTGCTCATGGAGCCCCTTTGGTAGCACATCGGTTTCATCAGCCATGACGATGACTCGAACTTGGGAACCCAAAATAGTCCATCAAGTTCTGCTCCTTCCATGCGCCCTTAGAGGCGCTATGAAGCATAAGCAGATGCGTCGACTTCGCCAGTGCGATTGCTTCTTGGTCGCCCGTTTGCTCCGCGATCCGTAGCTTTTCGCGTGATTCGTCAACGAAAGTATCGAGACAGCCCTCGATTGCCCAGATCGCAAACTCCAAGGGAGGGGTAATCGGCGATGGCTTATCGACCGACTCCTGAAGCGCGTTTTCTAACCGCGCAATGTGATCGGGGTAATCCTTGAAGCTTTCGCGCAACCCTTGTGGCACTGGTGGTCGTGCGCCGATGGAATCAGGGGAAGAATCGTTGGTCTGAGTCATAAAAGCATCCTGATTGAGGCGTTGCATTGGACGTGGAAGATTGGGCTTGCGCTTAGGCGTTGCCACGGACACGCCTGGTTGCAGTGGCCCCAACTGCTGTACAGTGCGTGCATTGATCAATGCCAGATCACGCAGCAGCTGTTGACTGTGACTGCCATCAGCCTTCAATCGACTTTGAGGCTTATTGGAAGGTGTGCTATCACTCATGCGGGGACCATCTGTAAGGCTTCAATCTTCACTTTCGGCAATAAGCGCTTGGTGAAGTAGGTATCTTCGTAATACTTGATCTTCTCGCAGAGCACCGGACTTGGAATGCCTTCATAGAGAAGGACTTCCTTGTCAAAGCCCATCGCTTTCAACTCCTGCGGCAGCATCAATGCACGGCGCTGCTCGGTCTCGGAGTAGGACACACTGCTTTGCTTGCCACTGCTGTGCGACTTGTTCTTCCTGCGCACTGTGGTGTAGCCGAGCATGTCGGAGTAGTCATTGGCGTCTTGCTGCTCGCGGGGGGCGTAGACGATTTGCAACGCATGGTTGGTGATGATGGTGCGCGAGACATCCTTGCCATATGTTGCGTCCAGCTGCGCCATGCTCTGGATGATGGGCAGTAGGCGGATGTTGTAGCCGGCCATGTAGCTCACCGCGCTTGCAATGATGTCGACCCGGCCGATGGACGTGAATTCGTCCATCAGCAGCAAGCACTGGTGTTTGAGCGCCGGATTGTTTTGCGGCAACTCTTTCGTGTTGAGGTTGATGAGCTGACTAAACAGCAGATTGATCAGCAAGCGGCTTTCCGCCAGCTTGTTCGGCTGGATGCCGATGTAGATGCTCATCTTCTTCTTGCGCACATCGGTCAGCAAGAAATCGTTGCCGCTGGTGGCCGCATCCAGGATCGGATTGATGAACTGGTTGAGCGGCTCTTTGAACGTGCCCATGATCGAGGCGAAGGTCTCTTCGGCTTGCGAGAGCAAATTGTCGAAGGCCATCTTGGCATCGCGACCCAAGAAGTCGCGCTGCGAGAGCTTTTTGAGATAGCCCTTCAAGTCGCTCCCGTCTCCAGACGACACGCGATAGAGCATCCCAAGGGTTGGGAACATCCAGGTGTCTTTCGGGTGCTTGCGCTTGATCTGATCGTCCAAGCTATCGAACAAATAGAGCGTAAACGCCATGAAAGCATTGCGGGCCTGGCTCACCCAGAACTTCTGGGCATCCGACCCATCTGGGTAGAGCATGGCCGCGACACTCATCAGGTCCGAGACGCGAAACGCCGGATCGGGCGAGATGTAGCTCAGGGGGTTCCAGCGGTGAGTGCGCCCGTCTTCGGCAAAGGGGTTGAACAAAAAGACCTCTTGGCCTTGGCTCTTGCGCCAGCCGGAAGTCAGATCGAAGTTTTCTTGCTTGATGTCCAGGACCACCACCGAGCCTTGGTAGTCGAGCAGGTTGGGAATGACGATGCCCACGCCCTTACCGGAACGCGTGGGTGCGGCCAGGATCACAAACTGCTGGCCGGGCAAGCGCACCAACTTGCCGCCATGCTTGCCAACCACGATGCCGGTTGGCGACGGTTTGAGCATGTCCTTCTTGGCCAGATCACTGCCTGAGGCAAAGCGCGCGTCGCCATGCAATGCGGCCGCCTTAGGCTTGAACAGCGGGATCAGCAGCGCGATCCAGGCCACAAGCGGCACGCCGAAGCCGATGGCGCCAGCGAGCTTGATCTTGGTCGCATAGGGGGCGAACTGGGGGAGGTCGAGCGCTTTCACGTAAGACCAGTAGGTGCCGACGCTGAGCGGCCCAGCCAACTTCAACAGCATCAAGATCAACTGACCGGAAAGGTAGACCCCTGCAATGAGGGCTAGGAGCAAGAGCGAGATGGCGACACTGAGCTTGATCTTGCCGGTCATGAAGTGCTGCCTTCCATCGTTGATCCCTGGCTTGTTTGAAAACGACCGTCCGCTCGCAAGATTACAGGATCACACAGCCCGCTTAGATCGGATGCGCATTGGCATCTGTGTAGGAATTGTCTGACGGGAAGCGTGCCAAGACATCAGCGGGACCTTGGCACTATGGGCTAGGCGCACCGCTGCGCTGGGCTTTGAGCTGCAATTCGGCGACGACCTTTCGCTGCTCCTCGACCGAGAGCTTGGCAAGCGCTTGGATGGCGTCTGCGACCTCATCGGTCTCGGCGAAGAAGGCAGCCAGTGGCATGCCGAGGGCGTCGGCCAAGCGCTTGGCGGTGCGTAGATCGCACTCGTTCACGCCCTTCTCGTAGCGATTGATGCGCGTCCTGGCCACCTCAGGAGCCAGTCCAGCGGCAACCCCCAAAGCTTCCTGGGTCAGCTCGGCCTTCTGGCGCGCGTGACGGAGGCGGTTGGCGAAGATGAGACGAGCGTCGTCCAGATCCAAAATGTGACCACAAGCATGCAATGTGATGAATGAGCATGAGGTCTCCGACTTGCCTTGTCTGTTACTTTATCAGTAACATGGTTCCGCCCGCCAATCAACTGCGACTACCAAGCACCAACACCGGTCATTCCTGGGCTGTGTGCGGAGGCGTGCAGCCATTGAGCATGTCGGCCAATCAAGCGTCCCGAACCTGCCGGTCTGGTGGATTTCTAGCACCCTTCCCTTTCCCTCTTTTGGAGATGCACATGTCAAAGCTTTGCTTGGCCCTGGTTGGCCTGATGTCAATCTGTTTGGCCAGCTGCTCTTCCGGTGGCCCCTCGCAGTCTGAGCGGGAGCATGCCTTCCTGCTGTTCGTTCAAGACAACAGCAATGAAGAGGCGCGCATCAAAGATTTCCAGAGCAATCAGTGCAAAAAGGCGGAAGGCGCGCCCAGCTACACCTGTGACGTAACGGCCAAGGTCAGAGCCATGGGTCGCGACTTTGGCAATCAGATGGACGGGGTTTATTCGTTCACCAAGATGGGCGGCACTTGGAAGATCACCGGTCGCGTCCAGTAGCCATCCGTTTGCAATCAACGATGGTCCCATTCTGTTCTCAGGAGTTCACATGACCGTTGGCACGTTTCTCATCTTGCTTGTCCTGGGCACAGCGGTGCTGGTCGCCTTCGTCGTCAATCGTGCTGACCGATTGCGCAACCAGCGGGAGGTCTTTGAGCGGGAGTTTGATCGCTCGTATTTTTGGCGACAAGGAGCTTTGGCGATCTCGATTGAACGGTCGCGGTTGAAGATTCGTGTCGGCAGGGCAGTGAAGATCTACCCGTTGATGGATGTTCGCTCTTGGGAGAAGCACTGGCACAACTCAAGGCGGGAAGGAACGATCACGGTCAGCGTTCGAGATGTGAATCATCCAGTCTGGACGATCAAGTTCGGCAGCGAGCGCGAGATGAACCAGTGGTATGAGATCTTGAATCAGGCGATCAATGAGGGCGAGAAGCTCTGACCGCTCGTTTTTCGAGCAGCTAGGGTCGGCTTGACGAAGATCCGCTTTATGATACGAATCAAGTGAATCAGTCACTTGGATCCTTCGTCATGCCTTCTTCCGTCAGTCAGCAAACCTTACCTTTGGACCACCAAGAGCATCAACTGCGCCAAGCCCATGTTGAAGGCTGGATCGCCCAACAGCATGCGGCTGGCTTTGGTATTGATCAGCACATGGCCGATGCGCTCAACGACTATCTTGAGGGCCGTGTGGATCTCCCTGGGCTGCTGACCGAGCTTCGTCGTCCCTACTTGAACTGAGTCTGCCAACGGATGCCGGCATGATAGGCATCTTCGCCAGCGAAGTCTCATCAGCAGAAGTGTCCATGCCTGGTCCTGGGCGCTCGCGCTGGGCCTGTTCCGCCGTGTGGCCATCCGGCACGCCCAACAGCCGCCCCTCTTGGCGATAGCGGGACAGAAGCTGCTCAAAGCTTGCTTGTCCTTGGACAAAGATCCCGTTGCCTCGCATCGCTTCCAAGCGTTCCGTCAAGGACCGATGCTCAAACGATTTGCCCATGCCAGCCTGTTCAAGGTGCCCCTTGATGCGCTCAGCGATCATGGCGCGGATCCACTCGACTTCCTCCTTGCCATTCATTCGCCCGTCTAGCACACGCGTCTTTGTCGTCAGCCCCGAGGCTTCCATGCGCCTGGTTGTCGCAAGAAGATGGCAGTAGAAGTAGCGAAGATCATCTTTGGTCGGGCGATGGTGACTCGCTTGCAACGCAAAGCCAAAGCGCTCGATCAGGCGATGTGCGATATCAAGCACCAACTCCCAGCGCTTGGGGTCATCGAGTTCGTGCGGCAGCGCAACCGCGAAGTCGCGGCATACAGTGCTGTTGCAACGTCGCTCCGCCGCTTCTGCAGCGGCCCAAAGTGCTTGCGGGTCATCCGCCCATGCCGGTGAACCAGCTGGTGCCAGGCAACGCGATTGGATGATGCCTGCCCTGCCCCGGTAGTCGTGGCGAGCACCGGAGGTGGGATCAGTGAGCAAGTAGCCGCCGCGATAGGCAGCTGCTGCGATTGCAGAATGCCCTTTCGCTCGGCTGTAAGTTTTGATTCGGGTGTGATAGATGGCCATGTGTGTTTCCTGAGTCAGAGTTCATCAGTTCTGACTCAAGATTTGCCAGGGCTCAAGAGCGTAAGACGGCTATTTTCGAGGGTTCTACTTTGCCTGTTATGGAATCAGGCCAGACTTCGATCGACCTCAAAAATCTGCCCCAGGCTCACGAAAGGCCGAGATGGATGACAAAGCCCAGCTCTCCACTTCACAAACCGTCTTGTAGCTCAATACGGCATTTCGACCAAGAACTGCCCTCTCATACCGGATGCGAACTTGTTATTGGCGACCTATCCATCCGGCAAGCAGCAGATCAGGGCCATATCAATTGACAAAAACAACCACTGCGTGCGGCAAATTTTTGCACTTAAACTGCATCCTTGACAAAAAAGTAAAAAACCTTATGAAGTAAATTAACCCGAGAAAATTAACATGCCTGAGAAATCTTCAAAACCCGAGAGCTATTCACTAGCCATTACAGCCATTTGCCTTTTCTTCTTTTTACTTGGCATTGCATGGGGAATCGCTTGCTCACTACTGGTTCTTCTTTAACCATATCGAACTTCGATGCCATTTGGAAAAGCATCCATCACTGAATTAAAGAAATAATCCACATCACAAAGCCAACGAGCGCACCGAGGAGCGACCAAAACCGCGCATTTGTTTTGGGAACGACTCCAACGGCAGCAAAAAAGAATATTACAGACAGAAAAACTAGGTTCATCGGCGAAAAGGGGCCAGTAACCGGCAAATTTTTAACTATAAACGCTACTACAGCGGCAAACATAATCGTTCCAAATGCCGCTGTCGCTGACAACCAAGCAGGGATTCGGTCAAGAACACGATCAAGCCTCGCCTCTTCTCGATTTATTGCGGCGAGCATCCTGCCGATGACCGATCTTTCCTGAGCAGGAACCACCGGAGTTGCTTCAGGCACTGGCTCTTTAACTTGCACCGAGATATTAGATCTCGTTGCACCCCGCGAATTTTCCTTTGATAGCAATGCGCGCGAAAGCAATACGACCGCAGCACCAGCAAGAAGAATTTTTGGCCAATTTTTTATCAATTTAATTTAACTCCGCAATGGAGGTTCTCGTGGCTGCGGGAAAACACAATCAGATCATCATGCCTCATGGATCTCCCAACGACACAAATCTATGATCGCCTACAATTGGTGGGATCAGCGAGGAGTTCGATCGACTTCGAAAAGACGTCCCAAGCTGACGAAAGGCCGAGATGGATGGAAGATCTCAGCGCTCCATTTAGCAAAGCGCTTGACGGCACCACGGGGATAGTCACTACGGGGTTGTCCATCCATGCCAAAGGCAATCTTGTCGCCGTCTCCCCATTGGCTGGGTATTTGACCAACCAACACCGGCCCATGTGGCGTAAGTGATAGTGATGCGGTATCCACCACGTCATGTGCTGGGCGAGCTACCTCTTTCACTGATGCGAACCATCCGAACGGCTCAGCCATAGTCAGACATCGAGTCATGCCCTCTCCTACCTTGAAGAGCGAACCTGCGCGCTCGCCTTGGAGCATCAAGAAAGCGAGAACAGGCTCGCCTTCTTCCTGCTGATTGTTGACCAACATTGCCCAACTCTCTCGGAACAGAAATATACTGCCAGGTGATAGGTCATTGGGAAGCCGATCTGCAAAAGCTTGTGCGGGAATGCTCATCGATTTCTCCCGGTTGACGTCATGTTGGGCGTCAGTTGATCCAGCGGCGGCGCAAGAGCACGACCAGATCTTCTACGATGCGCTGCGCGTCCATGGACAGCGCCTGCCTGACTTGATGTGGTGGCGAAAGAAGCATGGGCTCTTGGTGCTCACCCTGTCGCCAAGGCACTTGCATGCTGTTCGGGCTGGCGTCGTGCTCAGCGCGAGTCCTCCAAGCGCCGGCGCGTTCTCCAATTAATCGCACTGCCGGCACCACGTGGGTAAGCCGTTCGGTAGGGTCAATCTGACCCAGAAGCCAAGCGGCATAGGCGATCGCCGCTTCAAGCTTCTCTGCGACGCTTTCTTCCAAGACCACCGATAGCCCCACGTCGCGCTCGGGAGGTGGCACGGGCAAGCTCAGGAGCACATCCCCATTCGGCCAGAGCCGGATCGACGCACCTTCGCGGCGTGGACCTTCTTGGGCCAAGAGCAACGCGTCTCCCTCTAAGCGCGACTGCATCCCCAAGCCACGATCAAAAATAGAGGGTTTTCCGAAGAGCGCATGCTGTTGCATGGCCTCCAGAAGGGGCTGGGATTCCATCTCGGCGGGGCGAAGCACTGTTGTGTCCGGTCCAGCTGCAACAGCAAGCTGCAAGACCGTGCCACTTTGCTGATAGCCACGCTCGATCCGTGGGAAGAGCGTCAGTGCACAATCGCTCAATCCTGTGGGATCGAGGGGCGCCACGGCCTGCGTCAGCTGGAACCGATGGATGGCGCGAGTTGCCTTTTGCCCCAGGTCATCCGCTGAGACAAAGCCATCCCAGAGCTGACCACCTTGCCACTTGCCAACCTCCTTAATCAGTTCGGCTTGATCCAGTTCCGCTTCCACGCCGGACTGCACGAACATCAGAAGTGGCTTGCGGCTCCGGGCCTCACGCACCTCTTCGTGCGTTGCTGAAACGCCTCCTGCCTGCTTGGTCCCGTAGCGCGGTCCAAGAACGAGAATGACAAGATCCGCATCGCGCACGCCACTTAGACATGCGACTTGGGGAGAGCTGGCTCGGGCGCCGAAATCCTCCGCCATGATGGCTTGATGACCGAGAAGCTCGATGGCGTGCTTGACTGCCGCCCGTTCCGCCTCCATTCCGGTGATAAGCGAACTAATGAAGATTTTCATGTATCACCCATGTTGAACGGTGGGATGACGCTAACCTTTTCGTGGCGAAAGTCAGGTGACCATCATTCCTTCAAGCAGGGCTATGGACTCTTCCGCTGCCGGCGGAGTTCAAGTCGCTTTTCAGCTCGGGCGATGCGCTCCTGTTGACGCTTGATGTAGGCATCGCCCTTTCGCACGCGGACCATCATGCCTGCCGGGAACACAACGCAAAAATAGATTACCAGACCAACGCACCACAGTCCTGGCGTGAGTAGCTTCATGCCACCGTCCATGAAGGCCAGCGGCAGCAGCATCAGCCCAATAGCCAATGCGCCGAAACAGTAAATGCCCTGAAGCAATAGGAAATGCGTGATGTGGACAGGGTCAGCCCTGAGCAACTCAACCTTTCTCAGTTCAGCTCGGTTTATCATCAAGCCAATTTTTTCATCCCAAAAGCTAAGCTTATCGAACGCCCACTTCGCAACAATGAGAACAACGGCTGCAACCAGACTACCGACCACGTCAGACACATCGAAAGGCATACCCATTTGCCAAGCTCCATTGGTAAGTCATCAAGAGAACCAACGCATAGCCTTGCAGATCCCGAAGCCCCTAAGCTCCGGTCTCCAGGCCCTATCTCAGACTACTTATGTCTCAAAAGCTGAGACTAACTTTTAGGATTTTGCCAAGTCCAAAAAGCAGTGAAATCGGATTGCCTAACTGCCTTCTTAAGAAATATTAGATTAGGCAAGGCCACCTCATTTATATTGCGTTCATTTTATTTGCGTGAGATATCTCTCGCTTTCCGCCCTTTTGTTACGTTTAAACACTACACGCGCATTGATGGTTTCAAGCTCATTTATACAGTCGCAATCATTGACGTATATAGCTCCTCGATAAAATCCCTTATCGAAGTCAAACTGAAAATTGAGGCATTTGAACAGCAATCATCGAGACCACCTTAGGCAATCGCCCGCACAAAATTTCTGTCCTATTTTATCATTGACAGAAAATTCCCTCCCCTTATCAAACGTCTACCTCCTCAAAATTGGATCGTAGATGCGCTTTAAACACTCCCAACTTCATCAATATTTGCAACAGCCCAAAGGTCAATTATCCATTCGAAGCATTCGCATCGGCAAAGTCGAATTCACAAATATCGTCGTTCAAGACCGGGCTGGCGCGCTTCACCTTCAAGATCTGGTCCAAGCGACCTACGACCATCATGAAAAGCTCCGCCGGCTTCGCCGATCCGGAACTCGCTATCCCGAACCTCTGCCCCTGGCCACTCCGGCTCGGTTGCTCTCCGAGGAGGTCGACGACTTCCTGAAAGACAAGGAACGGCAGAACGTTCGCACCACTACGATCGAGGCCTACCGCCGCACGCTTGCCATATTGCAGCGCGTAAGTGGCGACACCTCCGTTGCTCGGATCGATCACACGCACATCTATCAGATGTGGGACTTGCTGCGATGGGCGCCCCAAGACTTCATGACGAACCCCAAGCACCAAGGGTTGAGCGTCGAAGCGTTGATCGCCAGGGGCCAACGTCTGGGACGGGCGCAGCCGGCCAACGCTACCTTGGAACTGCATCGGCGCTTCCTCGCATCCTTCTTCAACACGCTAGCCAAAGCGCATGCCATCCCGCACTCGCCGATGGATGCGTTTAAGCCTGCCAGAGAAGAACTCCTGGCTGATCAGGACGAGCCAGAGCGGCTGCTTTCTCCAGAAGAGATCCAGAAGATCTTCAACCCTGGGACCTTCGTTCCATGGGCGAAGAAATACCCTCATCGCTGGTGGTGTCCGCTCATTGCGCTTTACACAGGTGCTCGGATCAATGAGATTGCGCAGCTCAAAGTAGCTGACATCTTGCAAGATCAGGGTGTGTGGTGCTTCTCGATCCAGAAGACGGTGGACGAAGATCTCGCGCAAAGCGCTGGCAAGCGCAGCCGGCAAAGCCTGAAAGGCAAGAGCGCGATCCGGAAGGTGCCAATCCACTCAAGCCTCATCCAGGCGGGCTTTCTCGACTTCCTGGCGGACATCAAGGCAAGTGGCCACAAGCGTCTCTTCCCCAACTTGTCGGCCGGCACCTGCCGCAAGACCGGCGAGCCAAACGGGCGCTACAGCCAGGGCTTCGTCAACCAATTTGCGGCCTACTTGAAGGGCTTAGGTTTTGGTAAAGGGATCGGATCGCATGCGTTCCGGCACACGCTTGCCACAGAGCTGGACGCCAAAGGCGTGCGCGTGGAGCACATTGCCTTGATCACGGGCCATGCCCTCAATAAGAAGGCGCCCGTTCTGCAGGACAACTATGTGCACAAATCAGCCGGGAACACCCGAAAAATCCAGGTGGAAGCGCTTGGCCACTATCAGCCACCTGTAACGCTGCCGAGCTATGTGCGCGGGCAGTTCAAGGAACGGTTGAGGAAGGGGGCGAGGATGTATCCTTGAGCGAGGCAATCCAAGCTGGCTAATGCTCCGCGAAAGGCCTATCCCATGATTAAGTTTGAAGTCCTCACGCTTCTCATCGCATTGCTGGCAGTCGTGCCAGCCGCGCTCGCACTTATTCGGCAAAGCGCGCAGCGTAAGCGAATGGATCAGTTGGAGGACGCGCAACTTCGCCAAAATCGTGCCACAGCCGCCTTGCATGAGAAGCAGCTAGAACTGCTGCTTTCCAGCAATGCTGGTCGCGCATCTGCTCACGTGAAGCTCGATCTTTACCTTGACAATAAGACCTACCGCTTCCGCGTGACGAATGTAGGCTCAGCACAGGCACGCAATGTTCAAGTTAAGATCATTGCCGCGAAGGAAGAGCACGATCCTATTGCGGGGACAGATTACGACTCTAAGTTCCCTGCTCCCGTCTTGGAGCCTGGCTCTTCGATTTCGTTCTATGCCGCCATCTATCTCGACAGCCCATTGGCCTACAACGCGCTCGTTACCTGGGAAGACTTGGATGGCATGAAAGCCGAGAACACGACCTACGTGGCGGCGTAAAATGCCGACGGGACGCCTGAGTGGAGCGCACTAGTCAGGGGGGAGCACGAGTCACATGCGGAACGCGGGATGGAGCACGCCCGTTGCACCGATATAAAAATTTATTGCCAGAACGCTAGATTATTGGAATAGTGTTCGGAACAAGTTCACTTCAAGGGGATAGGATGATCCGGCTTTGTATATTCGATCTTGACCAGACGCTGGTCGACACTGAGGACATGAAAGAACTACGCGAGGCCGGCAAGAATCGCACCGACGCAGCTTACGCGGGCGAGGTATTGGCTGCTTTCAGGAGCCGCGCGCGTCATCTCATTGATGAGATGACGCTGCGCATGCTGCTTCTGACAATTCCCGGATTAAAGTTAGGCGTCTTTACCCGATCGCCGAGGCGCTATGTGGATGTGGTCTTAGCCGAAGCCTACGCGTCAATCAACTGGGACATCGTGATTGCGTATGAGGATGTGCAGCGCTACAAGCCCGACGGCGAGGGCGTTCATAGGTCCATGATTGCGGTAGGCATGAACGACACAGATCAGCTCCCTTATGTTCTCCTCGTGGGTGACGGGGACGTAGACATTAAAGCGGCTTATAACGCGGGGTGCCGCGTAGCACTGTTCAAGAAGGGTTGGCCACACAGCCATCAGAAAACGCATTGGCGTAGTCTTTCATTGCTCCCGGACGTGGTGGTAGGGGATCAGAAAGAAGTTCAAACCTGTCTACAAGATCCCTTGCCTGGGCTGCCCTACTTGGAACGCCTACTGGAAGCCGGAATGCCAGCCACCGTAAAGCCGCGTTTCGATGAGATTGCCAAGTTCTTTCCCGGCGAGAAGGCACGGCATGTCGTGCATGCAGCCGGGCGCTACTTCACCTCCTGCGAGGCCTTGAAGTATCGAAGGGAATGGCATCACCTATCTCAGTCTATCCAAAACAACAAAGATGCAGTGATCTTTCCCTCGGAATGGATCGAAACAATCCGAAGCTTTATCGCCTTCCACTACCTCATCCTTACTTCTGTATTGCCCTTCAGCGGAACCGGTCCAGAATTGGTCATCACGGTCATCCCTGCTAGGCCTGACCGGCCGCACCGGCTTGCACATCTGTTAGCACAGCTACAGGCGTCGTATGGCACCAACCCCAGACTCAACCGTTTGCGATTGACATTCAACCCCAATGTGCTCGGCTACCGGCCGGGGGTGCAGTCTCAAAGCCACGATCATCTAAAGCAGGAGGCGCGCTTCGCCAACGTTCGTGATCACCTCTACGTTGCCAATCCATCGGAAGTGCAAGGCAAGAGGTTCCTAGTCATCGATGACGTGACAACCACCGGATCAACCCTGTTGTATGCCAAAAAATACCTCACCGACGCAGGTGCTAGTTCCGTAGACTGTTTCAGCCTGGCCCAGACCGTATCAGACCCCTTGAAATATCAATGAGCGAGATCTCACCAACCACCGGCAAATTACTGGCGCTGTCCATGCTCAAAGGCATCGGGCCTGTTACGCTGCGCAAGATGGCAAGCATGGCAAATTTCGAAACCGCCACACCCGAGAGCATGTCCTACCAGTTCCCGGCAAACGCCGCCACCTTGCGCGACAGCGTGGCCTGGAAGCACGCATTAGACGGAGCAGAGAAGCAGGTCGAACAGGCAGAGCGACATGGCGCTCGAATTCTTTCGCCCCTCGACCCGGACTATCCCACCTTGCTTGCAGCGACGAAAGACGATCCATTTTTGCTGTTTGTGCGCGGCACGCTCGCACATGAGGCAGCTAAGTCAGTGGCAGTCATTGGCACACGTGAGCCTACTAAGCATGGCGCTCTCATCGCCGAAAGAATTGCTCAATATCTGGCTGAGCAAGGTTGGAGCGTGGTCAGCGGACTAGCTAAAGGCTGTGATGCCATCGCGCACCGGGCGGCGCTCGACCATGACGGGCATACGGTGGCTGTCTTGGCCCATGGTCTGCATACCGTAGCGCCCAAGACCAATGCACGGTTGGCGGAGGACATTCTCAACAAGGGCGGGGCCTTGGTCTCCGAATACCGGTTTGGAGTCGAGCCTCGTCCTGAGTTCTTTGTCAAACGAGATCGCACTCAGGCAGGCCTTGCCCAAGGCGTCGTCATGGTTCAATCAGACATTAAAGGTGGAAGCCTGCACGCTTCACGCGCGGCGCTAGACTATGGTCGTTGGCTGGCCGCGCCCTACCCTACAGAGTTGGATCGGATAAATGGCGAGCCGAAGGTCCAAGCAAACCTTACATTTGCTGATGGGTCGAAACAGGATCGGATAGATCTGCTGCGTTGTCCAGCGACTGCGCTGGATCAGCTTATCATCCTGCGCAGCCGTGAGGATTATAGCAAGATGCTCCTGAGCGATTCGACTGAGAAAATATTATTAGATCCTATGCAAGGCGGATTGATCTAATCTATCCCTCGCAGGGTAGATGCTACATTTGCTATTTCAGCCAAATTGATGCCGCAGGAAAGTGAGATTAGGCACTTTCGAGCTTTGGCAGCACGTGCTCGTCCCAGAAGCTTGCGCGCGCAATAAGGCATGGAATATAACCTTCATAGGCTCGGTCAAGGATGGCCTTGAGGCGTGCGTGATAGCCATCCAAGTAATTACACCAGGAAGCTAACTCTTCCGTAGCTTCATCGACTCCTTTCAACGGAACTTCGCCAATTTCTTTGAGCGCCTGCAAGTAGTCAGCGAACTTGCCTGCGGCGACCTTATAGCTGTTGAGTTCCTGCACGACTGGCACATCCTTATAGGCCCTCTCGATCATCGAGTGTGCTCGAACGGACGCCTCAAGCAAGTTCTTATTTAGCAACTGAGCGATAGCTAAACATCGCTGCGACGTCGCACGAAAATCGCTTTCGTCTTCCCTAACTTCAAGCCCCCCCCCTAGTTGAGTCAGCCAGCGAAACGCATCGCAAACCTGAAGCGAGCTATCCCAGTCCGATTAGGCAGCAGCTTACTTGTCTGGTCATACACGCAGGAACGCTCAAGCTGCGCAAAAGCGCCCACCACTGAATTCGCCCAGTCCTTGACACGGGAACACGTTTGCCAAGCAGACGTGTATTTACTCTTATAGTCATCGCGAATGACTGCCAGCTAGGCGTCGAGCGAGTGATAGTCGATAGCCGACATGCAGTAGTGCAGTATCGCTGCTTCATCGGAGACATGCGCCAGCGCCACTGGATCGGACAGACCACTGGCCTGCGAGTCTCGTGATACCTGATCCACAATTTTTAGCGTATGCTCGATGGTGCCTCCATCAATCAAATACTCACGGAGGAACAAATAATCGCTGAACGGAGTGATTTGCGAGAAATTGCTTTGCGCGTCAACCTGACTTGGATGGGTGCCGCGTTTACTTGGAACCCGACAGCGTGCCGCGCCGGGCTTACTACACTGCCTTAATAGTCAGGCTGACACTTTTGGCCTCAGTGCTCAGTCGCGTAGAGACAAACGGACGCCACAAATGTAAAGCAACGTCCAATAAATTGGCGCGGAGAGAAGGACTCGAACCTTCTAGCCTCCCCTTGGTCACGATCATCAAAGTTAAGCGCATTCGTCCTTCAACTTGGGTTGTAGCTCTTCCCCAACTGGGCTCCGCGAGAGGCACGCCACCAACCAACCAGACCACAATGCACTCTTGAACCACCCGCGAATGGACAAATCGAGGCGCAATCCATGCGTCTCGCTCCTTACCCTAGCTTGCTGCCCATTCAAGACCACTTCGGCACTCTTACGAGCACCCATGCATCCTTCGTCTACAGCGTGTGGAACAACGTATTCAATGTGTGTGTTTGAAGTCATATTCAGCTCCTTAGTGATGACAGATGCTTTGACCACCAGGGAAGTCTGCAACCCAAACTGGGACTCGAACTGCGCCTCCCTATGCGCCGCGTTTGGCACCAAGAAGGTAGGGGGCTAAGGACCCCTTGATCACATTGTAACCCTAAAAAAACCGCACTAGCAAGTTAACTCGCATAAGTTTTGCGAGTTACACACCGCCCTGCAACATTCATTTTTCTAAAGAAGCTTTTACCGATGATTCTTTCAAAGATTTATATACTAGCCACTTCAGCGTGCAGGCACTAACAAAACATTCGCCATGTCACGAACTTCAACGAACCGCTTAACAACCCTCAATGCACCGCATCGTCTGTTTTCTTATATTACCGATAAATAAAAATGCAATGTGATACGCCCAGGGTTCCGTAGACACTCAAGACCCTCGTTGCGCGTAGCGCCGTTCAAACTCTACAGGGGACAGGTCGCCAGTTGAACCATGACGGCGTTGTGGGTTGTAGAAC
>NZ_QEYV01000043.1:0-41995 GCF_003992815.1 Xanthomonas sp. DAR33341 | reverse complement strand
CGGTCGGTAGATTGCCTTCGATTTTCTGGGTCATGTCAGGAACTCCTCTACAGGTCGTAGGGGATAACGGCACCCAGAAAAAAAACTTTATAGAAATTTTTTACCTGGAGACCACAACGGTTCCGCCCGCTTCAACGATGCCCTGCACTACCCGGCGCGAGGACGAATTTTCCACCGACACGCGCTCGTTTTCGCCGGCGTCGGACAGGGCGCGACCACTCATGCGCACCTCCAGCCCGCCATTGCGCGAGACCAGCGGCACGGTGTCGCCGCGCCGGACCAGCCGTTGCGTCACCAGATCGTTGGCCGACAGCAGCGAACCGGCCGGAAGGATGCGGCGGGCGGTCTTGCCCACGGCAGCGACCGGGTCGGCCAGCACCGCGCCGACGATGCGCGCGGCGTCACGCTTCTCGATACTGATATCGGCCAGCGAGATGGTTTCTCCAGCGCCGATGCCGCGCCGCAAGACCAGCACGTCCTGGTTGCGACGCACCTTCAATGGCACGAACAAGCGCCAGCCGGCAGGCTGCGGGCAGGCCACTTCCACCGTATTGGTGCCGGTGGGCTGCGCCTGCAGCGCGACCGGACACGCCGGCATGCGCAGGCCCGGATCGAGCGTGGCCTCGGCTTCGGCGTCCGGGCCAACGGTCGCCAGCGCCGCAGCACGGATGGAATCGACAGACTGATAGCTCTGGGCCCAGGCCGGAGCGGCAGCCAACAAGATGACAAGCAGGAGCAGGCGCATGGGACCGGATCCGGAAGAAGACGGGAGCTGTGATGCAAGGGGTGTGCCTGTTTTTGAATCGGGAAGCGGGAGGCGGGAAGCGGGAAGCGGTCGGGGGGACTCGGCCTGGGTCGGCCTTCGTTGCTGCTGTGCGATTTGCTTAGCGAACACCGTAAGGACGTCAGAGCACGGCCCTTCGCCTCGGGCTCGCTGCGGGAAGTCCTAATGCCTTTGCGATTTGCGATTTGCGATTCCCCATTCCCCATTCCCCATTCCCCATCCCCCATTCCCCATTCCCCATTCCCCATTCCCCATTCCCGACAGCGCCCCACGCCAACCGTAAAACCACTCAAGTTTTCCAAGGGCGCTGTCGATATCTGCCCCATGACCCACGATCTGCTCAACCGCATCGACCAGCGCACCCGACTGGCTGGCCACAATCGACTGGCCCTGCTGCTGTTCCGGCTGGGCGGACGCCAGCTTTTTGGCGTCAACGTCTTCAAGGTGCAGGAAGTGCTGCGCCGGCCGGAACTGTTCCAGGTGCCTGGCTTGCCGACCGAGTTCGCCGGCGTGGCCGACGTGCGCGGGCGCTCGGTGCCGGTGCTGGATCTGGGCCTGGCCATCGGCCACCCGGAACGCGACTCGCATTCGGAAAACGGTCCCGGCTATCTGGTCGTTGCCGAGTTCAACCGCTCGGTCCAGGGCTTCTTGGTCAGCGGAGTGGAGCGCATCGTCAATATCGCGGTGGAAGATATCCACCCGCCGCCGGAACTGGGCGCCGAAGCCACTTATTTGACGGCGGTGACGCGCTTCCAGGGCGAACTGATCCAGGTCATCGACGTGGAGAGCGTGCTGGCCGATATCGCCAAGGTCAGCAAGGACGTGCAACTGGATCCCTCGCTGCAGCTGGTGGCCTACGACCGCCAGTTCCAGGTGCTGGTGGTGGACGATTCGCGCGTGGCGCGCCAGCAGATCCGCAGCGTGCTCGACCAGTTGGGCGTTTCGGCGACCCTGCTGTCGGACGGCCGCCAGGCGCTGGACCACCTGCTGCAGGTGGCTGCCTCGGGCGAAAACCCGGCCGACCGCTACGCCATGGTGATCTCCGACATCGAGATGCCGGCAATGGACGGTTATACGCTGACGACGGAAATCCGGCGCACCCCGGGCCTGCAAGGCCTGTATGTGCTGTTGCACACCTCCTTGTCGGGCGTGTTCAACAACGCCATGGTCGAGCAGGTGGGCGCGAACGCCTTCGTGGCCAAGTACAGCGCCCATGAACTGGCCGACTATGTGCTGGCCCGCCTGAAAGTGGTCGCCGAAGCGGCCTGATCATACGTTCGGGCCGTGCAGTCGATGAGCCGCGGGCGGACATCTCCCGCGCCTGTTCCCCGCACAAGGGCGCCTGGTGGCGGAATTGCGGCGGCGTGAGCCCCCCTCGCTAGGTCCTGATTCCTGCCAGACAGTCTGGTCGGCCTGCAAATTGCCCAGCTAACACCTGCAGCTTCCTAGCGGGCGACCTACGTCGCGATCTCTGCCTGCCAAGCCCGTTTTTCCGCTGGTTCGGGTGCTCTCCCGGCGCGGCCCCTCCCCCACCTCGATTTGGCACAAACATTGCTTCCTCCCTGGCAACACTTCGCGGGAGAGCACCGTGTCCAGTCCCTTCTCTTCGTTCCTCGGCGTCCATGGCGACGCGTTGACGCTGCGCGAGCAGCGCATGAAGCTCATTGCCAGCAACCTGAGCAATGTGGACACGCCCGGCTACAAGGCCAAGGACCTGAACTTCGAGGCGGCGCTGAAGTCGGCGCAGGGCGAGCAGGATGGCGGTCTGCTGCAGACCACCGACGCCAAGCATTACGAAGTAGGCGGCGGCGCCGGGCTCAACCCCTTCCAGTTCACCCGCGAAGCCGATCAGCCCAGCCTTGACGGCAATACCGTCGATCCCGATGCCGAACGCGCCGCCTACGGCCGCGCCGCGCTGGAATACCGCGCGTCGCTGAGCTTCCTCGAATCCAAGGTGCGCTCGATGCTCACCGCGATCACGGGCCAATAAGTCATGAGCAATCTTCCCATCTTCGATGTGGCCGGCTCGGCCCTGCACGCGCAGTCGGTGCGCCTGAGCACCATCGCGTCCAACCTGGCCAATGCCGATTCGGTCGCAGGCTCGGCCGAGGCCACTTACAAGCCGATCGAGCCGATCTTCCAGGCCCAGCAAAGCCGCCAGGACCCCAGCCTGACCTCGGTGAACGTCAAAGAGATCACCACCACCAATGCGCCGCCGATCCGCCGCTACGAACCCGGCCACCCGCTGGCTGACGCCGAGGGCTATGTGTTCTCGCCCGACGTGGACCCGGTCTCGCAGATGGTCAACATGATTTCCGCCTCGCGCAATTACCAGGCAGGCGTGGAAATGCTCAATACCGCCAAGGAACTGGCGCTCGCGACCCTCACCATGGGTCGCTGACCCTTCCTAGCTGACCCTTACCAACGGAACACTCCGCATGAGCACGATCGGCAGCGATCTCTACAAAAGCCTTGGCCTGAGTACCAGCAGCACCGTCGCCAAGAAGGAGGATGCACTCGGCCAGGCCGACTTCCTCAAATTGATGACCGAACAGCTACAGCATCAAGACCCGCTCAAACCGATGGAAAACAGCGCGTTTCTCGGGCAATTGGCGCAGTTTTCCACCGTGCAGGGCATTGGCGACCTCAATACCAAGGTCAGCAACTTCTCCGACTCGATGAACAGCGACCAGGTGCTCAAGGGCGCAGCGCTGGTTGGCCACAACGTGCTGGTGCCCTCGGCGCAGGTCGCGATCGATGCCACCGGCTCGGCCAAGGGCGTGGTCGCCGCGACCTCGGCCGGTTTCGTCAATTTCGAAATCACCGACGCCAACGGCACCTTCGTCAAACAGATCAGCGTGCCGGCCAGCGCTGCCGGCGAGGTGTCGTTTGACTGGGATGGCACCGACGCAAACGGCAATCGCATGGCGGCCGGCAAGTACGGCGTGACTGCCACCCAGACCGACACCGCCGGCTCCAAAAGCAAGTTGTCTACCTATGTCCAGGCACCGGTGGACAGCGTCACGATCGGCTCGGACGGTTTGTATCTCAACCTGACCGGGCTAGGCACTTCCCCGCTCGCCAACGTGCTCCGCGTCAGCTGAGCCGGCAACCAACAATTAAAGGAACTCGTCCATGGGCTTCAATACCTCGTTGTCCGGCATCAACGCAGCCAATGCCGATCTGAACGTCACCTCCAACAACATCGCCAACGTCAACACGACCGGGTTCAAGGAATCGCGCGCCGAGTTTGCCGACATGTTCCAGAGCACCAGCTACGGCCTGTCGCGCAATGCGGTCGGTTCGGGCGTGCGCGTCAGCAACGTGGCCCAGCAGTTCTCGCAGGGCAATATCGACCCGACCGGACGCAGCCTGGACCTGGCGGTCTCCGGCGAAGGCTTCTTCACCGTCTCGTCCAACGGCGCCAAGATGTATACCCGCGCCGGCAATTTCCAGACCGATGCCAACGGCTATGTGGTCAACCCGCAGGGCGCACGCCTGCAGGTATTCGCACCCAACCCCAGCGGCAACGGTTTCGACGTGGGCCGCCTGTCGGACCTGCAGCTGCTGACCACCGACAGCCCGCCGAAATCCACCTCCACGGTCAACCTGGCCTTCACCCTGCCCGGCAATGCCACCGCGCCGACGGTGACCCCGTTCAATCCGGCCGACGACAAGACCTATAGCCACTCCACCGGCGGCATCAATGTCTACGACTCGCTGGGCGTCAGCCATGTGCAGACCTCCTACTTCGTCAAGACCGCCAACCCCAACGAGTGGCAGGTCTACAACTACGTGGACGGCGCTGCGGTCGGCGCCCCGACCACCCTGCAGTTCTCCGATACCGGCGCGCTGACCACCCCGGCCAACGGCATCATCGCGATGGACCCGTTCACCCCGAGCACCGGCGCAGGCGTGCTGAACATGCAGCTCAACGTCACTGGCTCCACCCAGTACGGCGAAGCCTTCGCCCTGCGCGACACGCGCCAGGACGGCTACGCCAGCGGCAAGCTCAACGAAATCAGCATCGACACCAGCGGCGTGGTGTTCGCACGCTATTCCAACGGCGCCGACAAACCGCTGGGCCAGGTCGCGCTGAGCAGCTTCGTCAACCCGCAGGGCCTGCAGTCGCAGGGCAACAACATGTGGGCCGAGAGCTACACCTCCGGTGCCGCCCGCACCGGCGCGCCGGACACCTCGGACCTGGGCCAGATCGAATCCGGCTCGCTGGAAGCCTCCACGGTGGACCTGACCGAGCAGCTGGTGAACATGATCGTGGCCCAGCGCAACTTCCAGGCCAACTCGCAGATGATCTCGACCCAGGACCAGGTCACTCAAACGATCATCAATATTCGTTAAAAGCCGGGCATGGGGAATGGGGAGTAGGGAATCGTAAGAGCCGGCGTCGCGCGTCACCGATCCCGGTCTTCCCCTACCCTCCCAGCCCCCGCAATCCCGCTTTTGCGATTCCCGATTCTCCATTCCCGATTCCCGGTGTTCCATGGATAAAGCCCTCTACGTCGCGATGACCGGTGCCCGCGCCTCCCTGCAGGCGCAAGGCACCGTCTCGCACAATCTCGCCAACGTCGATACGGTGGGATTCAAGGCCGCGCTGGCCAACACCGAGGCGTTCAAGATCCAGGGCAAGGGCTATCCGTCGCGGATCGATGCGCTGCATGTGGACCAGGGCTTCGATCGTAGCCAGGGCCATCAGAAGGTCACCGGCAACCCGTTGGACGTGTCGCTGCAGCAGGACCGCTGGTTGGCGGTGCAGTCGCCCGACGGCAGCGAGGCCTACACCCGCAACGGCGAATTGGCGCTTACCGCCAATGGCCAACTGGTTACCGCCAACGGGCATGCGGTGCTGGACGAAGGCGGCAACCCGATGACGATCCCGCCGCACCAGGCGATGGAGATCGGCAGCGACGGCAGTATTTCGATCATTCCGCAGGGCGAAGGCCCGCAGACCATGGCCATCGTCGGCAAGATGAAGGTGGTGGATGCGCCCGCCGACCGTTTGACGCGGCGCCCCGACGGGCTGATGCGCAACACCAGCACCGACCCGGCGCAGGCATTTGCGGTAGCCACCGGCAAGACCATCAACAGCGGCATGCTGGAAGGCAGCAATGTGGACGCGGCCGGCGCACTGGTGGAAATGATCCAGCTGCAACGGCAGTTCGAAATGCAGGTCAAGATCATCAAGAACGGCGACGACAACGCGCAATCGGCCAATTCGCTGCTGCGGGTGAGCGGCTAAGCGCAGCTCATGCGGGCTGCGCCTTCGTGCCAGCCAGCGCTGTTGGCAATCGAAAGCCAGCTTGGCAGGTTTTCTGCAGAGCGAATGATCTGGGCTTACGCTGCAGACGAGCTGATCTTCGCCCTCCCTGCAGGGCCCTTGCCCCCGCCCACCATCGCCAGACACGCGGCAAGTAGGTCCCTACAAGCTCAATGGCTGCATACAAGCCGCCAAGGGTCCCACGACGGTGGGCGGGCAAGGACCAGTCAAGTTGGTCGATGGGTCGAGCTTTCAACAAAGCAGTAGGCAAACCGTGCAACGCGGTGTCTTCGTTCTTCGGTAGAACCACCAGCCAACTGTCTGGTGCGGTGCCCTTGCTGCTTGCGGGACCGTTGGCGGCATGGATGCCGCCATCGCGCCCCCATGGATGGGTTCACGGTGTGTCCCGCAAACGGTGAGGGCACCGCGCCCTCGACAGACCCAGCTTTTGCCTCAAGCCCGGACCAAGCTCAAGCAAGACACGGCCAACAACGCACCCGCTTGCCGCCAAGCGCGCGTCCGCCCCTGATCGAGCGCTCAACCGGCAACAGATTTCAAAGCGGATCCATACCCAGCCCCACCGCTGCCGCTGACACCTGCTCCCAGCTGCCGCCCCTGCCCTACGCGCCCGCAGCAACCCCACTCCACGTGACCCACCGCACACCCGGCAGAAATTCGACGCGGGTTTGGCACGGCACGTGCATATACCCAGCCGTGCCCGGAACACATCCCCGGGTCTAACGAGGAATCGGGTCATGAATCAGGCTTTGTGGGTCGCCAAAACCGGACTGGATGCGCAGCAGACGCGCATGTCGGTCATTTCCAACAACCTGGCCAATACCAATACCACCGGCTTCAAGCGCGACCGTGCCGCGTTCGAAGACCTGTTGTACCAACAGGTGCGTGCGCCCGGCGGCTCGACCTCCGCGCAGACGCAGCTGCCGACCGGCCTGCAACTGGGTACCGGCGTGCGCGTGGTGTCCACGTTCAAGGGCTTCGACCAGGGCAGCCAGCAGCAGACCGGCCGCGCGCTGGACGTGATGGTCAACGGCCGCGGCTTCTTCGAAGTGCAGATGCCCGATGGCACCTCCGCCTATACCCGCGACGGCACCTTCCAGATCAATGCCCAGGGCGAACTGGTCACCAATAGCGGCTACCCGCTGCAGCCCGGCATCCAGGTGCCGGAAGGCGCGCAGTCGCTGACCATCGGCAACGACGGCACTATCAGCGTGACCCTCGCCGGCCAGGCCGCCGCGCAGGAAATCGGCGCACTGACGCTGACCGACTTCATCAACCCCTCGGGCCTGCAGGCCAAGGGCGAGAACCTGTTCGTCGAAACCACCGCTTCGGGCCCCGCGCAAAACGGCACCCCCGGCCTCAACGGCCTGGGTACCACCGTGCAGGGCGCACTGGAAGGCAGCAACGTCAATACGGTGGAAGAGCTGGTGAGCATGATCGAGACGCAGCGCGCCTACGAAATGAATGCCAAGGCCATCTCCACCACCGACTCGATGCTCGGTTACTTGAACAACAACGTCTGATCGGCTCGCCGCTCCTCGCACTCTCAGGAATCAACGCCATGTCACGCCTGCCTTCTCTCTCCCGTCCGTGCCTCGCCATTGCCTGCAGCGCGCTGCTGGGTGGCTGCGTGGCCGCCGGCGATGTACGTCCGTTCGCCGAAATGGCGCCGATCGTGCCGGTCGTGGCACCGGTGGCGCAGCCGACGGCCGGTGCGATCTACGCCGCCGGCCCCGGCCTGAACCTGTATGGCGATCGCCGTGCCCGCGATGTCGGCGATCTGCTGACGGTGAACCTGGTCGAAAGCACCACCGCCTCGTCCACCGCCAACACCAGCATCAGCAAGAAGGACGCCACCACCATGGCCGCGCCGACCTTGCTGGGCGCGCCGCTCACCGTCGGTGGCTTGAACGTGCTTGAGAACAGCACCAGCGGCGACCGCAGCTTTGCCGGCAAGGGCAACACCGCGCAGAGCAACCGCATGCAGGGCAGCGTCACCGTCACCGTGATGCAACGCCTGCCCAACGGCAACCTGGTGATCCAGGGGCAGAAGAACCTGCGCCTGACCCAGGGCGACGAACTGGTGCAGGTGCAAGGCATCGTGCGCGCCGCCGACATCGCCCCGGACAACACCGTGCCCTCCAGCAAGGTGGCCGACGCCCGCATCGCTTACGGCGGCCGCGGCGCAATCGCGCAGTCCAATGCGATGGGCTGGCTGAGCCGCTTCTTCAATTCCCGTCTGTCGCCCTACTGAGCCTGCGACCATGAACCTGTCTTCCCTGCCCTTCCGTCTGCTGGCTGCCGCCGTCGCGCTGTGCGCGATTGCCGCGCCGGCCAGCGCCGAGCGCATCAAGGATCTTGCCCAGGTCGGCGGCGTGCGCGGCAACGCGCTGGTCGGCTACGGCCTGGTGGTTGGCCTGGACGGCAGCGGCGACCGCACCAGCCAGGCGCCCTTTACCGTGCAGAGCCTGAAAAACCTGCTTGGCGAACTGGGCGTCAATGTTCCGGCGAACGTCAACCCGCAGCTGAAAAACGTCGCGGCCGTGGCCATCCATGCCGAATTGCCGCCGTTCGCCAAACCCGGCCAGCCGATCGACGTCACCGTCTCCTCGATCGCCAATGCCGTCTCGCTGCGCGGCGGCTCGCTGCTGATGGCGCCGCTGAAAGGCGCCGATGGCCAGGTGTATGCGATGGCCCAGGGCAACCTGGTGGTCGGCGGCTTCGGTGCGCAGGGCAAGGACGGCTCGCGCGTCTCGGTCAATGTGCCCAGCGTCGGTCGCATTCCCAACGGCGCCACCGTCGAACGTGCGTTGCCGGACGTGTTCGCCGGCACCGGCGAGATCACCCTCAACCTGCATCAGAACGATTTCACCACCGTCTCGCGCATGGTCGCGGCGATCGACAGCAGCTTCGGCGCCGGCACCGCGCGTGCGGTCGACGGCGTGACCGTGGCAGTGCGCTCGCCCACCGACCCGGGCGCGCGGATCGGCCTGTTGTCGCGACTGGAAAACGTCGAACTCTCCCCTGGCGATGCACCGGCCAAGGTGGTGGTCAATGCACGTACCGGCACCGTGGTCATCGGCCAGCTGGTGCGGGTGATGCCGGCCGCCATCGCGCATGGCTCGCTGACCGTCACCATCAGCGAAAACACCAACGTCAGCCAGCCAGGCGCCTTCAGTGGCGGCCGCACCGCGGTGACCCAGCAATCGACGATTACGGCCACCTCCGAAGGCAGCCGCATGTTCAAGTTCGAAGGCGGCACCACGCTCGATCAGATCGTACGTGCAGTCAACGAAGTGGGCGCCGCGCCCGGCGACCTGGTGGCCATCCTGGAAGCGCTCAAGCAAGCCGGTGCGCTCACCGCGGAGCTAGAGGTGATCTGACATGCGTATCGCAGCCTCGCCCATTGATCTCAACCCGAGCACCAAGGCCGATCCCGCAAAGATCGACAAGGTCTCCCGTCAGCTCGAAGGTCAGTTCGCGCAGATGCTGGTCAAGAGCATGCGCGATGCGAGCTCCGGCGACCCGATGTTTCCGGGCCAGAACCAGATGTTCCGCGAAATGTACGACCAGCAGATGGCCAAGGCGTTGACCGACGGCAAGGGGCTGGGTCTGTCGGCGATGATTTCCAAGCAGCTCAGTGGCGACACGAGCGGCCCGGCTTTGAACACCTCGTTGAACACCGCCGAAGCGGCCAAGGCGTACGCCCTGGTCGCCGGCAAGCGCGATGCCTCGTTGCCGCTGCCCGCCCGCGATGGTGCGGCCACCGGCACCACGACCAGCAGCGTGGCGAAGGCGGCCCTGGGCGCAGGCAACCTGAGCGGCATCGGCATGAGCCAGGTGCTGGATCTGATTGCCGGGCGTACCGGCGCTGGCGAAGCCGGCAGCGACGATGCTGCCGCGCTGAGCTGGCCGTCGGCCAACGATCGCTGGGCCGACGTGGCCGCCAGCGATGCGGCCGATGCCAATGCCGCGGTGAATGCGAGTGCCGCCAGCAGCGCCGCTGCCAGCCTGGGCGAGCGCACGCCGGAAGGCTTTGTCGCCAAGATCTGGACGCATGCGCAAAAAGCCGCGCGCGAACTGGGGGTGGACCCGCGCGCGCTGGTGGCACAGGCCGCATTGGAAACCGGCTGGGGCCGTCGCGGCATCGGCAACGGTGGCGACTCCAACAACCTGTTCGGCATCAAGGCCACCGGCTGGAGCGGCGACAAGGTCACCACCGGCACCCACGAATACGTCAACGGCGTCAAGACCACCGAAACCGCGGATTTCCGCGCCTATGGCTCGGCCGAGGAGAGCTTTGCCGACTACGTGCGGCTGCTGAAGAACAACAGCCGTTACCAGACCGCGCTGCAGGCCGGCACCGATATCAAGGGTTTTGCACGCGGCTTGCAACAAGCCGGGTACGCCACCGATCCGGGCTATGCGGCCAAGATCGCGGCGATCGCCAACGGCCCGACCATCGACCGTGCGGTGGCCGCCATCGGCAACGCGGCGGCCGATCTGTCCAACCGCTATGCCAGTACCGCCGAGCCGGCCGGACTCGGCACCATCCGTCGCTGAGGTAAACGCTCATGTCCATCATGTCCACCGGGACCAGCGCGCTCATCGCCTTCCAACGGGCGTTGTCGACCGTTAGCCATAACGTCGCCAACATCAATACCGAAGGCTATAGCCGCCAACGTGTGGAATTTGCAACGCGCACGCCCACCGACATGGGCTACGCGTTCGTGGGCAATGGCGCCAAGATCACCGATGTGGGCCGGGTGGCCGACCAGTTGGCCATCTCGCGCCTGCTCGACAGCGGCGGCGAACTCTCGCGCCTGCAGCAGCTGTCCTCGCTGTCCAACCGCGTCGACGCGCTGTACTCCAACACCGCCACCAACGTGGCCGGGCTGTGGTCGAATTTCTTCGATTCCACCAGCGCGGTGTCGTCCAACGCCTCTTCCACCGCCGAGCGCCAGAGCATGCTCGACAGCGGCAATTCGCTGGCGACGCGCTTCAAGCAGCTCAACGGGCAGATGGACAGCCTGAGCAACGAAGTCAACAGCGGATTGACCTCCTCGGTGGACGAAGTCAATCGCTTGACGCAGCAGATCGCCAAGCTCAACGGCACCATCGGCAGCAGTGCCCAGGCGGCAGCGCCGGACATGCTGGATCAGCGCGACGCGCTGGTGAGCAAGCTGGTCGGTTTTACCGGCGGTACCGCGGTAATCCAGGATGGCGGCTTCATGAACGTTTTCACCGCCGGCGGCCAACCGCTGGTGGTCGGTACCACCTCTTCCAAACTCACCACCGTTGCCGACCCCTATCAGCCGACCAAGCTGCAGGTGGCGATGCAGACCCAAGGCCAGAACGTCAGCCTCAGCGCCAGTTCGCTGGGCGGCCAGATCGGCGGTCTGCTGGAATTCCGCAGCAGCGTGCTCGAGCCGACCCAGGCCGAACTCGGCCGGCTGGCCGTGGGCATGGCCAGCACCTTCAATGCCGGCCACAGACAGGGCATGGACTTGTATGGCGCGATGGGCGGCAACTTCTTCAATATCGGTTCGCCCACCGTTGCCGCCAATCCGAGCAATGCCGGCAGCGCATCGCTGAGCGCCAGTTTCAGCAACGTCAGTGCCGTGGACGGCCAGAACGTCACCCTCAGCTTCGACGGCACCAACTGGAAGGCCATCAACGCCAGTACCGGCTCTGCCGTGCCGATGACCGGTACCGGCACCGCCGCCGACCCGTTGGTGCTCAATGGCGTCAGCATGGTGGTGGGCGGCACGCCGGCCAGCGGCGACAAGTTCCTGCTGCAGCCCACCGCCGGGCTGGCTGGCAGCCTGTCGGTCGCCATTACCGATCCCTCGCGCATCGCCGCGGCCACTCCGGTCAAGGCCACCGCCACGGTCGCCAACCTGGGCACCGGCAAGATCAGCGACGTCAAGGTCACCAATGCGCAGAACCCCGCGCTGCTGACCCCTTCGTCGATCGAGTTCATCGACGCCAACCAGTACACCATCGATGGCGCCGGCCCGTTCGCCTATACCGCCGGCCAGACCATCAGCGCCAATGGCTGGAGCTTCGCGCTGGACGGCGCACCCAAGGCCGGCGACACCTTCGGCGTCGGCCCGATGGGCGCCGGCTCCAGCGACAACGGCAATGCCAAATTGCTGGCCAACATCGACGATGCCAAGGCGCTCAGCGGTGGCACGGTGACCCTCAATGGCGCGCTCTCCGGCTTGACCACCTCGGTGGGTTCGGCCGCGCGTGCGGCCAGCTATTCGGCCGATGCGCAAAAGGTCATCAACGACCAGGCGCAGGCCAGCCGCGATTCGATTTCCGGCGTCAACCTCGATGAGGAAGCCGCCAACATGCTGAAACTGCAGCAGGCCTATCAGGCCGCCGCACAGATGATCTCTACCGCCGACACCATCTTCCAAGCCATCCTGGGTGCCGTACGCTGATGACCGACCGTATCTCCACCAGCATGATGTACAGCCAGTCGGTCGCCTCGATGGGCGCCAAGCAGTCGCGGCTGAACCAGCTCGAATCGCAGCTCTCCAGTGGGCAGCGCCTGGTCACCGCCAAGGACGACCCGGTGGCTGCAGGCACGGCGGTCGGCCTGGACCGCGCCCTGGCGGCGATCACGCGCTTCGGCGAAAACGCCAACAACGTGCAGAACCGGCTTGGGCTGCAGGAAAACGCGCTTTCGCAAGCCGGCGACAAAATGGCGCGCGTCACCGAATTGGCGGTGCAGGCCAGCAATTCTTCGCTCAGCCCCGACGATCGCAAGGCGATCGCCTCGGAACTGACGGCGCTGCGCGAGAGCATGGTGAGCCTGGCCAACAGCACCGACGGCACCGGGCGCTACCTGTTCGGCGGCACCGCCGATGGCAGTGCGCCTTTCATCAAGAGCAATGGCAGAGTCACCTACAACGGCGACCAGACCCAGAAGCAGGTCGAAGTGGCGCCGGACACCTTCGTCAGCGACACCCTGCCCGGCAGCGAAATCTTCATGCGCATCCGCACCGGCGACGGCACCGTGGATGCGCACGCCAACGCCGCCAACACGGGGACCGGCTTGCTGCTGGATTTCAGCCGCGATGCCAGCACCGGCAGCTGGAACGGCGGAAGTTACAGCGTGCAGTTCACAGCCGCCGACACCTATGAAGTGCGCGACAGCACCAATACGGTGGTCGGCACCGGCACGTACAAAGAGGGCGAAGACATCAACGCCGCCGGCGTGCGCATGCGCATCAGCGGCGCACCGGCGGTGGGCGACAGTTTCCAGATTGGCGCCTCCGGTACCAAGGATGTGTTCTCCACCATCGACGACCTGGTCGGCGCGCTCAATTCCGACACGCTGACCGCGCCGCAGAAGGCAGCGATGATCAACACGCTGCAGTCGTCGATGCGCGACATCACGCAGGCGTCCTCGAAGATGATCGATGCGCGCGCCTCCGGCGGCGCTCAGTTGTCGGCCATCGACAATGCCAACTCATTGCTCGAATCCAACGAAGTCACCCTCAAGACCAGCCTGTCGTCGATCCGCGACCTGGATTACGCCTCGGCGATCGGGCAGTACCAACTCGAGAAGGCCTCGTTGCAGGCCGCTCAAACGATTTTTCAGCAGATGCAGTCGTCGTCGTTGTTCAACATCATCCGCTGATTTTGCCGCAGAAAACTTGGGCTTTCTTCGCTCCTGCGGGTGAGCACTTGCGCAGGCGGATGGAGTTTATTTTTCGAAGAGTTATACCAACGCTAAAGATTGGCGGGGTGCTGCCGAATAAACCAAACCCCTTGATACGCAACGCTTACGTATTTCGTCCCGACGCAGAAAGACAGTAAAAAATACTGAATTTCGCTAAAGGTTCCCGACGCAACGCCGTTATTCATCTCAGCAGCGGCAACGGCCAACTTGATGGCCCCCCTGCGGAGGCTCCAGGCAAGTCCCCCTTGCCGGAAAAATCGCTTAGGAGAAATCAAAATGGCACAGGTAATCAACACCAACGTAATGTCGCTGAACGCTCAGCGGAACCTCAACACCAGCAGCGCCAGCATGTCGACGAGCATCCAGCGTCTGTCGTCTGGTCTGCGCATCAACAGCGCCAAGGACGACGCCGCGGGTCTGGCGATCTCCGAGCGTTTCACCACGCAGATCCGCGGCCTGGACGTTGCCTCGCGCAACGCCAACGACGGTATCTCGCTGGCCCAGACCGCCGAAGGCGCGATGGTGGAAATCGGCAGCAACCTGCAGCGTATCCGCGAGCTGTCGGTGCAGTCGTCCAACGCCACCAACTCGTCCACCGACCGTGACGCGCTGAATTCGGAAGTCAAGCAGCTGACCGCGGAAATCGACCGCGTTGCCAACCAGACCAACTTCAACGGCACCAAGCTGCTGGACGGCTCGTTCTCCGGCGCGCTGTTCCAGGTCGGCGCCGACGCCGGCCAGACCATCGGCATCAACAGCATCGTCGACGCCAACGTCGATTCGCTGGGCAAGGCCAACTTCGCTGCCGCCGTCTCCGGCGCCGGCGTCACCGGCACCGCCACCGCTTCTGGTTCGGTCAGCGGCATCAGCCTGTCGTTCAAGGACGCCAGCGGCTCGGCCAAGAGCGTCACCATTGCCGACGTCAAGATCGGCGCCGGCGACACCGCCGCCGACGTCAACAAGAAGGTCGCCTCGGCGATCAACGACAAGCTCGACCAGACCGGCATGTACGCCTCGATCAAGAGCGACGGTTCGCTGCAGATCGAATCGCTGAAGGCTGGCCAGGACTTCACCTCGCTGTCGGCTGGCACCTCCAGCGCCGCTGGCATCACCGTCGGCGCAGGCATCACCACCGCTTCGGCCGCTTCCGGCTCCACCGCTTCGACCCTGAGCAGCCTGGATATCTCCACGTTCTCCGGCTCGCAGAAGGCGCTGGAAATCGTCGACAAGGCGCTGACCGCGGTCAACTCCTCGCGCGCCGACATGGGTGCGGTGCAGAACCGCTTCACCTCCACCATCGCCAACCTGAGCGCAACCTCGGAAAACCTGTCGGCCTCGCGTAGCCGTATCCGCGACACCGACTACGCCAAGGAAACCGCCGAACTGACCCGCACGCAGATCCTGCAGCAGGCCGGTACCGCGATGCTGGCCCAGGCCAAGTCGGTTCCGCAGAACGTGCTGAGCCTGCTGCAGTAACTGGCAGTTACCTGCCGCAGCAATGCGGCAGCGCTCCGCAGCAAGTCCAGAGCCCCTCTTCGGAGGGGCTTTTTTGTGGCCGCAGCCCGGCCACGCCAGCCTTGGACGGATTGTTGACGCGCGCCGCCGATTCGGCAGGCATGGAACTTGCATCGATAGCCGTCGTGCGCGTGACCCCTCGCCGCCGCTAAAGTCCTCGCGGATGCGGCCGATACCCGTCACGTAATCCCATGCGTCCGTCTGTTTCGGGCGCCCAGACGAGGAATGCAACATGGCATCGGTGATCAGCACTTCTGGCTCCGGATTGGACATCCCTACCGTGGTGTCCACCCTGGTGTCCCGGCAGAAAGACCCCGAGCAGGCACGCATCAACAAGGCCGGCACTGCCGCGACCACGCAGTTGTCGGCGATCAGCCAGATCAAGAGCAGCATGACCACGCTCAAGTCTGCGCTGGACAAGGTGATCAGCAGCGCCGACACGAACGCCTACAAGGCCACGGTGCCAACCGATGCCGGCTTCACCGCCACCACCACCAGCTCGGCGGCGCCGGGCAACTATTCGGTGGAAGTGGTCTCGCTGGCAACCTCGCAGAAACTGGCCTCCGGTGCATTCGCTGCCGATGCCACGGTGGGCAGCGGCACGCTGACCATCGGCTATGGCGATCAGAGCGTCACCGTAGACATCAGCGGCACCGACAAGCTCACCGACATCGCCGCGGCCATCAACAAAGCTGCCGGCGGCAAGGGCGTGACTGCCAGCGTGGTCACCGCCAACGATGGCCAGCACCTGGTCTTCAATGCGGTCGATTCCGGCACCAAGGGCGCACTGACCATCAGCGCCAGCGACCCTAGCCTGAGCAGCCTGACCTACGGCCCCGGCGTCACCGGCGGGCTGAACCAGACCGTCGCCGCCGCCGATGCGCTGGTACGCGTTGACGGTTTCGAGCGCACGTCCAGCTCCAACACCGTCAGCGACCTCGTGCCCGGCGTGGTGCTCACCCTGACCAAGGCCGCTGAAGGCACCAAGTTCAATCTGGGCGTGGCAGCCGACACCAGCGGCCTCAAGGGCAACCTCACCGCGTTCGCCGCGGCCTACAACACCGCCAACACATTGCTGGCCAAGAGCAGCAGCTACGACGCCACCACCAAGACCGCTTCGGCGCTGACCGGCGATTCGCTGGTGCGCAATCTGCAGCAACAACTGCGCGGCCAGGTCAGCGGCAATGTCAACGAACTCAAGGCCCTGGGCCTGACCATCGACAAGGATGGCGTGATGAGTTTCGACGGCGCCAAGTTCGACACCGCCATCGCGTCGGATGGTGGCGCCGCGGCCGAGGTGTTCGGCAAGGACAGCAAGTTCAGCGGCACCCTGAGCAAGGTGCTGGATAGCAACGTCAATGTCACCAACGGCACGCTGACCCTGCGTTCGGACAGCTTGAACAAGACCATCAAGGGCTATGAGTCGGAGCTGGACGATCTCGATGCGCGCATGGAGAAACTCAGCGACCGCTACACCGCCCAATTCACCGCAATGGAAACCATGATCACCCAGTTGCAGAGCAGCACCAGCTCGCTCAGCAGCCTGCTGACAAGCTGATTTCCGTGATGACGATCCTCAAGTCCTGTCAGGGTATTGCCGATACAAGTAAGGCCTATCGTGATTTCGGCCTTGCCTTCCGGCAGGAGCGTCGTCGCAGGAGCGCAGCGCTCCGGGACAGCGAAGGTCAGCCCATTGAGGAGTCATCCATGTACGGTTCCAATCGTCAGTATGCCGAGCAATATCGCAAGGTCGGCGTGTCCACCAGCGTGACCGAAGCCGATCCGCACAAGCTGGTCTCGCTGCTGTTTGCCGGTGCTTGCCAGCGCATTCGTCTGGCCCAGGCCTGCCTGGCGCAGGGCGACCAGGCGCGCAAGGGCAAGGCCATCGGCGAGGCGTGCGCGATCGTCGGTCATTTGAACGGCTCGCTCGATCACGAAGCCGGTGGCGAGATCGCTGGTAACCTTTCGGCCCTGTACGACTACGTGATGCAGCGACTGACCGCGGCCAACCTGCACAACGACGAGACCGCGTTGACCGAAGCGCTGGGGTTGCTCAGCGAAATCGACTCGGCGTGGAACTCCATCCCCCTCGAACAACGCGGCCTTACCGCCGTTTCGTGAGTCCTGCCATGCATAGCGTGCAAAGCCTTCAAGCAGAAATCGCCGACCTCCGCCTGGCCATGGCGCAAGAGGAATTCGAGGCAATGCCGCAAATGCTGGACAACCACGACCTGCACCTGCGCGAATACGCGCAGCAGGTAGACATCCAGCAGGACCGCGACGCGCTGCAGGCCTTGCTCGCCATGCATCAGGACTTGATGCGGATGATGCGCGAGCGGCAGCGCAAGCTGCTGGAGCTGATCCGCGCACAGCGCACCTCATCGTCGGCCAGCCGCGCCTACGCGCGGGTCGGACGGATCTGATGAGCGCGCTCGGCACACTCGCGCCATCCGCCGATGCCGAACTGTTTGCCGACACGCTCAGTTGCCAATTGCAGTTACCGGCCGGCTTCCGCGCCGGGAGCGATGCAGGCGCGCAAAGCGCCGCAGAAACCCTGTTGCGCAGTCTCGGCCAGGTCGAAGACCTGCGTAGCGAAGAAACCGGCGAAGACCGCGGCGAACTACCGCTGCTGGTGCAGCGCATGGACGCCAAACTGGATTTGATGCTGGCGCTGATCGGCCGCCTGGTGCGCCAGGGCGACAGCGGGCTGAGCCAGGGCATGGTGCATTGGTCGGTACGCGGCATCCGCCTGAGTTGCGCAACCAGCCACCCACCGGGCACAACCGGCAGCGTTTGCCTGCAGCCGTCCGACTGGCTTCCTGAACTTGTACAGCTTCCTGCCACCGTGCTGGCGAACGCGAGCGATGGCCATGATGTCTGGTTGTGGCTGCGGTTTGCACCGCTCGCCCCGGGACTGCAGGACGCCCTGGAACGCCACCTGTTTCGCTTGCACCGCCGTCAGATCGCCGACGCCCGCCGCCAGCGTTGATCCGATGGTTGGCGCGGGACGCCGGGTCGGCTAAGGTGCCCTTTACTGAAAAAGGTCTCTTCTGCGCCGTGCGAGTCATCATCGTCGACGATCACACCCTTGTCCGTGCCGGCCTGTCCAGGCTGCTGCAAACCTTCGCCGGCATCGATGTCGTGGGCGAAGCCAGCAACGCGCAACAAGCCCTGGACATGACGTCCCTGCACCGGCCCGATCTGGTGCTGATGGACCTGTCTTTGCCCGGCCGCAGCGGCCTGGATGCCATGACCGACGTGCTGCGCGCCGCGCCGCGTACGCATGTGGTGATGATGTCCATGCACGACGACCCGGTGCATGTGCGCGACGCGCTCGATCGCGGCGCCGTCGGCTTCGTGGTCAAGGACGCCGCGCCACTGGAACTAGAGCTGGCGTTGCGCGCTGCCGCCGCTGGCCAGGTGTTCCTGAGCCCGCAGATCTCGTCCAAGATGATTGCGCCGATGCTGGGCCGCGAGAAGCCGGTCGGCATTGCCGCACTGTCGCCGCGTCAGCGCGAGATCCTGCGTGAAATCGGCCGCGGCCAGAGCAACAAGGAAATCGCGGCCGATTTGGGCATCAGCGTCAAGACCGTGGAAACCCACCGCGCCCGCATGATGGAGTCGCTCGGGTGCCGGCGCGCCAACGACTTGGTGCTCCTGGCCGCCAAACATCACAACGAGTTGGTCTGACGCTCCCGCCGGGCACGCGTGGGCCAGCGACGGTTAAAACAGTGACGGGATTCCGGCGGGCATGCTTGAGCCCGCCGGAAACGTCGGGAAGTTCCCGACAGGCTGTCAGGAAAATCACGAGTCACCTCACCCGACTCCCTGATTAGAAACCCGTCGCATTGTCCTGCAAGATGCATTCCATCGCTGCTGTGTGCAGCGCCCATCGGAAGCGCTTCCATGAAGACGACCATTTCCGCCCAGCTTGGCCAGCAACTGCACCTCACCCCGCAGTTGCTGCAGTCGATCCGTCTGTTGCAGTTGGACGGCATGCAGTTGGAACTGGAAATCCGTCGTGCCCTGGAAACCAATCCGTTGCTGGAGTTGGAAGAGCTGGCCGATAACGGGGACGAGGCCGCCACCAACAACGATGGCGCCAGCGATATCGCCGCGTTCGACGAGCTGCCGGAAAGCACGATGTGGGACGTGCAGGGCAGCAGTTGGAACGATGGGGACGACGATCGCATGCAGCGCGTGGCCGCCGGCGAGTCGACCGACCCGCATGTGCGCATCCTGCGCGAGCTGGCGCTGGACCTGGACGAGGCGGCGTTGGGGGCCGCTGCGTTCTGGCTGGAGCAGACCGACGACGCCGGTTATCTGACCGAAGCGCTGTCGACGCTGCAACAGCTGGGCGCCACCCGTCTGGGCATGACCGTGCAGGCGGTGGAAGCGATCCGGCAGCGGTTGCTGCACGGCGACCCGGCCGGTCTGGCCGCCTGCGATCTGCGCGAGTGTCTGCAGGCCCAGTTGAGCGCCCTGCCCGGCCGCGTGCCGGCACGCCATCTGGCTGCGCGCATCCTCGACGGCGATCTGGAGCTGCTGGCCGCGCACGACTACACGGTGCTGGCGCGCGCGCACGATGCCGAAGTGGACGATGCGCGCGAAGCGGTGCGGCTGATCCTGTCGCTGCAACCGCGCCCGGGCGACGACCTGCTGCAGGAAAGCAATGCCAGCGTGATCCCGGATGTGCTCGCCTGGCATGCCGACGACAGCTGGCGCGTCGCACTCAACCCGGCCACCACCCATCGCGTCAGCATCAACCCGGTGCACGAACGCGCGCTGGCCGACGCCGGCGAGGCCGCGCAGCCGTTGCGCGACATGCTGCAGGAAGCGCGCTGGCTGACCCGCGGGCTGTCGATGCGCTATGAGACCCTGCTGCGCGCTACGCGCGCCATCGTCGAACGCCAGGCCGCCTTCCTGGCGCGTGGCGAAGAAGCGATGGCACCGCTGACGCTGAAGGAAATCGCCGACGAGATCGGCATGCACGAATCGACTATTTCGCGCATCACCACCGGCAAGTACATCCAGACCCCACGCGGCACCTTCGAGCTCAAGCACTTCTTCGCCGTGCGGCTGGAAGGCGCCAGCGTCTCCGGCCAGGCCGTCAAGGCGATGGTGCGCCGCTTGATCGAAAGCGAGCCGGCCGGCCGGCCGCTGGCCGACGAGGCGATTGCCGGATTGCTGTCGCGGCAAGGCGTTAACATTGCGCGCCGCACCGTGGCCAAATATCGCGAACAACTTGATATCGCACCGGCACGCGAGCGCCGCCGCACCACTAAACCGCTGCTTGCCCGGGCAGGATAAGGACTACTATGAGCAAACTCACCGTGCTGCTGGTCGACGACCACGAGGGCTTCATCAACGCTGCGATGCGTCATTTTCGCAAGGTCGACTGGCTCAATATCGTGGGCAGTGCCGCCAATGGGCTGGAAGCGATCGAGCGCTCTGAGTCGCTGCGCCCCAATGTCGTGCTGATGGACCTGGCCATGCCGGAGATGGGTGGGCTGCAGGCCACGCGTCTGATCAAGACGCAGGACGATCCGCCGTATATTGTCATCGCGAGCCACTTCGACGATGCCGAGCATCGTGAACACGCTCTTCGCGCGGGTGCTGACAATTTTGTCAGCAAGCTGTCCTATATCCAGGAAGTCATGCCAATCCTGGAGGGCCTGACGGAAGGAGCCAGGAATGAGTGAGTCCCGCATTCTGTTGATCGACAGTGACGCCGTGCGCGCCGAGCGCACCGTGTCGCTGCTCGAGTTCATGGACTTCAATCCCCGTTGGGTCACCGACGGCGCCGACATCAATCCTGGCCGTCACCGCCACGATGAGTGGATGGCGGTGATGGTGGGCTCGGCGCAGGACGCCGCACAGGCCGACAAATTCTTCGACTGGCTGGCCGATGCCAAGCTGCCGCCACCGGTGTTGCTGATGGAGGGCAGCCCGAGCGCGTTTGCGCAGACCCACGGCCTGCACGAAGCCAATGTATGGGCGTTGGACACTCCCCTGCGTCATGCGCAGCTGGAAGCGTTGCTGCGCCGCGCAAGCCTCAAGCGGCTGGACGCCGAGCATCAGGCCGGCGTGCAGCAGGACTCCGGCCCAACCGGCAACAGCGAGGCGGTGACCCGCCTGCGCCGGCTGATCGACCAGGTGGCTGCATTCGACACCACAGTGCTGGTGCTGGGCGAATCCGGTACCGGCAAGGAAGTGGTGGCACGCGCCATCCACCAGCACTCGCCGCGGCGCGACGGGCCGTTTGTGGCGATCAATTGCGGCGCGATCCCGCCGGATCTGCTGGAAAGCGAATTGTTCGGCCACGAAAAAGGCGCCTTCACCGGTGCGCTGACCACCCGCAAGGGTCGCTTCGAGATGGCCGAAGGCGGCACGCTGCTGCTGGACGAAATTGGCGACATGAGCCTGCCGATGCAGGTCAAGTTGTTGCGCGTGCTGCAGGAGCGCAGCTTCGAGCGCGTCGGCGGCGGGCAGACCATCCGCTGCAACGTGCGCGTGATCGCCGCGACCCACCGCAATCTTGAATCGCGCATCAGCGATGGCCAGTTCCGCGAGGACCTGTTCTATCGCCTCAATGTGTTTCCGATCGAAATGCCGGCACTGCGCGAGCGCGTGGACGATCTGGCCATGCTGGTGCAGACCATTGCAGGCCAGCTGGCACGCACCGGTCGCGGCGAAGTGCGCTTTGCCGACGAGGCCCTGCAGGCGCTGCGCAGCTACGATTGGCCAGGCAATGTGCGCGAGCTGACCAACCTGGTCGAGCGCCTGGCGGTGCTGCATCCCGGCGGGCTGGTGCGGGTGCAGGATCTGCCGGCGCGTTATCGCGGCGATTTCGCTTCCGCCATTCCGGTCGAGCTGCCGCCGGAGCCGGAGTTGGTGGCGGCACCGGTGGAGGTCAGCGCACTGCCGAGCAATGTGGTGACGCTGCAACCGAAGACCGCCGATGCCGAGCCGGCGGCGACGTCCAGCCTGCCGGACGACGGCATCGATCTGCGTGGGCATATGGCCAATATCGAGTTGGCGTTGATCAACGAAGCATTGGAACGCACGCAGGGCGTGGTGGCGCATGCCGCTCAGCTGCTGGGCCTGCGCCGCACCACGTTGGTGGAGAAGCTGCGCAAGTACGGCATCGATCGCGAGCAGACCGAGCTGGCCAACTGAGCCAGCACGCGCTCAGGTTCCGCTCGCTGGCATAGCGCTTGCTTCAGCAGGATCACTCCGTTCGCAGCCGCCGGCTGCGACGGAATCCCGACCTTCACCAGCACTTGCCGAGGCATTGATGCCCATCCCCGTCACCAGTCCGCTGCTGCCGCCGCTGGAAGAATTTCTGCCCTATCTGGAGCGGATCTGGACCAGCCGCATCGTCAGCAACGGTGGCGAGATGCACCATGCACTCGAACGCGCACTGTGCGAGTACCTGGGGGTTCCGCACCTGGCATTGCTGACCAACGGCACTACCGCCCTGATCACCGCGCTGCAAGCGCTGCGCATCACCGGTGAAGTGATCACCACGCCCTACTCGTTCGTTGCCACCGCGCATTCGCTGTTGTGGAAAAGCATCACGCCGGTGTTCGTGGACATCGACCCGGTGACGCTCAACATGGACCCTTCGAAGATCGAAGCGGCCATCACCCCGCAGACCACCGCGATCATGCCGGTGCATTGCTACGGCACTGCCTGCGATACGACAGCCATCACGCGTATCGCCGACATCTACAACCTCAAGGTCATCTACGACGCTGCGCATGCATTCGGTGTGCGCGACGACGGCGGCTCGATCCTGCGCCATGGCGACCTGAGCGTGTTGAGCTTCCATGCGACCAAGGTCTTCAATACCTTCGAAGGCGGCGCGATCGTCTGTCCCGACGAAAGGAGCTACCAGCGCATCGGGCATCTGAAGAACTTCGGCTTCGTCGACGAAACCACCGTGGTGGCACCGGGCATCAATGGCAAGATGAACGAGATCAGCGCGGCGTTCGGCCTGCTGCAGCTGCAGCACATCGACGACGCCATCGCCCAGCGCAGCGCCATCGATGCGCAATACCGCCAACGGTTGAGCGATGTGCGCGGCATCCGCTGCGTTGCGCGGCCGGCACATTCCCGCCCCAATTATGCGTATTTCCCGGTACTGGTGCAGGACGACTACCCGCTGTCGCGCGATGCGCTGTACCAATTGATGCGCGAGCACGGCATTCTGGTGCGGCGCTATTTCTATCCGTTGATCAGCGACTTTCCGATGTACCGTGCTCTGCCCTCGTCGGCGCCGGCATGGTTGCCGGTGGCGCGCTCAGTGGCGGCGCAGGTATTGTGCCTGCCGATTTTTCCTGGCTTGAGTCGCGATCAGGTCGATACCATCGCCGATCTCATCGCCGGCCAACAGGCGACATGACCGTACAACGCTGCACCTGCATTTCAACCTCACATCTCCACAACAGGCACCCAGGCGAGCTCGCATGACCCAGGCAACATTTATCGAGAACTTCCTCTCCGCCACCGACTTCCAGGAGCCGGTGGAGGTCACCATGGACACCGCGCTGGCCGACTTGCCTGAGTGGGATTCGCTCTCAGCGTTGGGGGTAATCGTCATGTTCGACGTGGATTACGGAAAGGTCATTACCGGCGACGATCTCAAAAACTGCGTCACCCTAAACGATCTCTACAAACTGCTGGGGTAAAGCCATGGGACTGTCCACTCTTAGTAATGTCCGCTTTGCGGGCATGGCGAGTTGCGTGCCCAAGCGGATCATTTCCAACCTGACCGATTGTCCGCCGAGGATGCGCTCAGAGCGCGAGCGTCTGGTGCGTAACATCGGCATCGAGTTTCGTCGCATTTGCCCGAGCTGGCAGACATTTTCCGATCTGGCGCTCATCTCCACGGAAAAGCTGCTTGCAGAGCTGCAATGGGACAAGGAAGAAATCGATGCACTGATTGTCGTGACGCAATCACCCGACTACCCCATCCCAGCCACGGCCATCATCATGCAGCACCGGCTGCAATTGCCACAGACCGCTATCGCCTTCGATGTCAATCTCGGCTGCTCCGGCTATCCCTTTGGCCTGCACCTGGTGGGCAGCATGATTGCGGCGGGCACCATCAAAAAAGCGCTTCTGCTGGTCGGCGACCGCTCCGCCACACTTCTGGACCCATTGTTCTCCGACGCGGGCACCGCCACGGCGCTGGAGTTCGACAAAAATGCGCCACCAATGCATTTCGACTTGAACAGCGATGGCAGCGGCTACCGGGCCATCATGTTGCCCATAGGCGGACATCGTGAGCCTTACGGACCTCAGCATATCTCTCCTACACGTGACGAAAATGGTGTGCTGCACTGGCCAGGTGAGCTCATTCTGGATGGCCCGGCCGTATTGAGCTTCTCGACCCAGCGAGTGCCTCCAGCGGTGGAAAGATTGCTTGAGTATTCCGGTGCTGCTAAGGACAGCGTTGATTTCTTCGTTTTCCATCAGGCCAACAAAATGATCAACGAAACCATCCGCAAGAAGTTGGCGCTGCCTACAGAGAAAGTGCCGTCGACCCTGCGAGACTTCGGCAATACCAGTGGCGCTTCCCTGCCCATCACCATGACCGTCCGTTTGAACGACACGCTGATCAAGGCAAAGCACCGCCTGTTGCTTGCCGGCTTCGGCATTGGCCTGTCCTGGGGCACAGCCATCGTGGACGTCGAGAATGCAGTCTTTCCGGCACTGATCGAAGCATGAACGCCGAGCGCGATCCGTTTTCCCTGGAAGGCAAGCGCATCCTAGTGACTGGTGCTTCATCGGGTATCGGTCGACAAATTGCCATCACTTGCTCACAAATGGGAGCCTGCGTCGTCATCGCCGGGCGCAATACCGCGCGGTTGCAAGACACATTCAACCAACTGGAAGGCCAAGGCCACACGCAAGTGGTGGCGGACTTGGCGGAACAGGAAGGCATTGACCGGGTCGTTGGTGCAAGCGGCATCATCAATGGCTTGGCACACGCAGCTGGCATGTCCAAGCTGACCCCCTTTCGAATGATCGGTCATGCGCACCTGGACGAGACATTTGCAAGCAACACCTACGCACCCATGCTACTGACGCGAGGCCTATTGGCGAAGAAGCAGATCGCGCCGGGCGGATCGCTGTTATTTATTGCCTCAATTGCCTCACATATCGGCCCGCTGGCAAGCAGCGCATACGCTGCCAGCAAAAGCGCCCTGCTGGGCATGATGCGCTCGCTGGGTATGGAAGTGGCCAAGCAAGGCATGCGCGCCAACTGCATCGCACCGGGTTACGTACGCACTCCTCTGCTGGATGGCTTGCAGGGAAGCGGCGGCAATATGGACAGCCTGTTTGAATTGACGCCACTTGGCATGGGCGAGCCGGAAGACGTGGCTTATGCAGCAGTGTTCTATCTATCCGATGCCAGCCGCTGGATCACGCGCAACCACTTCATTCTTGATGGCGGTTTTTCTGTACCGATGGACATCTACGCATGAGTAACGCGGCGCAACGCGCTTTTTCACTGGATGGCAAGACCATTTTGGTCACAGGCGCTTCATCGGGCATCGGCAGGCAGATTGCCGTTTCCTGCGCGCGACGCGGGGCGTGCTTGGTCATTACCGGACGCGACGCAGATCGCCTTCAGGAAACCTACAATCTGCTAGAGGGGCAAGGGCATCTCCAGGTGCTGGCCGACCTGACCGACGCCGAAGGCCGTGAACGACTGGCACAGGGCATTTCCAGCCTAGATGGCTTGGTCCACTGCGCTGGCAGGCAGCGCTTGAGCCCTATCAGGCAGTTGACCGAGAAGCTCATGACCGATGTCTATGCAGTCAATTTCCTGGCCCCTGTCATGCTTACCCAGCGGCTGTTGCAGGCCAACGCTCTTGCGCCTCAAAGTTCCATCGTCTTCATGCTTTCCACTGCGGCCCATATCGGCACACCTGGGGTAGGACCATATTCGGCCATGAAGTCAGCCCTGCTCGGCATCATCCGTTGCCTGTCCATGGAGCAGGCCAAGCGCAAGATTCGGGTCAATGGTATGTCTCCCTCTGCAGTCGTGACGCCCATCTGGGACGCAACCCATCTAGAAGCACAGCGAAAACGCCATCCGCTCGGATTAGGTACCCCGGAGGACGTGGCGAACGCTGCAATCTATCTGTTGTCCGATGCCAGCCGCTGGGTAACCGGGACCAGTTTGGTAATGGACGGTGGGGCTGTCCTGTGACCTATTCCGTGCTCATCGTCGGCGCGGGCGGCTGGGGCCGCGAGGTCCTGGAGCAAATGCAAGGTGATATTGCACATGGCAAGGAATGGGAAGTCACCGGATTCCTGGACAGCCGCGAGCATATTCTCGATGGCTTCGATACTGGGGTACCCATCGTCGGCGACCCTTTGACATACGTGCCGCATGGCAACGAGGCTTTTGTCTGCGCGCAAGGCGACCCATTGGAACGGCGGAAGTACATTCAGCCGCTGCTTGCGAAGGGGGCCTCGTTCATCCCGATCTGCACCGAGGCGCACCTCAGTCGCCGCGTGCGTCTAGGCACAGGTTGCTTTCTCGGCAACCAGGTCCACGTTGGGCCCGATGTGTGGATCGGGGATTTTGCAAATCTGCTCACTTGCTCGGTGATTGGACACGATGTTCGCATTGGCAATTATGCTCATGTGGGCGCACAGGTTTTCATGGGCGGCGGCGTGCAGATAGGCGACTTCGCAGTCGTGCACCCGCGTGCCACCCTGGTGCCCGGTATCAAGGTAGGTGAGCACGCCGTCGTCGGCACCGGTGCAGTCGTGCTGAAGGATGTGCCAGCGGGCGCCACCGTGTTCGGCAATCCGGCCAAGATCGTATTCCACAAGAACATGACGATGGACTGATCCATGCGATCCAGGATGCACCCCAACTATTACTTGTCGCAGGAAATCTTTGATCGCGAGCGGCGCAAGATCTTCCGCAAGGTGTGGTTGTTCGCAGGGCTTAAGACGCTGCTGAAGGATCACAATTGCTTTATCACACGCAAGATCGCGGGTGTTCCTCTGGTGATCCAAAACTTCAATGGGCAAATCCGTGCGTTTGAGAACGTCTGCCTCCACCGCAGTGCACTGATTCAAACCGGTACTATCGGTTGCCGGCCTTTGGTGTGCCCCTACCACGCGTGGAGTTACGACGAACAAGGCCGGGTAAAGAACATCCCGGACTGCGATGCGGTCTACCACCTGGACAATAGTGAAAAGGCCAACTTGAAGCTGCGCGAATTCTCACTGCGCGCCATCGGCAACCTGCTGTTTGTCAACCTCGATCCCAACCCAATGCCAATCGAGGAGCAGTTTTCGGCAGACTTCATCGCCTTGCTGGAAAGCAGCTCCAACGCCTATGACACCGAGGTCATGGTGACCACATGGCATGGCCGGTACAACTGGAAGCTGGCCTACGAGAATCTGCGGGACGCCAACCACCCGCGCTTTGTTCACCCCAAAACCTTGGCCAAAAGCGTCAACTTCACTCCACAGGTAAACGAGGAACAAGCCAAGGAGTCCATGGAGGCCTTGCAGGACACATCGCCCGCAGCGCTGAGGCGCGAGATGCGCCGCTTCAGTTTCGGCGGCCCGGAAGCCACCATCCCCAACCTTAAGCACTTCGGCTGGCACGATAAAGTGGAACGCTGGGGCAATCAGGATGCCTACTTCAACTGGTTGGCTTTTCCGAACTTGCATATCGCAAGTGCGAACGGCGGCTACTCCTTCACGCTGGAACACCACATCCCGATCGCGCCGGACAGGACCGACTTGGAAATCCATTGGTTCAGCGCACGCAAGAAGCGGCCTTATGGGTTTTCCGGCCAGGTGTTACTGGCACAAATGCACGGCAGCAAAACGGTGGTGGGCGAAGACGTGGACATCATGGAGCGGGTGCAGGCCGCATTGCACACAGACGCTCCGCTGCCCACCCAGGGCGTCTACGAATCCATGAATCGCCTGGTCGAACGCTGGTATGAAACCCTGATGGAAACCGAACATGAAATCTAGGTGGATCATCGGGAGCAGCGAATACCTCGACCTGGCCTTTCATGCTTGGAAGCAGGCGCGTCGGGAAGAGAACGTCATCAGGATCGAGGTGCCACAAGACTCCGAACACGAATTCGATCTTGGCGTGCTGGATGGACTGAATCCCACCGACGGGGCCATGTTCGTGGCGTTCGACGAACGCTTCGGCAACTTCAAGCGCATGGAACTGATGCAGGCAGCGATGGAGCGTGGCTTCAAGCTGGAGCCGTTCATCCACTCCAGCGCAGCCATCGGCGCTGACACGGCCATTGGGCTCAACGCATTCGTGGGCGCCAATGCTGTCGTTGGGCACAGGTGCAGGATCGACTATAACACCGTCATCCATGCCGGCACGCACCTCGGACCCGCATGCCGCGTTAAATCTTCATGCTGGATAGAGAATGGTGTGCAAATCGGCGCGGGTGTGGAGATCGGCGGCAATAGCGTTCTGCGGACCGGCGTCATCGTGCGCGGGGGCGTCAAGGTCGGACGAAGCTGCGAACTTGGCTGGCCGCGTATTTACGACGAGGACGTGCCCACCAAAACCTATTTTGATCTCCGCTACGACGCCCCGATTCATACCTACGATAGATGACCTTCATGCACTCGAAAATTGAGCAGCTTCGCCAACGCATTCTACGCATCGCGGAACAGGAACGTCCCGCACTCGACGATGTCATTGCGCGCCTGCCCGCGATTGCCGACCGCCCTGTTTTCCTAGTTGCTCCCGAGTCCTACGCAGGCATGGTGCATGGCCCTAGGGTCGTGGCCAACTTACGTCATGTAATTGCCGCGGTTGATGACCAAAGCACCCATCTGGATAACATCCACGGCGCGCCGCGGTGGAGCAGTCAGGAGTTTCTTGCGAATGTGGGCCAGTATCCCGATGCAGTCGCTATCGATTTCTCTTGTAGCCCGCGCGGCCGTGCGTTTGCCACCAATCTCTGCGCAGCTGCGCATATTGAGCAGTTGAGCGTTGCACCTTCCGTGGATCCATTGATCCCGGATTTTGAGCAGCGCCCTCTGTTCCTCATCCAACCGCGTTCTGGCCTTGGCAACATCTATGCTCCCCAGATCGTCCAATACCCCACACGTGTCATCGCCGCCGTGGATGACAAGCCAAACGAAGCTGACACAGTACATGGCGTGCCGCGTTGGAGTTTGCGCCAGTTCGTCGAGCAAGCGGCCCACCACCCCGGGGCACTGGCCATCGACTTCTCCTACAGCCCAGATGAATCCGGCCTGGCCCGTACGATCTGCGAGCACGCAGGCATCGAAAGGGTGGATGCCTCCCTGGCCATCGCCCACTGTGGGCTGGCAGCAGTGTACGAACCTGCCCAGGTGTACCGCCAGCGCACGCTTCTGCGCCTGGACGCGTTTTTGCGCCTTGCGGATCGCCTGGACGACGAATTCAGCATTTTCACGCTCTACAGCAACCTATTGTTTCGCCTGACCTACGATTCCAGCCTTCTGAGGGACTGCTGGGCCGCACCGATCAACGAATACTTTTCCGCGTTCGCCGACAGCAGCACCTTCCAACTGGGAAAGCGCGAAAATTTTTGTGATGGTGGCGCCTTCGAGGGACCCATCGTCCGCAAGTTTCTGGACGCATCCCGCCATCAATACGAGAGCATCACAGCCTTCGAACCTGATCGCATCAACTTTCAGAAATTGCAGGGTGTCGCGAGTGCCCTCCCCTTTTTGCCTCGTAATCTCAAGACCATCAACAAAGCCATCTCCAACGTACATACGACGTTACGCTTCAAGGAGACCGGTACCGTCTCCAGCCATGTGTCGCAGGATGGCGAAATTTCCGTATCTACCACGCGCCTAGACGATGAACTTGAAAAACTGACGTTACTGAAGCTTGACATCGAAGGATTTGAAGCCAGAGCACTGGAAGGCGCATCTCGCCTCATCCATACCCAGCGCCCACGTATGGCTATTTGCGTATACCACTACGCCCAGGACTTGCTCGATATCGTGGAACAACTGGATAAATTAGTAGATGGTTACCACTTCCGACTGCGCCAGCACTCTCCTGCCCACTACTACGACCTTGTTCTGTACGCATCGCCCGTCGCCGGAGCCGAGCCGCCACCTTGGGCGAATTAAGCCCAGGAGCATTCATGACCCGGAGAATATAGAGAGATGACCGACGCCAGCAAGATTTTCCTTTTCAACTCAGCCCTTCCTGAATCTCTGGAGATCTCGGATTTCCTGAAAGGCATGGGGCCGTCCCAAGACAATATCAGAGGCCAGAACATCGGCAACGGCTACATCGCCTATGGTTTTTTGAAGGCGCTGTTTGGGCGCCCGGTGAAGCTTGACCACATTTCCAATGCACTGGAAGCAACGCTATCCGATCAACTTGCAGAAGAGATCAATGCAAAGTACTCGCATCTCGTCTGGACCATGAAGGATGACATCCGGGAGGACTTCTCGGGCCTTCCCATTGAGCGAATTACGCACTTTCTCGAAAAAATCATGATCCCGGTTGTACCGGTGAGCCTTTGCGCGAACTCATTCAACGGCTACGACCCGGGCTTGGCCAAGCGCTTAAGCCCCAATCAGAAGCGTTTTTTCTCCCTTCTTTCCGAAAAGTCCAAGTTGATTGGTGTTCGCGGATATTATTCCGCCGAGATCTTGAATAGCCTCGACATAAAGAACGTCAAGGTAATTGGATGCCCGAGCTACTTCGAGAACGGACCTATCCGGACTCTGCACAAAAAACCATGGAATGCGGATAAGGTCATCACTACCGCCACATTTTTCAATTCTGGGCTGCCGCGGACATCCCATCTATTGCAGGATGAACTATATTTCATCAACTTGCTGTACCTTGAGAAAGCACTGCCGCCGACTTCCAACATCACAGCGCAACCTTTCAACCTCAACGAAATACCTACATCCTTCCAACTATTGGCCAAGGCCATGGCTGGACGATTAGAATTTTTCTCGGATTACAGGCAGTGGACCGAGTTCTTCAAAAGCAACGACCATTGCCTCACGATTGGAACCCGGCTTCACTCCGGAATCCTGTCGATCAATAGCGGCGTTCCCGCCATCGTGACCAATCCGGATTCAAGGGCCAGGGAAACTTGCGAATACCTCCGCATCCCCTATGACCCGAGCCTTCACAGTCGAAGCAACATCCGTGAAGTTTTCGAGAACCTCGACCTCTCGGAAATGAACAACGCTTACCCTGCTTTGCATAAGGAATTTCTTGATTTCCTCGACGCAGTTGGCCTTACGCCTTGCACGGTATCTCATGAGAGACCGTGCTTTGAATTTCCGAATCTGAAGAAGAGCACTAGCCCGTCAGTTGCAGCTGAGCTACATGAGGCCTACACCGAACTGGTAGAGAATCTGGACCGCGAACTTGTTGTCCGGAGAGAGCACGGCGGAGAGATGTCTCGGCGCTTGGTAGATAAATTCCAACTCCTAAGACGGCGCTATCCTGGGCTGACGCGCAAGGAGTATCTGGAATACCTCAGCCGGTTTTCGGGTGAAGCAAAGTGACACCGAATCTTGTCAGCATCGTCATGCCGACCTACAAGCCGCGCTACTTCGCGCAGGCGCTGGAGAGCGTGCTGGCGCAGACCTATCCGGCGTTGGAGCTGGTGATCTGCGACGACAATGCCGATGGCGCCATTGAGGCTGCGCTGGCGTCCAGGTTGGCGGATGCGCCCTTCCCCGTTCGCTACCACCGCAATACGCCGCGGCTTGGCGAGCTGGTCAGCACGATCAAGGGGATTGGCCTAGCGCAGGGCGAGTACATCAAGTTCCTGCATGACGACGATGTGCTGCAGTCCGATTGCATTGCGCAGTTGGTCGAGGCGATCGAGCGCAACCCGGGCACGGCGATGGCATCGTCGCGACGGGTGCGCATCGATGACGACGGGCAGCCGCTGCCGGACATTCTGGCCACCTGCTTCCCGTTTGCCGACGACGTGCTGATCGACGGGCCGGAGCTGGTGTCGTTTCTGGCCGACCACACCATCAATTTCATCGGTGAGCCGAGTTGCGTGCTCGCGCGGCGTGCGGATCTGTTGGCGTTGGGCAACGACCTGATGGCCTTGAACGGCAAGGCCATCCATTGGGTCGGCGATCTGGCGATCTACGTCAAGCTGCTGCGCCACGGCAACCTGGCGATGCTGGCCAGCCCGCTCACGCAGTTTCGGGTCTCCAGTGCGCAGTTCAGTCAAGGGGGGCGCGACCAGCCCGGCATCGGCGATCAGGGGCATGAAGACTTGCGCCAGGGCATCCGCCAGCTCGGCTGGCGACGCGAGAGCGGCGATAACCGGCAGGTGCGCGTGGCCCCGCTCAGTCCGCACAAGGCGCGCGTGTTCAAGCCGGTGGATCTGGTCAATGCGTTGATGCAAAGCGCCGGCATGGCCGAGCGCGTGTCGCCGACGACCTGGCTGGGCGTGCGCCATCCGAGCACGGTGCAACGTGCATTGATCCAGGCGCGCCTGCGGGCGCATTCCGGCGGGCCGCGCATCGCGGTGCTGCTGATCGACCGTCACGGCGATGCCGCAGCGGTCGCTGCGACGCGCGACAGCCTGGAGGCGGTCGCTTGCTATCAACAGCATCGAACCTGGGTCGTCAGCAGCTCGCCGCAGCAGGTTGCCGCGCACGGCGAGCGTGGTGTGCTGATCCAGGCGCATGGCCTGGCAGCAACGCTCAACCGGGTGATCGCCGCACAGGATGCGATCGATTGGGTGCTGCTGGTCGATGCCGGTAGCCTGTTCACTGCCAGCGGGTTGATGATGCTGGCGCTGGAAATGCTGGCGTTACCCGACGACTGCCAAGCCGTCTACGCAGATGAAGTGATGGCGCTGGACAACGGACAGTTGGGGCTGGCGCTGCGGCCGGCGCTGTATCTGGACATGCTGTTGAGCGCACCGGCGACGCTTTCGCGGCACTGGGCGTTCCGGCACCGCGCGCTGTTGGCCGATGGCGGTTTTCCCACCGGGCCCGGCGCGGCATTCGAGCTGGATTACCAGCTCGGCCTGATCGAGCGTTACGGGTTGGCCTGCATCCGTCATATTGCAGAACCCATCCTGATCGCATCGGCCACGCCGCAGCACGACGACGAAGACGAACGCCGGGCGATTGCGCGCCATCTCGCCGAACGCGGTTACGTGGACGCCGTGGTGCACAGCGCCGGTCCCGGCCGGCATGCGGTGGACTACCGCCATGCGCAGCAACCGCTGGTGAGCATCATGGTGCTGGTCGATGGCCGGCTGCCGCAGGTGCAGCGCTGCCTGGAAAGCATTCTTGCCAAGACCAGCTATCCGCATTACGAGGTGTTGCTGCTGGATCGCGGCACCACCGAGCCGGATCTGCATGGCTGGCTGAGCGGCATCGAGAATCTGGGCATGCAGCAGATTCGCGTGCTGCGCTTTGCCGCCGAACCACCGCGTGAGGCGGTATGCAATGCCGCGGTGGAGCACGCACGTGGGGAGGTGGTGTTGTGGCTAGCAGCGGGTGCGGCGGTGATGAAGGCCGATTGGCTGGAGCAATTGCTCAACCACGCGCTGCGCCCGGAGGTCGGTGCGGTTGCGGGCAAGCTGCTGCGCGGCGACGGCACCGTGCATCACGCCGGACTGCTACTGGGCCTGGGGACACCTGCAGCGCGCGCGTTCGAAGGTGCGGCATTCGATGAATCGGGCTATCTGCAGCGTCTGCAACTGGACCAGAACTACAGCGCGTTGAGTGGCGAATGCCTGATGCTGCCGCGCCAGCTGTTTGTGGACGCAGGCGGCTTCGACCTGGAGCCGGCGCTGGCGCAGTGGAGCGATGTCGACCTGTGCCTGCGCTTGCAGCAGGCCGGCTATCTCAATGTCTTCGCGGCACGTGCGCAGCTGTTGATCGATCCGCCCGACACCACGCCCGCCACGTCACTCGACGAGGAAGCGATGTACGCGCGGTGGCTGCCGATGATGGCCAACGACCCAGCTTATAACCCGGGATTTTCGCTGGACCCCGGTGCCGGCTTCGCGCTGGCCGACCCGCGCGCGAGCTGGCGGCCGCTGCAGTCGTGGCGACCGCTGCCGAGCGTGATCGCGTTGCCGGCCGATATCGAAGGCTGCGGCCACTATCGGGTGATCCAGCCGCTGCGTGCCTTGCGGGAGGCTGGAATGGCCGAAGGGGTGCTGTTCAACGGCTACCTGGAGATCAGCGAGCTGGCGCGCCAGGATCCGGACGTGGTGATCCTGCAACGCCAGGTCGGCGAAGCGCGGCTGGACGCCATGCGGCGGATGAAGGCGTTGTCGCGCGCGTTCAAGGTGTACGAACTGGACGACTACCTGCCCAATCTGCCGCTGAAGAACGCGCATCGCGAGCACATGCCCAAGGACATCCTGAAGACGATGCGGCGCGGGCTCAGCATGGTGGACCGTTTCGTGGTGTCCACCCCTGCCCTGGCCGAGGCGTTCGCCGGGTTGCACAGCGATATCCGGGTGGCCGAAAACCGCCTGCCGCCCCATTGGTGGGAACATCTGCCGGCGCGAGGCGAGCGCCAGGGTGGCAAGCCGCGGGTGGGTTGGGCCGGCGGCGCCAGCCATACCGGCGACCTGGAGCTGATCGCCGATGTGGTGCGGGAATTGGCCGACGAAGTGGAATGGGTGTTCATGGGGATGTACCCATTCGCGCTGCGCCAGCACATCCATCACTTCCAGCCCGGCGTGCCGATCGACCGCTACCCGGCCGCGCTGGCAGCATTGGACCTGGATCTGGCGCTGGCACCGGTGGAGCAAAACCTGTTCAACGAGTGCAAGAGCAATCTGCGCTTGCTCGAATATGGGGCCTGCGGGTATCCGGTGATCGCCAGCGACGTGCGCTGCTACCAGGGCAGCCTGCCGGTGACGCTGGTGAAGAACCGCTACCGCGACTGGATCGGCGCCATTCGCGAGCATCTGGCCGACCCGGACGCGTCAGCGGCGAAAGGCGCAGCGTTGCGCGAGGCGGTGCACCGCGACTGGATGTTGAGCGGCAGCCATCTGGATACCTGGCGCGCCGCCTGGTTGCCGGGCTAGCGCGCGGTTACGCTGGCTCTGACGGTGTTGCCCTCATCCGGCGCTGCGCGCCACCTTCTCCCGCTAGCGGGAGAAGGAAAGCCTGGGTGCGCTTGATTTTCAGGGTGTACTGCAAAAGCCCGGCTGCACGTGATCTGTGGGTTGCACTGCAACTGGCCATCCACCGGCTCCCTTCCCCCGCCTGCGGGGGAAGGTGCCCGAAGGGCGGATGGGGGCCATCACGCTGCGCCCCGACCACGAAAGGCGCGACAGAAACGTACCCGCGCCGGAATCCCGGCGCCATTTCGGCACGCCGCTTGCATTGGTGTCACTGCCTCCCTGGCTGACCGCACCCATGAGCGACTCCGTTACCTCCATCCTCTCGCAGATCCGCAGCTACCAGACGCAGATGGGCCAAGGCTCGATGGGCGCGGTAGGCGATGCGGCGCGTGGCAACCAGATCCAGGGACTGGCCGGCACGCAGGGAACACCGGCGACGCAGGCACCGAGCTTCAGCGAGACCTTGCGCGGCGCCATCGGCGGCGTCAACGAGGCCCAGCAGAAGGCCGGCGCACTGTCCAAAGCATTCGAAATGGGCGACCCCAATGCCGATCTGGCTCGGGTCATGGTCGCCTCCCAGCAGTCCCAGGTGGCCTTCCGCGCCACCGTGGAAGTCCGCAACCGTCTCGTCCAGGCTTATCAGGACGTCATGAACATGCCGCTGTAAAGGTTGACGACACATGGCACTCGCGATCAGCAAAGAAAACATGAACCAGAACGCCGAAAAGGCGGGGCAATGGTTCGACCGTGTCCGCAGCCTGCAGATCACCCGCAAGCTGACCATGATGGCGATGATCGCCCTGGCGGTCGCGGCCGGTCTGGCGGTGTTCTTCTGGTCGCAGAAGCCTGGCTATCAATCGCTGTACACCGGCCTGGACGAAAAGGGCAATGCCGAAGCGGCCGACCTGCTGCGCACCGCGCAGATTCCCTACAAGATCGACCAGGGCACCGGCGCCATTTCGGTGCCGCAGGACCGTCTGTACGACGCCCGCCTCAAGCTGGCCGGCTCCGGCCTGACCGGCAAGGAAACCGGCGGCGGCTTCGAACTGATGGAAAAGGACCCGGGCTTCGGCGTCAGCCAGTTCGTGGAAAACGCCCGCTACCAGCACGCGCTGGAAACCGAACTCTCGCGCACCATCGGCACCCTGCGCCCGGTGCGCGAGGCCCGTGTGCACCTGGCCATTCCCAAGCCCAGCGCCTTCACCCGCCAGCGCGATGTGGCCAGCGCCTCGGTGGTGCTGGAACTACGCGGCGGCCAGGGCCTGGAGCGCAACCAGGTCGATGCCATCGTCAATCTGGTGGCCTCCAGCATTCCGGACATGACCCCCGAACGCGTCACCGTGGTCGACCAGAGCGGCCGCATGCTCTCCATCGCCGACCCGAACAGCGATGCGGCCCAGCACGCTGCCCAGTTCGAACAGGTGCGCCGCCAGGAAAGCTCCTACAACCAGCGCATCCGCGAACTGCTGGAGCCGATGACCGGCCCGGGCCGGGTCAATCCGGAAACCAGCGTGGACATGGATTTCTCGGTGGTCGAAGAGGCCCGCGAGCTCTACAACGGCGAGCCGGCCAAGCTTCGCAGCGAGCAGGTCAGCGACACCAGCACCAGCGCTACCGGCCCGCAGGGCCCTCCGGGCGCCACCAGCAATAGCCCCGGCCAGCCGCCGGCACCGGCAGTCGCCGGCGCGCCGGGCACTGCGGCGGCGGCCAACGGCCAGGCCGCCGCCCCGGCCACGCCGACCGAAAGTTCCAAGAGCGCCACCCGTAACTACGAATTGGACCGAACCTTGCAACACACCCGCCAGCCGGCCGGTCGCATCAAGCGCGTCTCGGTGGCGGTGCTGCTGGACAACGTCCCGCGCCCCGGCGCCAAGGGCAAGATGGTCGAACAGCCGCTCACCGCCGCCGAGCTCACCCGTATCGAAGGCCTGGTCAAGCAGGCAGTGGGTTTCGACGCGGCACGCGGCGACACGGTGTCGGTGATGAATGCCCCGTTCGTGCGCGAAGCGGTGGCTGGTGAAGAAGGTCCGAAGTGGTGGGAAGATCCGCGCGTGCAGAACGGTCTGCGCCTGCTGGTCGGTGCGGTGGTGGTGCTGGCGCTGCTGTTCGGTGTGGTGCGCCCCACCCTGCGTCAGCTCACCGGCGTGACCGCGGTCAAGGACAAGCAAGGCAAGGCTGGCAAGGATGGCACTCCACAGAGCGCCGACGTGCGGATGGTCGACGACGATGACGACCTGATGCCCCGCCTGGAAGAAGACACCGCGCAGATCGGTCAGGACAAAAAGACCCCGATCGCTCTGCCAGACGCCTACGAAGAGCGCATGCGCCTGGCGCGCGAGGCAGTCAAAGCCGATTCAAAACGTGTCGCACAAGTCGTGAAGGGATGGGTCGCCAGTGAAGCCTGATACACAACCGATGACCGGAGTACAGCGCGCCGCGGTGCTGTTGCTGTCGCTGGGTGAGAGCGACGCGGCCGAAGTGCTCAAGCACATGGATCCCAAGGAGGTGCAGAAGATCGGCATCGCCATGGCCACCATGACCGGCATCTCGCGCGACCAGGTCGAAAAGGTGATGGACGAGTTCAACGGCGAACTGGCGGGCAAGACCTCGCTGGGCGTGGGCGCCGACGACTACATCCGCAATGTGCTGATCCAGGCGCTGGGCGCCGACAAGGCCGGTGGCCTGATCGACCGCATCCTGCTGGGCCGCAACACCACCGGCCTGGACACCTTGAAGTGGATGGACCCGCGTGCGGTTGCCGACCTGGTGCGCAACGAACACCCGCAGATCATCGCCATCGTCATGGCGCATCTGGACAGCGACCAGGCCGCCGAGGCGCTGAAGCTGCTGCCCGAGCGCACCCGCGCCGACGTGCTGCTGCGTATCGCCACCCTGGACGGCATTCCGCCGAATGCGCTGAGCGAGCTCAACGACATCATGGAGCGTCAATTCGCCGGCAACCAGAACCTGAAGTCGTCCAACGTGGGCGGCATCAAGGTGGCGGCCAACATCCTCAACTTCCTGGACACCGGCGCCGATCAGGGCGTGCTGGGCGAGATCGGCAAGATCGACGCCGACCTGGCCGGCAAGATCCAGGACCTGATGTTCGTGTTCGACAACCTGGTGGACCTGGACGACCGCGGCCTGCAGACGCTGCTGCGCGAAGTCTCCGGCGAGCGCCTGGGGCTGGCCTTGCGCGGCGCCGACGTCAAGGTGCGCGAAAAGATCACCCGCAACATGTCCCAGCGCGCGGCCGAAATCCTGCTCGAGGACATGGAAGCGCGCGGCCCGGTGCGCCTTGCAGACGTGGAAGCGGCACAGAAGGAAATCCTCACCATCGTCCGCCGCCTGGCTGACGAGGGCGCCATCAGCCTGGGCGGCGCCGGTGCGGAGGCCATGGTATGAACGAGGTGGTCACCCGCTGGCTGGCCCCGGACCTGCAGCTTGCCCCGGCCCTGCCCGAACCGGACTACGAAGAACCGGCCATGCTCGAGCCGGTGCTGCGCCCGCCGACCCTGGAAGAGATCCAGGCGATCGAGGACGCCGCCCAGCAGGAAGGCTTCGCGCGCGGCCATGCCGAAGGCTTTGCCCAGGGCCAGTCCGAAGTGCGCCGCCTGACCGCGCAGATCGACGGCATCCTGGACAACTTCACCCGCCCGCTGGCGCGGCTGGAGAACGAAGTGGTCGGCGCGCTCGGCGAATTGGCCGTGCGCATCGCCGGCCAGCTGGTCGGCCGTGCCTACCAGGCCGACCCGCAGCTGCTGGCCGACCTGGTCGGCGAGGCAGTCGATGCGGTTGGCGGTGCCGGCCGCGAAGTCGAAGTCCGCCTGCACCCGGACGACATCACCGCGCTGCTGCCGCATCTGGCGCCCAGCAGCACCACCCGCGTGGCCCCGGACACGAGCCTGAGCCGCGGCGACCTGCGTGTGCATGCCGAAAGCGTGCGCATCGACGGCACCCTGGACGCGCGCCTGCGAGCCGCGCTGGAGACGGTCATGCGCAAATCCGGAGCGGGTCTGTGAGCGCCCTGTTCGGCGCCACCCCGGCCGATTGGCTGGATGCACGCAATCTGCGCCTGGCCACGCGCCTGGGCACCCTCGGCCTGGAGCCCACCGCCGGCCGCACCCTGATCCGCGAAGGCATCCTGCGCCGCGCGGTCGGCCTGACCCTGGAAGCGACCGGCTGCGAGGCGCCGATGGGCGCCACCTGCAAGGTCGAGGTCGATGGCGGCTGGGTCGATGCCGAAGTGGTCGGCTTCGCCGGCGAACGGACCTACCTGATGCCCAGCGCCGAACTGCATGGCCTGCTGCCGAATGCGCGCGTGGTGCCCTCGCGGCGCCGCGGCGGCGTGGAAGTGGGCGAAGGCCTGCTCGGCCGCGTCATCGACAGCGACGGCACCCCGCTGGACGGCAAGGGCCCGATCCGCGCCGAAGGCAGCATCGGCATGGCGGGCGTGTCGATCAACCCGCTGGCGCGCGAACCCATCACCACCTCGCTGGACGTCGGCGTGCGCGCCATCAACGCCATGCTGCCGATCGGCCGCGGCCAGCGCGTGGGCCTGTTCGCCGGCTCCGGTGTCGGTAAATCGACGCTGCTGGGCATGATGACCCGCTTCACCTCGGCCGACGTCATCGTGGTCGGGCTGATCGGCGAACGTGGCCGCGAAGTACGCGATTTCGTCGAAACCACCCTGGGCGAAGAAGGCCTGCGCCGCGCCGTGGTCGTGGCGGCGCCGGCCGACCGCCCGCCATTGGCACGCCTGCATGGCGCCTACCGCGCTACCGCCATCGCCGAATGGTTCCGCGACCAGGGCTTGAACGTGCTGCTGCTGATGGATTCGCTGACCCGCTTCGCCCAGGCGCAGCGCGAGATCGGCCTGTCGGTCGGCGAGCCGCCGACCACCCGCGGCTACCCACCGTCGGTGTTCGCCAAATTGCCGGCGCTGGTGGAACGTGCCGGCAACGGCGCCAAGGGCCGCGGTTCGATCACCGCCTTCTACACCGTGCTGACCGAAGGCGACGACCCGCAGGACCCGATCGCCGACGCCGCCCGCGCCATTCTCGACGGCCACATCCTGCTCTCGCGTCGGGTCGCCGACAGCGGCCTGTATCCGGCCATCGACCTGGAATCCTCGGTCAGCCGCGTGGTGCAGGACATCGCCGACGACACCTGGCGCCTGCGCATCCGCAAGCTCAAGCGGCTGCTTTCGGCCTACACCGCCAACCGCGACCTGATCGCCATCGGCGCCTACCAGCGCGGCAGCGACCCGGCCACCGACGAAGCGCTGGCGCGCTGGCCGGAGATCGTCGAATTCCTCGGCCAGGACGTGCATAAGGCCTCGCTCCTGAGCGACAGCCTGTCCGCCCTGCAACAACTGGTCGAACCCGAGAACTAATCCATGATGCAGTCCAAACGGATCGACCCACTGCTGCGCCGCGCGCAGGAACAGGAAGACAAGGTCGCCCGCGATCTGGCCGAGCGCCAGCGCGTCCTGGAAACCCACCAGTCGCGCCTGGAAGAATTGCGCCGCTACGCCGAGGAATACGCCAACAGCCAGATGGCCGGCACCAGCGCGGTGGCGCTGAGCAACCGCCGCGCCTTCCTGGACCGGCTGGACAGCGCCGTGCTGCAGCAGGCGCAGACCGTGCAAAGCAATATCGCCAAGGTCGAAGCCGAGCGCACCCGCCTGCTGCTGGCCAGCCGCGAGAAGCAGGTGCTGGAGCAATTGGCCGCCAGCTACCGCGCCCAGGAAAACAAAGTGATCGAACGCCGCGACCAGCGTGAGATGGACGATCTCGGCGCGCGTCGTTCGCGCCTGGCCCGCAGCCAAGACACCCACGGAGAATCCGCATGAATCCCTTGTCCGCCTTCGCCGCCGGCCTTGGTGCGCTTGCCGGCACCGGCAAGAAATCCAGCTACAGCGACCCGTCGTCCGAACCGGACGCAGGCCAGGACCAGTTTGCGCGCATGCTCAATCCGGCCAACACGCCGAACCAGGCCCCGCCGCAGGCACCCGAACGCGTGCCTGCCAAGCAGTCCGCGCCCAAGCCCAACCAGTCCGACAAGAACCGCAGCGACGAGGACACCCGCGACGATGCGGCCGGCGATGCCACTGCCCGGCCACGGGCGCAGGACGGCGATGCCAAGCAGGCCAAGCCAACTACCGCCAAGGACGCGGCAACGACCGATAAGAGCACGGCGGCCACTGCCACCAAGACGGGCAAACCCGCCAGGGCCGCCGCTACCAGCGAAGACGCGCCCGCAGAGACAGCTACCGCGACCGATGCCGGCTGGCCGCCGGCTGGGCTGGGTGGCTTCGGCATGGGCCTGCTGGCACAGGCGCTGCCGGGTGGCGATGTGCTGGCGGCCGCAGCGGCGGCACTGACGGCCAGCATGGCCGGTGCCAACGGCGCTACCGCGACGGCCACCGCACTGCCCACCGATGCAACCGCAGCCGCCGCCACTTCAAACGCTGGCACCGCCCTGCCCGCGCTGGGAGCGCTGGTGCCGGCCGCCGTCGCAGGCGCCAAGCCGACTTCGACCACCGCCGTGAGCGGCGACGCGCAGACCGCCGCGTTGAT
>NZ_QEYV01000020.1:0-42299 GCF_003992815.1 Xanthomonas sp. DAR33341 | reverse complement strand
CGCAGGCATCGTGCCGACGCTGAGCGAAGGCGAGCGCCTGGTTGCCTGCGTGGAAGGCGATGCGATGGCACTGCCGGTGCGTTAGCCGGCGCCGCGAAGCGCCGGCCGATGTTTCGCCCAAGAACGGTTAAAAACGTGGCAGGCAGCCGTCAGGTGGTTGCAAACCGAGCGCTCAAAACCGAGGGGTCCGAGTGGTGCATGCCGCGGCGGGCACCGGCTGCGCCCGCCTAACGGCTGCATATCGTTTTATTAGCTGCTCGACGCGGCCGCTTCGGCTTTATCGTCCACCACACGCACAACCGGCTGCGATAACGCGTCAACGAAATCCGGCGCCAAGACCAGCTTGCCGAACCAGCCATGCTGGGTGCCGCTGAGCACGCGCAACATGTGCCCGCGTCCGCCCGGCACGCGTCCCATCGGACGCAGCAGCAGGTCGCGGCCTTGTGCCCAGAGATCACGTTCGGACTGGAACAGCGGTGTCAGCCAGCGGCTCCAGCGGTGATAGATCGCCACATGCGCCTGGCGTTCGCGCTGGTAGCGCTGCAAGGCATCGTCCAGATCGGCGCCCGCGCGCAAGGCATCGCGCATCGCCAATGCGTCCAGTAGCGCCATGTTCACGCCCTGCCCCAATTGCGGGCTCATCGCATGCGCGGCATCGCCGGCAAGCACGAAGCGGCCGCGATGCCAGCGCGACACCACCGCATCGCGATAACTCGCGCGTGCCAATGCGCCATGCACCTGCACCGTGGCAAGCCGCGCGTGCGCCTCTGGCCACATCTGCGCCACTTCGTCGCGCCAGGCGGCAATGCCGCGCTGTTCCCACGCAACGAAATCGCTGCACGGCAGGCTCCAGAAAAAACTCAGCCGCGGCGTGTCGTCGCCCGGGCGCGTGCCCACCGGCAACAGGCACCACAGCGCCCCCCATGGATACACGCGATCCAGCTGCGTTCCCTGCGCCTGCGCACGCAACGTGGAGGCCGAGCCATCGGCGGCGATGATCAGGTCGAAGGGACCATGCCATTGCCCGCGTTGATCATGCACGCGCACGCCCGCGTCATCGATCGCGGTGATCTGCGTATCCACATGCAGTTGCGCGTGCTGCGGCCAGGCCTCGCGCAGCACCGTAAACAACGCGCCGCGCTGCATGCCCACACCCATCAGGCGCGATCCAGATCGCGGTACTGCATGTCCATCACCGCACGCCCGCACGGCGTGTCGCCATACAGGCGGCGCACCGGCGCGCCATGCGCCAGCGCCTGCGGCAGCAAGCCCATGTTCCAGAGCACCTGCAGCCCGCTAGGTTGCAGCAGAAAACCGGCGCCCACCGGCCCGGGCGCAGCGGCGCGCTCGAATACCTCCAGTCGATGACCATCGGCGCCCAGCAGCACGGCCAATGCCTGCCCCGCGGTTCCGTAGCCCACTACCGCAATGCGTAATGCTCGTTGCATCGTCCCTGCTCTGTTTGGCTATCGCTGCCCGCGCACAACCGGCGAAAAAAAACCCCGCCGTGGCGGGGTTTTCAACCGCACAATCGAGTCAGATCACTCGACCGGCGTGATGTTCGAAGCCTGGGCACCCTTGGGACCCTGGGTCACGTCATAACTGACGCGCTGGCCTTCCTGCAGGCTGCGGAAGCCCTTGGAATTGATCGCGGAGAAGTGCGCGAAGACATCGGCGCTGCCGTCCTCCGGTGAGATGAAGCCAAATCCCTTGGCGTCGTTGAACCACTTGACGGTACCGTTCGGCATGGTGATGCGAGACCTTTGCAATAATTAATGGGTGGTGTACGGCGGTGCGTACGCGCCGAGTATGCAAAGCTTATGCCCCGATGACAATCACCCGCGTGCAAGTTCGCCGATCAGCTCGGGCAACCCGGACGAAGCGGCATCGACGTTGGCCAACACCTCGGCCATGGTGATTTCCTGCGCGTCGCCGCAACCGGCCGCCCAGTTGGCCACGATCGCCAAACACGCATATTCCAGGCCTTTTTCGCGTGCCAACCCAGCTTCGGGCATGCCAGTCATGCCCACCAGATCGCAGCCGTCGCGACGCATGCGTGCGATCTCTGCAACCGTTTCCAGTCGTGGCCCTTGCGTTGCGCCGTAGCAACCGCCGGCCACCAGCGTGACGCCGGTCACTTTGGCAGCCGCAATGACCTTGCTGCGAAACATCGGCGAATACGGGTGGCCGAAATCCACATGCTTCACCTCGCTGCCGGGCTCTTCGCAGAACGTGGACACGCGGCCCCAGGTGTAATCGATCAACTGATCCGGACACGCCAACACGCGCGGGCCAAACTGTTCGGTGATCCCCCCCACGGTGTTGAGCGCCAGCACCCGCGATGCGCCGATTTGCTGCAGTGCAGCGATGTTTGCGCGGTAATTGACCTTGTGCGGCGGCAGCGAATGCCCTTCGCCATGGCGTGCCAGGAAGGCGACGCGGTGGCCGAGCAGCATGCCGACGCGGATCGGCCCGGACGGCGCGCCGTAGGGCGTTTGTATGTCGTGCGACTGCACATCGTCCAGCTGCGCGAGCTTGTAGACACCCGTGCCGCCGATGACGGCCAATGCGATGGAATTTGCGGACACAACCGACCTCTGCAGCGAAAGACATGATGGGGCGCGCACGCGCGCGCCAAGCTGCCCGCAACGATGCGGGCATGGATTTCGAGCGTTACTGCTTCATCGCATAGATGGCAGGAATGCCGCGTAGCTGCTCGTTGACGTCCATGCCGAAGCCGAACACGTAACGGTCGGGCACTTCCACACCCACGTAGTCGGCCGTCACGCCCGGCACGCAACGGTCGTGCCGCTTGACGGTCAATACCGCCACGCGCACGTCGGTGGCGCCCTGCTCCAGGCACCACTGGCGCACGCCCTGCAGCGTGTAACCCTCGTCGAGAATGTCGTCGACCAGGATCACGCGGCGGCCGAACAGCGCGGTGGCCGGGCGGTGCTTCCACACCAGTTCGCCACCGGTGGTTTCACCGCGGTAACGGGTGGCATGCAGGTAATCGAATTGCAGGTCCTGGCCGCGTGCGCCCAGCTCCAGCGCCAGCTGTCCGGAGAACGGCAGCGCACCGTGCATGATGGTGAGATACACCGGCACTTCGCCGGCGTAGTCGCGTGCGATCGCATCGGCGATGGTGGCAACGGCGGCATCGATGGCCGGACGGTCGACCAGCAGATCGGCTTGGGCCAGGGCCTGGGAAATGGTGAGCGTGGACATCAGGCAGTTGTTCCGAAATGGGCAGAAAGAGGAGTGGTAAATGAGGCATCGGTGCTGGCGAGCAGGCCATCCCAACCTAGCGCGCCGCGGCCGATCAGGCCGATCAATGCGGCGGTATTGAGGCTGCGGCCCTGCACGGCCTGCAGCGATTCGGCGACCAGTTCCGGGTGGCACACCAGCACCACGTCGCAGCCGGCATCCAGATGCGCATGCACCCGACCCGCCACCCCGCCGGCACTGAACGAGGCGGCCATGCCGATGTCGTCGGAAAAGACCACGCCGCGGAAGCCCATCTGGCCGCGCAGGATCTGCTCGATCCAGCGCTGCGAATAGCCGGCCGGCTCCGGGGCGACCTGCGGGTAGACCACGTGCGCCATCATCACGGCGTCGGCGCCGGCCTCGATCCCCGCCACGAACGGCACCAGGTCTTCGGCCTGCAGCACCTCCAGCGGCCGCGGGTCGCTGGCGTGGTCGACATGGGTGTCTTCCAGCACGGTGCCGTGGCCGGGGAAATGCTTGAGCGTGGCGGCCATGCCGGCCCCATGCAGCGCCTGTACATAGGCGCGCGTGAAGGTGGCCACGATCTGCGGCTCATCGCTGAAGGCGCGATCGCCAATGGCCCGGTTGCCGCGGCCCAGGTCCACCACCGGCGCAAAGCTCAGGTCCACACCGCTGGCGCGGACTTCGCTGGCCATCAACTGCGCATGCGCGCGCGCGGCGGCCAGTGCAGCCTCCGGGTCCTGGGCGTATTGCGCACCGAAGCTTTGCAACGGCGCCAGCGCGCTGAATCCTTCGCGAAACCGCTGCACGCGCCCACCTTCCTGGTCCACGCAGATCAGCACCGGGCGCGGCGCGGCGGCGCGAATGGCGGCCGACAGCTCGGCCACCTGGGTGCGCGAGGCGAAGTTGCGCTTGAACAGCACCACGCCGACAACCGCATCGTGCTGCAGCCAATCGCGTTCCTGTGCGCTGAGTTCGGTACCGGCAACGCCGATCAGAAGCATGTTGGGGGACTCTCCCGGGCCAGGCGCCATGGTGGCGCAGCGCGGCATTGTCGCAGATGCGCGTGGCAGCGTCAGATCGCGCATTCAGCTGCGCGCCCCTGAGGGCGCTGCGAGCAGGCTCACAGCACCTCGATGTGGGCCCGCCAATACGCGGCCTGGGCCCGCACCTGTGCCAGCATCTCGGGGGCCATACCGTCGAGCTGACGGTAGGGCAGTGCCAGGCGTTCGTTGGCGCCCAACAGCGGGCGCTGGCGCTGCAGGAAATCCCAGTACAGCGCGTTGTACGGGCACGCGTTCGGCCCGACCCGCTGCTTGCGCTGGTAGCGACAGCCATCGCAATAGTCGCTCATGCGATCGATGTACGCCGCGCCGCTGATATACGGCTTGCTGCCCAGCAGGCCGCCATCGGCGAACTGGCTCATGCCCACCGTATTGGGCAGCTCCACCCACTCGAAGGCATCGATGTACACGCCAAGGTACCAGCGGTGCAGGGCCTGCGGGTCCAGCCCCGCCAGCAGCGCAAAATTGCCGATCACCATCAGCCGTTGGATGTGATGCGCATGCGCGTTAGCCAAGGAATTGCCGACCGCATCGGCCAGGCAGCGCATGCCGATCTGCCCGTCCCAGAACCAGTGCGGCAGCGGTGCATGCTGGTCGAGATGATTCGATTCCGCGTAGCCGGGCATCTGCGACCAATACACACCGCGCACATATTCGCGCCAGCCCAGAATCTGCCGGATGAAGCCTTCCACCGCCGCCAACGGCGCATGCCCTTGCCGCCATGCCGCCTCGGCGCGCGCGATCACTTCGCGCGGATGCAGCATCTTGACGTTGAGCGCGAACGAGAGCAGCGAATGGAACAGGCGCGGGCTACGCGTGCTCATCGCATCCTCGTAGCGGCCGAAATCGGGCAATGCATGCGCGATGAAAACCTCCAGATGCTGCAAGGCCTCATCGCGATCCAGCGGCCATGGCAGGGCTTGCGCGTTCGGTGCGCCAAAACTGCGCACGCCGGCGGCTTCGATCGTGTGCCATACCGCGCTGTGATCGTGAGTCGTGCGCCAATCCTGTGGCGCAGGCGGGTCGCCCGGCCACGGCGCACGATTGTCGTGATCGAAGTTCCAGCGCCCACCTTCCGGTTCGCCGGCAGCATCGAGCAGGATCCGATGCTGCCGCCGCATACGCCGATAAAACACTTCCATGCGCCATGGGCTGCCGGTAGAAAAACAGGCGGCGACCTCATTGCGCGCGGTCAGAAAATGTTCGCTGTCGACCATGCGCGTGGCAAAGGGTTGCGCGGCGCTCCAATGCTGTAGTGCTTCGTCCAGCCGCCATTCGTCCGGGGCCTGGTATTCCAGATCTCCGGCACGGTAATGCGCCATCAGCGCCTCGAGGTTATGCGGGATCGACTGCCGGTTGCTGGCGTTGTCGATCGTCACATAGCGCACCCGATGCCCGGCACGCCGCAAGCCCGCAGCGAACGCGCGCATGGCCGCGAAGATCGCCAGGACCTTCTGCGCGTGATGCAGCACGTAGTCGGTTTCCTGCCGCACTTCCATCAACACATAGACCACGCCCGCATCGCGCGTCGCGAACCAGCTGTGTTGCGCATTGAGCTGGTCGCCCAGAATCAAACGCAGCGTATGGGCCGGCGTTTGTGGGTTGGTTTGCGCGATAAGTGCGCTGGAATCATGCATCAGAGTGACGCCCGATCATGCCGGATGCGGGGCGCGTCCGGGCCGATGCGGCGCATGGGCACGCCTTGGACCCGAAAAAAATTCGAGTCACCGGGGAAGCATGCACGAACGACTGCCATGACCGCGGTATGGACTTGCACCGCATCACCCTCTGTTCTGCGCTGCTTGGCACAGCGTCAGTCGCAAGCGCTGTGCGGCGCGTCGCCGGCAGACACATGCTGGGCCAACGCCATTCCACTCTGCCATGCCCCCTCCACCTTGCCGCCTGCCAACCAGTCGCCACACATGCCCATGCCAAGCTGCGCGTCCCAGACGCAACCGATCTGCAACGCGGGGGCGCTGCTGGCGACTTTCCAGAAAAAAGCATCGCAGGACCGCGGTATCGGCAAACCGAGCGCCGCAAGCTCCGGCACGAGGCTGGCGATGACGTGCCCAGGCATGGCATCGCAATGCGCCTGGCTCCACTCGGCTGTTGCATGCAGCAGCCAGGTCTCCGCACCCGCACGCGCGGGCTTGCTGGAGTTGCGCGCCACCCAGCGTAACGCGCCGGCATTGACGAACAGCGCGTCGTAACCTGGATCGATTGGCGCATCGAAGCGCGCCATCACCGCCCATGCAGGCTGCATGCGCACCTGCTCGGCAATCGTCCGCAACGCAGGCGCGGCCTGCGCGACTAACGCAGCCGCATTCGGTGCCGGGACGGCCAGCAGCACCGTGTCGAACAGAGGCTCTGCAGCGCCTTGCGACACCGATACGCGCCATCCCTGCCGGCTGCGCCGCAGCGCGTGCACCTCGGCACACAGACGCACATCCAACTGCGCGGCAAGCGTACGCGCCGGCGCGGGCATCTCGGGAACACCTACATAACGCGTCAGCGCGCTCTGTGATCGGCGCAACCGCGTGCCGTCCCAGCTTGCGATACGTGCCTGCCAGGGCGCGGCGATCCCGGCATCGATCCAGGCATCCACGACCGCTGCAAATGCAGGATCGCGCGCGGTGAAATACTGCGCTCCGTGATCGCATTGCCACTGCTCGGCGCTGTAGTGGCGCATGCGGCCACCCGGGGTCTGGGCCTGATCGAACACCGTCACCGCATGGCCGCCCGCCTGCAGCTGCTGCGCGCAGACCAGCCCGGCCATCCCGGCGCCGATCACGGCGATCGTCTGCACGCGGTCGGGCGGTGTCATGCCATCGCGCAGGTGCCGGTGCATGCGGCAGGCATGCGTCACACCGCGCAGCCGTCGGGCCCGCAGGCATCAGGGCCGCCGACTGGCGTCGATTCGGCCGCCAACTGCAGCAGCGCCTGCGCAAAACTTTCCGGCGGCTGCGCGCCCTGGATCAGCGCACGACCGTCGATCACAAAACTGGGCACTGCGCGGATGCCCAACGCGGCCGCCTGCGCCAGCTGCGCTTGTACCTCGACGCTGCCTTCGTCCGATTCCAGCATCGCCTGCACACGGGCCGCCGCAAGGCCGCCGGCCGCACCGGCACGCACCAGCGTGTCGGTCGCGCCGACGTTACGGCCTTCGGCAAAATGCGCATGGAACAGCGCTTCCATGACCGCATCCACATCGCCCTCGTGGCTGGCCAGCCAGATCAAACGATGCGCACGCAGCGTGCTGACCTGCACCTGCCCACGGCCAAAATCCAGCGGCAAGCCCTCCGCCTGCGCAGTGGCCTGGGTCTGCGCCAGGATCTGCTCGACCCGTGCCGTACCGCCGAACTTCAGCGCCAGCGCCTCGCGCAATGGCGTCGGCTCCAGGCCGGCATCCGGATCAAGCTGGAACGCGTGGTAGTGAATATCCAGGGCCGGCGCCTGCGCACCAAGCGCCGCGAGGGCGGCCTGGAAACGGCGTTTGCCGATCCAGCACCAGGGGCACACTACGTCGGACCAGATGTCGATGCGCATGAGCTGGGGTTCGTTCGTGGTGATTTGGGATTGGCAGAGCATAGACGGGATTCTGCAATCGCAAAGCGTTTGCCACTGCTGAAATTGGGGAGCGATGATGTCGCGCTGCAAAGCGACCTGGTGCCGCGCATCATCTGTTCTTGCGAATCACCCACTGCACCTCCCGCATCAGGCCTCCAAGGCGCCGAGCCGCGTGCCCGCCTTTACGAGTGCCAAATTCCGAATCACAAATCCCCGTTCCACTGCTTGAACGGATGCGAGGCCAACGCCAGGTTGTAATAGCGCACGTCGTCGGTGACTTCGGTCCCGAGCCATTCCGGTGTGGCGAATGCTTCGTCGGGGCGTTCGAGTTCGATCTCGGCCACGATCAGACCGGCGTTGTCGCCGAGGAATTCGTCCACTTCCCACACATGGCCCTGGTAGGCGACCAGATGCCGGCGTTTGTCGATCAGGCCGCCTACGCACAGCGCCAGCAATGCGCGTGCATCGGCAAGTGGAATCGGATATTCGAACTCCTGCCGCGTATGCCCCACTTCGCGCGATTTCAGATTGAGAAATGCGCTTTCGCCCTGAATGCGCACCCGTACCGAGGCATGCTGCGTGCCGCTGCGCAGCGCCGCCTGGTCGTTGATATAGCCCTGCGCCATCGGAATCACCGCATGCGCGGCGTCGCGCCAGCCATCGCCGGTGACCAGGAATTTGCGTTCGATTTCTGTGGGCATGGGAATCGGGAATCGGGAATCGGGAATCGGGAATCGGGAATCGGGAATGGCAAAAGCATAAGCCGTTCGCCGTTACGATTCCCTACTGCCTACTCCCGATTCACCGCCTCTCAAACACCGCAATGCTTTCCACGTGCGCGGTGTGCGGGAACATGTCCATCGCGCCCGCCGAGACCAGCGTGAAGCCCTGCTCGTTGACCAGATAACCGGCGTCGCGCGCCAGCGAGCCAGGATGGCAGCTCACATAGACGATGCGCTGGAACGTCTTCAACGGCAACTGCTGCAGCACTTCCAGGGCGCCCGAGCGCAGCGGGTCCAGCAGCAGCTTGTCGAAGCCCTGGCGCATCCAGGGTGCGCTGCGCTGATCCTGGGTCAGGTCGGCGGCGTAGAACTGCGCATTGTCCAGGCCATTGCGCTGGGCGTTCTCCTTCGCCCGTGCCACAAGTCCGGCGTCGCCTTCCACACCCACCACTTCGCGCACTACGCGCGCCAGCGGCAGGGTGAAGTTGCCCAGGCCGCAGAACAGGTCCAGCACGCGGTCGTCGGGCTTGGCCTCCAACAGCGCGACTGCATGCGCGATCATCTTCTGATTGAGCGACGCGTTGACCTGAATAAAGTCCAGCGGCCGGAACGCCAGTTCCACATCCCACTGCGGCAAGCGGAACGATAGCGGCACTTCCTGCGGCCACAGCGGCTGCACGCTGTCCACCCCGCCGGGCTGCAGAAAAATCGCAAAGCCGTGCTCCTGGGCAAATGTGATCCAGGCCTGGCGGTCGCGTTCGCTGAGCGGCTGCATATGCCGAATGGTCAAGGCCACCGCATCGTCGCCGGCGATGAATTCGATCTGCGGAATGTCGCGCTTGCCATCCATGCCTTCGATCAGCGCGGCAAGCAAGGGGATCTTCTCGCCGATCTGCGGAATCACCGTGTAGCAAACGGACAGATCGGCCACGAACCGCGGGTCGAGCTCACGAAAGCCGACCAAGGTCTTGTCCTTCTTCTCGACACGACGCACCGAGAACCTGCCTTTGCGCCGGTACCCCCAGTTGTCTCCGGTCAGCGCAGGCAGCACGGCTTGCGGAGTGACATGACCGATACGCTCCAGGTTATCCATCAGTACGCGCTGTTTGGCCACGATCTGCTGCGATTCCTCCAGATGCTGCAACACACAGCCTGCGCAGACGCCAAAGTGCGGGCAGCGCGGGGAGACCCGCTGCGGCGATGCCTCCAGCACCCCCACGGTCTTGGCCTCATCGAAATGCCGGCTACGGGCGGTGGGTTCGGCGCGCACCAACTCGCCCGGCAAGGCGCCGCTGATGAAGGTGACCTTGCCGCCCTCGCCGTCGCGGCGGGCGACCCCGCGGCCGTCATGGCTCAGGTCGGTGACCGCGGTCTGGAAGGGGGTTCGGTCGAGACGGTTTCTGGTTCTGGCCACGTGGCGACAAGCTGCGGGCAAAAAGGGTGCGTATTGTCGCAGATGCGATCGACGGAGGCCGCGCCGGTCAGCGCAACAATTGTCGCGCTCCACAAACACAGGCAAACTCCCGCTGCGCGCGACAAATCAGGACGCGGCATCGCTGACAAGGAGGCAGCATGAACATGGCCACACGCCAGGAACCCCACCCACGCCTACTGCTGGTGGAAGACGACCCGATCAGCCGCGGATTCTTACAGGCTGTCCTTGAAAGTCTCCCGGCCACGGTCGACTGTGCCGATTCCCTTTCTTCCGCACTCGACCGCGCGCGCGAACGTCGCCATGACCTCTGGCTGATCGACGTCAACCTCCCCGATGGCACCGGTAGCGGTCTGCTGCGTGCATTGCGCCTGCTGCACCCGGACGTGCCGGCACTGGCGCACACCGCCGACGCGACCATGTCGATGCAGAACAGCTTGCAGTCCGACGGGTTTCTGGAAATGCTGGTCAAACCGCTGACCTCCGAGCGCCTGCTGCAGGCGGTGCGGCGCGGCCTGGCACGCGGTCGCTACAGCGTGGCCCCGGTGGGCGTGCTGGACATCGCCGCCAGCGACTGGGACGAGACCGCTGCGCTGAGTGCGCTCAACGGCCAGCAGCATCATCTCAATGCCCTGCGCGAACTGTTCCTGGCCGAGCTGCCGAGTACACGGGATGCGGTGGATTCGGCCTTGCAGATCAGCGACGAGCAGGCTTTACGCAGCCATCTTCATCGGTTGCAAGCCAGCTGCGGCTTCGTCGGCGCGGCACGGCTTGCCGGCGCAGTGCGCCTGCTGCGCGGCGACCCGCACTCGCGCACCGCACGCACCCAATTCCATGCGGCGGTGGCTGCGTTGTTGCATTGAGCGAACCCATCGCAGCGCCTCCTGCCTGACGAGATGCGCAAGACGCGGGCGTCGGTGCGCGTCCGGCTCGCCGCCATGGTCGATGTATCGCCGTTTTGCTGATCGAGCTGCGTATTGCAGATAGCACCGTCTCCACTTGCAGGCGCTTGACTGCCTGGACGAGCTCCGGGCTCGACGCAGGGCGCCTGCATTTGCTGCTCGCCCGGTCCACATCGGAGAACGAGAGTGGCGGTCGTTGTCGGGTGCATGCCGAAGGGCTTTCGGAACCGACCGGCAAGGTGCTGTCTGTCGGTTCCGAGCACCCGCTTCGCTCAATTCGCTGCTGGGTCGTGGTATCGCCGGCCGCAGCTGGACTTTTGCCGGCGCAATCGCGCATGCGCGTCCAGCGCTCCGCGCCATCAACGACGGCGCGCGAGATCCTCGAGCATTTCCCAGGATTTCAGGCCACGCCCGCCCAGATGATGCAGCAGCACGCCGCGCATGCTGCGCCGCAGGCCGGGCATGTCGTCCGCGTCCGGCATGACGTCTTGGCCCAGCGCCAGCAGCGCCGCACCGGTGACGGTTTCGCGGCGATCCTGAGCTAGCCGTTCGCTCAACACGCGCAAGGCGCCGTCCTGCGGATCCAGCCGATATCGTGCTGCCGGGTCGATCGGTTGCCCCTCGCTGTCGTGCTGCAGATCGAAAGCGAACCCCAGCCCCTCCAGCACGTCGCGCTCGAACCGGCGCAGACCCCACGCCAACGGCAGATCGGAGGCCAGGTGGCGACGTGCCTGCGCATAACAGGCATAGAGTTCGGGCACTGGATCGTGACGCGGCGCCAGGCGCAGCAACAATTCGCTGATGTAGAAACCGGCCAGCATGGTGTCGCCGGCTAGCCGCGGCGCGGTATCCAGGGCTTCGGCCTGGCGCAGTTGGGCCAGCTCGCCGCGCTGCACGGCACTGAACTGGATCAGCTGCAAGGGCTGCAAAGCCGCGCGCAGCGCCTGCTTGCGCGGCCCCTGCACACCGCGCGCCAGCAGCCCCACCCGCCCGTGTTGCTCGGTCAGCACTTCCACCAGCAGGCTGGTCTCGCGCCAGGCCCGTACATGCAGCACGAACCCGCGCTCGTGCTCGATCAGCATAAGAGGGAAAGCCGGGATTGGGGATCCGGGACCGGGGACCCTGGAAAAGCGCCGGATCGGCCGTCGAAGTGCCGCGCGGCGCGGCGATTGAGCGCCGAGCCAATGCCGTCAGCGCAGCACCCAAATCTGAAAAAAACGAAAAAACCTCTCCTCGACAGCATGCCGACCAAAAGCCTGACCCAGCTTTTTTTTCCGGGTCCCCGGTCCCGGGTCCCGGGTCCCGGCCTTCCCGGCCTCATTCGTACCCGAACGCCTTCAGCGCCGCCTCGTCGTCCGACCAGCCTTCGCGCACGCGCACCCAGGTTTCCAGGAACACCTTGGCACCGAACAGGCGCTCCATCTGCAGGCGCGCCTTGCCGCCAATTTCTTTCAACCGGGTGCCGCCCTTGCCGATCACGATCGCCTTCTGGCCTTCGCGCTCGACCCAGATCACCGCACCGATGCGCAGCAGCGCGCCATCTTCGGCGAAACGCTCGATCTCAACGGTGGTGGCATACGGCAGCTCTTCGCCGAGCTGACGCATCAGCTGCTCCCGCACCAGTTCGCCGGCCAAAAAGCGCTGACTGCGGTCGGTGATCTCGTCTTCGCCGAACATCGCCTCGGCTTCGGGCACCAGCTTGAGCAGGTCGCCGACCAACGCGTCCAGGCCCTTGCGCTTGAGCGCGGACACCGGATGCACGGCGGCGAAGGTGCGCCCCTCGCTGACCTGGGCCAGGAACGGGAACAGCGCGGTCTTGTCCTTGAGCCGGTCGACCTTGTTCACCACCAGCACCACCGGCACGCCGGCGTCGCTGAGCACGCGAAACGCCAGCGTGTCTTCCTCGTCCCAGCGGCCGGCTTCGATCACCAGGACCGCCGCGTCCACCCCCTCGAGCGAGCCGCGCGCAGCGCGATTCATCACCCGGTTCATTGCGCGCTTCTGCTCGCGGTGCAATCCCGGGGTATCGACCAGCACCAGCTGTCCTTCCGGGAAGGTGGCGATGCCCAGCAACCGATGGCGCGTGGTCTGCGGCCGGTTGGAGACGATGCTGACCTTCGCGCCGACCAGGGCGTTGGTCAGGGTGGACTTGCCGACGTTGGGCCGGCCGATCACCGCAACGCTACCGCTGCGGTGAGGGGAAGTGATTTCGCTCACGTGTTTGAATCCAGTTGTGCGATGACAAGAGTCGCCGCCTGTTGCTCTGCGAGGCGACGCGAGGTGCCCTGGCCCTCGGCGCGGGCAACGGGCTGCTCCAGAATGCAGGCGACGTGGAACTGCTTGGCATGCTCGTCGCCGCTCTCGCTGATCAGCGCGTAAGTGGGCAGCGGCAGCTGGCGCGCCTGCAGCCATTCCTGCAGCCGGGTCTTGGGATCCTTCTCTGCCTTGCCCACCGGCAATGCCGCCAGCGAGGCTTCGAACCACGGCAGCACCACCGCACGGCAACGCTCGAAACCGCAGTCCAGGTAGATGGCAGCGACGATCGCTTCGACCGCATCGGCCAGGATCGAATCGCGCCGGTGACCACCGGACTTCAGCTCGCCTGGGCCAAGCGTGAGACGTTCGCCCAGATTGAGCGTACGCCCGATGACTGCCAGCGCACCTTCGCGTACGAGCTCGGCACGTGCACGGGTCAATGCGCCTTCATCGGCCTTGGGCCACCGGTGATACAGCGCCTCGGCGATCAGCAGGTTGACGATGCCGTCGCCGAGAAATTCCAGTCGCTCGTTGTGCGGCGTCCCGGCGCTGCGATGCCGCAGCGCCTGGGCGAGCAGAGCCGGATCGGCGAATGCGTGCCCGATCGGATCACCGCGTTGGAAGGTTCTATTCGACACCGCGCTTCGTCAGATCCTGTGCCGTATCGAACTTGCCGACCACATCCAGATTGCCAACCAGCTCGCGGCGGACTTCGTAATTGACCTTCATGCGCCAGCCGCCTTCGATCCGCTCGAACTTGACGTCTTCTTTTTTGACGTTTTCCGAATAATTGATGTACAGGCGCTTGAAGAACATGTCCTGCAACTTGGACGGATCCATGTCCGAAGTACCTGCCTCATTCGCCAGGCCCTTCATCGACGTACGCACTGCGTAATACTCCTGATACATCGGGAACAGCTTCATCCCGATGTACAGACCGAATCCCACCACCGCCAGCACCACTACGAACGACGTCAACGTCATACCGCTTTGCTTGCGCTTCATTGTGCTTCCCCTGGCACGCCGTGCGTGCATTTACTGGATTCCAGTCCCGATCCGCGATGGATCGAAACTCCCCTTGCAGAACCATCCTTCGCAATTGAGCCAGATCAGGAACGCCTTGCCGCGCAGATTGGCTTCCGGCAGAAAGTGCGTTTGGGTCCAGAACCGGCTGTCCTCGCTGTTGTCGCGATTATCCCCCATCACGAAATAGCTGTCCGCCGGCACGGTCCAGTCGCCCTGCCCGGCCGGCATGTTGCGGTCCAGCCATTCCAGCACGGTATGCGTGCGGCCCGGCAGATCCTCGACCAGCAGCGTGGTGCCGGTCATCTCGGCGCCCTTGCCCTTGCCGATGTACTCGCCCTTGACCGTGTAATGCATCGGCTTGTCGTTGATGTACAGCGTATCGCCGTGGAAGCCGATCTTGTCGCCCGGCAGGCCCACCACGCGCTTGATCCAGTTCTGGTCCGGCGCGTGCGGCGGCTTGAACACCACCACGTCGCCGCGCTTGGGCTCGCCGGTGGGAATGAACTTGGTATTGGTGATCGGCAGGCGGAAACCGTAGGCGAACTTGTTGACCAGGATGAAATCGCCGATCAGCAGGTTGGGCATCATCGAACTGGACGGAATCTTGTACGGCTCGGCCACGAAGCTGCGCAGGATCAGCACCACCGCCAGCACCGGGAAAAAGGCGCGCGAGTAATCGACGATCGCCGGCTCGCTGTCCAGCAACCCGGCACGCGCCGCACGCCGCTTGGCCAGAAACAGCTTGTCCAGCAGCCAGATGAAGCCGCTGCCCAGCGTCAGGACAACCAGGATGATTTCAAACCATTTCATTGATGTTCCTTCGGAAAGGGAATCGAGAATCGCGAATGGGGAATAGGAACAGCAGGAGCACGCAGGCTCTTACGATTCCCGATTCCCGATTCACCATTCCCTGCTACTTGTCCATCTGCAGGACAGCCAGGAAGGCCTCCTGCGGAATCTCCACGCGGCCGACCTGCTTCATGCGTTTCTTGCCTTCTTTCTGCTTTTCCAGCAGCTTCTTCTTGCGCGAAACGTCGCCACCATAGCACTTGGCCAGCACGTTCTTGCGCATCGCCTTGACCGTGGAGCGCGAGATGATCTGCGAGCCGATCGCGGCCTGGATCGCCACGTCGAACATCTGCCGGGGGATCAGGTCTTTCATCTTTTCGCACAGCTCGCGGCCGCGACGATCGGCGTGGCTGCGGTGCACGATCAACGACAACGCATCGACCTTGTCGCCGTTGATCAGCACGTCCACGCGCACGAACGGGCCGGCGTCGAAACGCACGAAGTGGTAATCCAGCGAGGCATAGCCACGGCTGACCGACTTGAGCTTGTCGAAGAAATCCAGCACCACCTCGGCCATCGGCAGCTCGTAGCTGATCTGCACCTGGCTGCCCAGGTAGTTGATGCCGATCTGGGTGCCGCGCTTTTCCTCGCACAGCTTGATGATGTTGCCGATGTACTCCTCGGGCGTGAGGACGTTGGCGCGAATGATGGGCTCGCGGATTTCCTGCACCAGGTTCAACTGCGGCAACTTGGCCGGGTTGTCCATGTTGATGACCGTGCCATCGGTCTTGAGCACTTCATACACCACGGTCGGTGCGGTGCTGATCAGATCCAGGTTGTACTCGCGCTCCAGGCGCTCCTGCACGATTTCCATGTGCAGCATGCCCAAAAAGCCGCAGCGGAAGCCGAAGCCCATCGCTTCGGAGCTTTCCGGCTCGAAGCGCAGCGCGGCATCGTTCAGGCGCAACTTGTCCAACGCTTCGCGCAGATCCGGGTAATCCTCGGCATCGACCGGGAACAGGCCGGCGAACACGCGCGGCTGCATTTCCTGGAAGCCGGGCAATGCATGCGGCGCCGGATCGCCGGCCAGGGTCAGGGTGTCGCCGACCGGTGCGCCGTGCACGTCCTTGATGGACGCGTTGATCCAGCCCACCTCGCCGGCGCCGAGCGCTGGCAGTTCCTTACGCTTGGGGGTGAACACGCCGACCTTGTCGACCAGATGGGTGCGCCCGGTGGACATCACCAGGATCTTGCTGCCGGGCTTGATCTCGCCCTGCATCACGCGCACCAGCGAGACCACGCCCAGGTAGTTGTCGAACCAGGAATCGATGATCAGCGCCTGCAGCTTGTCGGTGTCGCGCGGCTTGGGCGGCGGGATGCGATGCACGATCGCTTCCAGCACCAGATCGATGTTCAGACCGGTCTTGGCGCTCACCGCCACCGCGTCTTCGGCATCGATGCCGATCACCGCTTCGATCTCGGCCTTGGCGCGGTCGACATCGGCCGTGGGCAGGTCGATCTTGTTGAGCACCGGCACCACTTCCAGCCCCTGCTCCACCGCGGTGTAGCAGTTGGCCACCGACTGCGCTTCCACGCCCTGCGCCGCATCCACCACCAGCAGCGCACCTTCGCACGCAGCCAGCGAGCGGCTGACTTCATAGGAGAAGTCGACGTGCCCGGGGGTGTCGATGAAATTCAGGTGGTAGGTCTGCCCGTCCTTTGCCGTGTATGGCAGGGACACCGACTGCGCCTTGATGGTGATGCCGCGTTCGCGCTCGATCGGGTTGGAGTCGAGCACCTGGGCCTCCATCTCGCGCGCCTGCAGGCCGCCGCACAGCTGGATGATGCGGTCGGCCAGGGTGGATTTGCCGTGGTCGACGTGGGCAATGATGGAGAAATTGCGGATGTTCCGCATTGAATCAGAGGACATTGAGGTGGGCGCCGGCGCAGCCGTCGTCAGGGTAACGCAGCATTATCGCACGGCCGACCCCTCTGGGGCCGGGAATTGGGAATCGGGAGTGAGGAATCGGAAAAGCCAGGCGTGCTCCCGTATCGCGGAGCCGCTCTTGCCATTCCCGATTCCCGATTCTCCATTCCCTGCGTTAGCCGCCGGCCTTCAAGGCCACGTAGCTGGTCGCCTTGCCGTCGGTCACCAGCAGCATGACCACGTCGCCCTTCTTGTAGCTGGACAGGGCGCGGTTGAGCTCGGCGACGCTGCCGACCTTGGTCCGGCCCACGCGGGCGATGATCAGCCCCGGCGACAGCGGCGGCTGGGTGCTGCGTGCCGCCGCGCCCGTGACCGCGGCAATACGCACACCCTCGCCCACTTCCAGGCCCAGGCGGCTGCGTTCGGCGGCGGTCAGGTCGGCGACTTGCAGGCCGAGCAATTCCACGCTGGCCGGCGCGCCGGGCTTGGCCTCCTCGGCGGCGGTGCGCGGCGCGGCGTTCCCGGTGCCGTCCTGCAACGGTGCCAGGGTGACCGTCACGGTGCGCGGCTTGCCGTCGCGCAAGACCTCCAGGGTCACCTTGGTACCAGGCGCCATCAGCCCGATCATTGGCGGCAGATCGCTGGCGACATCGATCGACTTGCCGTTCACCGCCCGGATCACATCGCCCACCTCGATGCCGGCCTTGGCCGCCGGGCTACCGGCCGGGATATCGTTGACCAGGGCACCACGGCTATCCGGCAAGCCCAGGCCTTGCGCCTTGAGCGAGTCGATCGGGCCGACCGCCACGCCCAGCATGCCGCGACTCACGTGGCCGGTGGCCTTGATCTGCTCGGCCGCGCTGAAGGCCAGGTCGATCGGGATCGCGAAACTGATGCCCATGTAGCCACCGGACGCGGAGAAGATCTGCGAATTGATGCCGACCACTTCGCCACGCGTATTGAGCAGCGGGCCGCCGGAATTACCCTGGTTGATCGCCACGTCGGTCTGGATGAAGGGCACGTAGCGCTGGTCGGCGTACGGATTGCTGCGGCCGGTGGCGCTGACGATGCCGGCGGTGACCGAGTGATCCAGGCCGAACGGCGAGCCGATCGCCACCACCCACTGCCCCGGCTTGAGCGTGTTGGAATCGCCCAGGCGCACGGTCGGCAGGCCCTTGGCCTCGATCTTCAGCAGCGCCACGTCGTATTGCTCGTCGCTACCCACCACCTTGGCCTTGAACTCGCGGCGGTCGGTGAGCTTGACGGTCACCTCGCTGGCGCCATCGACCACGTGATGATTGGTCAGGACGTAGCCGTCGGCCGAGATGATGAAGCCCGAGCCCATCGACTTGCCGGCGATGCCGCCGTCGTCATCGCCGCCACCGGGCCCCTGCCGCGGACCGCCCGGCATCTGGAAGTCCGGCCCGAAAAAGCGTCGGAAGAATTCCGGCATCTGATCGTCATCCGGCATCGCACCACCGCCACGACCACCCGGGCCACTGCGCTGCTGACGCGCCATGGCATCCTTGCGGGTAATGGTGGTTTCGATATTGACCACACCCGGGCCGACCTGCTCGACCAGATTGGTGAAGTCCGGCAGCCCCGCCACCAGCTGCGGCGCTGGCGTTGCACTGCGATTGGCAGCAATCGGGGCGAGGTCCTTGGCAGCGGGTGCGGGCTGCTGCGCGCAGGCGGCCAGCGGCAGGGTCATGGCGATCAGGCCGAACATCTGGGTGCGGATGCGATGGTTCATCAGGTTGCCTCCGATGGCAGGGCGACAGGAGCCAGAACCCGCGTAGCAACACGGGCCCGGCACGATAATGGGAGGGAGATAGCCGAACGGATGAAGGCCGGCGACAGGGTCAGTCCTGCGGGGGCTGCGCCGGTGCCGGCCGGTTCGGCGCCGGGCTGGTCACTGCCTGTGGCGCGGGTTCGAACGGATAGAACGCCGTGCCGGGCTGGCTCTGGCGGAAACTGGCATTGAGCGAGCTTTCGCCAGCCCCGGACAAGGCCGCGCGCGGCCACGGGCGTGCCTGCAGCGTGGTATCCGGATGCGTGAACGGGTTGGACGGCGTCGCCGCAACCGCAGATGCGGTGCCCGTGGGTGCCGGGGCTGCCGCAGCGACCAGGCGGCTCGGCGCCTGCTGCTGACGCGCAGCCGCACTGCGTGCGACTTGCTGGTTGCGCGTTGCCGCGCCGCGCCGAGTAGATGCCAGCGCAGCGGCAGGCACGGCTGCAGCAAGCGCGGCCACCTCATCCGGCGTTCCCGGAGCCGGTGCGGCCGGCGCCTTCGGTGCCTCAGGCAGCTGCGGCGCTTGCGAGGCAGGCGGAAGCTGGGCAGCTGTGGCATAGACGGGGGTCGTTTCAACACCGGGCGCGGCGGTGTCGGGCAGGCGCTCGCGCGCCAGGAACATGGCGATCGCCGCGACCGAAGCGGCAATCGCTGCACCGCCGCCCCAGCGCCAACGTGCGCCTGGGCGGGCCGCCGGCTGTGCTTGCGGTGCCGGCTCCTCGGCAATGGCGCCGCGCACACGCGCCGCAAAATCCAGCGGCGCCGGCGCACTGGCCGCACCGCGCAGCACATCGCCGCACAACTGCCAGCGCTCGTGGCAGCCGGCCAATTCTTCGTCGTGGGCCAGACGGCGCAGCAAAAATCGCGACTCGTCGGCACTCAATTCGCCGTCGACCAGCGCAGACAGCTGCTGGCGATAGTGAAGTTCGAATTTGTCGGTGGTGGACATGGCAGAGTTCTGGTTCATACGCGGTGTCGCTCACGGGTAGCGCTTTCGGTCTCCAGCAGAGGCCGCAGCTCGATGTCGATGGCCTCGCGCGCCCGGAAGATGCGCGAGCGCACCGTTCCGATCGGGCAATCCATCTTTTGCGCGATTTCGTCGTAGCTCAGGCCCTCCACCTCGCGCAGGGTGATGGCCAACCGAAGTTCTTCCGGTAGCGCTTGGACCGCGCGCATCACCGTTTGTTCCAGCTCCTGTCGCATCAATTCGCGCTCCGGGGTATCGGTGTCGCGCAACCGTGTCGCTCCATCGAATTGTTCGGCATCGCTGATCTCGATGTCGTCGGTGGGCGGGCGGCGGTTGTGCGCAACCAGATGGTTCTTGGCAGTGTTGACGGCAATGCGGTGCAGCCAGGTATAGAACTGGGCGTCGCCCCGAAAACTGTTGATGGCGCGGTACGCGCGCACGAACGTGTCCTGGGCAACGTCCTGGCATTCGCTCCAGTCGGCGATGTAGCGCCCGATCAAGGCAACGATCCGATGCTGGTATTTGCGCACCAGCACATCGAACGCCGCACTTTCGCCGCGCTGCACACGCCGGACCAGTTCCAGGTCCAGCTCCTGAGGTGTATCGACTTCGGCCATGTCGGGCCGCACTCCTGTCAGCCCACCGAAGTCGGGCAATGAGACCGCCATTGAAAAGAAAAGTTCATACCGATCCGTACGACCGTCACGCATCAGGGTAGCGGCTGCGATGCACCGCTGGCGACGCCACGCGCAAGCGCCGATCTCCCCTGTCGACAGGTATGGGTATTTGACGTGAAGGAAACAACCTCTGGATGATAACGACCTTCTCCTTCTAACGCCGGACGGCTAGACGCATGCTTCCAGGTTTCGACGGGCTCCGATTCAGCCATTGGCAGGCCGATCTGCGCGAGGACGGCGTGGTCGTGCTCAGCCTCGATCGGCAGGGCGCACCGGTTAACGCATTTTCGCAGGAGGTACTGTTGGAGCTGGGCGCCTTGGTCGAACGGCTGGCGCTGGATCCGCCAACGGGTGTAGTGCTGCGTTCGGGCAAGCCCAACGGCTTCATCGCCGGTGCCGATCTGAAGGAATTCCAGGAATTCGACCGCAAGGGCACGGTCAACGATGCGATCCATCGTGGACAGCAGGTCTTCCAGAAGCTAGCCGAACTACCGTGCCCCACCGTCGCGGCGATTCACGGCTTCTGCATGGGCGGCGGCACCGAAATCGCGCTGGCCTGCCGCTACCGCGTGGCTTCCGACGATGGCAGTACGCGCATCGGACTGCCGGAAACCAAGCTCGGCATCTTCCCTGGTTGGGGCGGCAGCGCCCGCTTGCCGCGCCTGATCGGTGCGCCGGCGGCGATGGATCTGATGCTCACCGGCCGCACGGTGTCGGCCAAGGCCGCGCGCGCGATGGGCCTGGTCGACAAGGTCGCCGCGCCTGCCGTGCTGGTGGATGCGGCCGCCAGCCTGGCGCTCGCCGGCACCACCCGTGCGTTCAAGCAACGCGCCACCGCATGGGCCACCAACACCTTGCTGGCGCGCAAACTGCTGGCGCCGCAGATGCGCAAGCAGGTGGGGCGCAAGGCGCGCAAGGAGCATTACCCGGCGCCCTATGCCTTGATCAACGTCTGGGAGCGGGCGGGCGGTGGCGGCATCCAGGCGCGCCTGGCGGCCGAACGCAAGGCGGTGGTCAAGCTCGCCAGCACGCCGACCGCACGCAACCTGATCCGGATCTTCTTCCTGACCGAGCGTCTGAAAGGGCTGGGCGGCAAGGACGCAGCCGGCGTGGCCGTAGCCCCGATTCGCCATGTGCATGTGATCGGCGCCGGCGTCATGGGCGGCGATATCGCGGCCTGGGCGGCTTACAAGGGCTTCGACGTGACATTGCAGGACCGCGAGCAGCGTTTTATCGATACGGCGCTGGCACGCGGTGGCGAGCTGTTCGCCAAGCGCGTCAAGGACGATGCCAAGCGGCCGGCAGTGGCGGCGCGTCTGCGCGGCGACCTGGCCGGCGCGGGCGTGACGCAGGCCGACCTGGTGATCGAGGCGATCATCGAAAACCCGCAGGCCAAGCGCGATCTGTATCAATCGATCGAGCCGCAACTCAAGCCGGATGCATTGCTGACGACCAATACCTCGTCGATTCCGCTGACCGACTTGCGTGGCCACATCCAGCGTCCGGCGCAATTTGCCGGCCTGCACTACTTCAACCCGGTGGCGATGATGCCGCTGGTGGAAATCGTGCAGCACGATGGCCTGGATCCGGCCAACGTCGCGCGCCTGGCTGCGTTCTGCAAGACCTTGGACAAGTTCCCGGTGCCGGTGGCCGGCACGCCGGGTTTCCTGGTCAACCGGGTGCTGTTCCCCTACCTGCTCGAAGCGGCCACCGCGTATGCCGAGGGCATTCCCGGCCCGGTGCTGGACAAGACGGCAGTGAAGTTCGGCATGCCGATGGGGCCGATCGAATTGATCGACACCGTGGGCCTGGATGTGGCGGCCGGCGTGGGTGCCGAGTTGGCGCCATTCCTGCGTTTGCCCATCCCGGCGGCACTGGCGACCGTGGAAGCCGGCAAGCGCGGCAAGAAGGACGGCCAGGGCCTGTACAAGTGGGAGAACGGACGCGCCGTCAAACCCGAGGTTGCCAGCGGTTACGCTGCACCGGCGGATTTGGAAGATCGCTTGATCCTGCCGCTGCTCAACGAAGCGGTAGCGTGCCTGCACGACGGCGTGGTGGCCGACGCAGACCTGCTGGACGCCGGCGTCATCTTCGGCACAGGTTTCGCACCTTTCCGTGGCGGCCCGATCCAATACATCCGCAGCGTCGGCGCAGACGCGCTACTGGAGCGCCTGCAGGCCTTGCAGGCCCGTTATGGCGAACGCTTCGCGCCGCGCCCGGGGTGGGACTCACCGTTGTTACGGGAAGCGGTGGCCTGAGGCCGGCAGGTATCTATCAACAAAGTCTGATTTGCAAGAAGGCTGCCGTTGGCAGCCTTCTTTTTGAGTCAGGGTCGCAGCGTGCAGATGCTGGCACCGATTACTTGGCAGTTGCAGTCGATCTAGATAGGTTGCGCTAGATAGGTTGCGCCAGTGCCGGACCCTTTCCGTGGATTGTGCCGGTCGATCCACGCTAATTTGATGACCTGCCGACCTGCTGCTACCAGACGTTAATGATGGGAATGCCCGTGCGCATGACCGTGCTCATGGTGCGCGTCATGGCCAGCGTCTGCAGCCGGCTTTGATGTACCACAAGGCTCAGTGCCGCAGTCGCCACTTTCCACCTGCAAGGTGACGTGGGCGATATCGAAGCGCTCATGCAACAGGGCGCCGAGCGCGTCACGCAGACGGTCGCGGTCGGTGGCCTCGTTGACCACGATGTGCGCGGTGAGCGCCGGCGTGCGGGAGGCCAATGCCCACACATGCAGGTCGTGCACGTCTTCGACGCCAGGGTGGCTGGTCAGCGCCTGCTGCACCTGGGCCAGTTCGATTCCCTTGGGCACGCCTTCGAGCAACACGTTGATCGCCTCGCGCAGCAGCACCCAGGTGCGCGGCAATACCCACAGGCCGATCAGCACGGCCAACACCGGGTCGATCCATTGCCAGCCGGTCCAGCGGATCAGCAAGGCACCGACGATCACCGCCACCGAGCCGAGCATGTCGCTCCACACCTCCAGATAGGCACCCTTGACGTTGAGGCTTTCGCCGCTGCCGGCGTGCAGCAGCTTCATCGCGATCAGATTGATCACCAGGCCGAAGCCGGCGATCAACAGCATGCCGCTGGAAGAGATGTCCTGCGGTGCGCGAAAGCGCTGCGCGGCTTCCCACAAGATATAGGCGCCGACTGCGAACAGCAGCGCGCCGTTGGCCAATGCGCCAAGCGCTTCGAGCCGCACATAGCCGTAGGTGCGACGCGCGTCGGCCGGGCGACGGCTCAGGCGCACCGCGACCAGCGCAATCATCAGTCCGACGGTGTCGGTGGCCATATGCGCAGCGTCGGACAGCAGCGCCAGGCTGTTGGTCACGAATGCGCCGACGATCTCTGCCAGCAGGAAGGTGGCGGTCAGCCCCAGTGCCCACCACAAGGGCGCTTCGTGACGGATTTCGCTGGGTGCGTGGTTGTGGTCGTGTCCCATGGATATCGTGGCCTGCTGCAATGCGCGCACCTTAGGCGCACGCGATGGCGGAGACTATTACACCTGGGCGTAATGACATCACATCACGCGAGCCGTGCGGCGGGCCGCAGAGCGCAGTGGTTGCGCTACTGCGGGGCGCGAGGCCTGCAGTCACGGCCTGGAAGCATGTCTGGTCCGCACCGCCCTTCCAACAATCCGCGGCGCGAGCCAGGTGGCTCGTTAGAGCTTGGCGAACAGCTTGACCACGCTGGAAAAATCCAGCGCCCCGTTGCCTGCCTGGCTGTTCATCGCATACAAGTTGCGCGCCAGCTCACCGAGCGGAATCGAGACGCCGGCCTGCACCGCCGATTCGGCAACCAGGCCCAGATCCTTGAGCATCAGGTCGTTGCCGAAGCCGCCGCTATACCCACGCGACGCCGGCGCATTGGGCAGCACGCCTGGCCACGGGTTGCACACCTCGGTGGCCCAACTGCGCCCGGTACTGACCGCCATCATCTGCGACAGCACCGCAGGGTCCAGGCCCTGCGCGACGCCAAGCGCCAGCGCTTCCCCGGTGGCGGCCATGATCACGCCCAGGGCCATGTTGTTGCATAGCTTGGCGACCTGCCCTGCCCCGTTGTCGCCGACATGGAAGATGTTCTTGCCCATGGCCCGCAGCACCGGGCGCGCGCGCTCCAGCGCATCGGCAGCGCCGCCGACGATGAAGGTCAGCGTGCCGGCTGCAGCCCCGGCCGTGCCACCGGAGACCGGGGCGTCGAGCATCGTCAGGCCACGCGCCTTGGCCGCATCGGCCACCCTGCGCGCAGACACCGGCGCGATGGTGCTGCAGTCGATGACCAGGGCACCATCCGGGATCTGCGCCAGGATGCCGGATTCGCCCAGGTACACACCTTCGACGTGGCGGCTTGCAGGCAGCATCGAGATCACGACCTCGGCATCGGCCAGCGTGTCCTGCGCGGCGCTGGCAGCATGCGCGCCAGCCGCCGAGGCAGCATCCAGGGCAGCCGGTGCGAGATCGAATACCCGCAGCTGATGCCCGGCCTTGATCAGATTGGCAGCCATTGGCCCGCCCATATTGCCCAGGCCGATAAAAGCGATCTTGCTCATGGTGTCGGTTTCCAAAATAGGACCATCTTCAATAGATGGCCGGGATCATCACCGATTGCTGGCGCGCGCGGAGCCACCGCCGGTTTTCAGCTGCGACGACGCAGGTGCGACATGGCAACCGCGCTGCAATCCGGCGTGAGCCGAACGTACTTCGCAAGTTGCCAGCCACTCAATGCACACCCAACTCGTCTGCCCCCAGATCGGCAAGCGGATGCGATGCAGGCGACCAGGGCGCGACAAAGAAGTCTGCGGCCCACTGCGCATCGGCTTCTTCCAGCGATCCAGGCTCCCAACGCGGTTGACGATCCTTATCGATCAACAGCGCGCTGATGCCTTCGGCAAAATCGCCGTGCGCCGCCACATGCAATGCGACCACGTATTCGGTCCGAAAGGTGTCGGCCAGCGTCGTGGTGCCCCGATGGCGATACAGCTCCCAGGCCAGGCGCGCCGATCCAGGAGCACCGGCCGCCAAGGTAGCGCGTGCGGCCTGCAGCCAGCTGTCTTCGCTTTGCAGCGCCATGATTGCAGCGACGATGTGCTCCAGCGACTCGCTGGATACCAGGCGTTCGATCAACTGCGCGTGGAGCTGCAACGGGCCCGGTTCGGTCGGTTGCGCGATGCCATGCAGGAATGCGCCGAGCTGGGTGCGGTCGTCGTCGGCATTGCCTGTCCATGCGTGCGCGCTTAGCGCATCCAGCACCGCTACGTACTGCGCATGCTCCAGGCGCACATCTGCTAGCCCCGCGTACATCGCATCGCTGGCATCCAGCGGCGCACCGGTCAGCGCAAGAAACAGGCCGGCACCCTGTGGCACGCGGCGTAACAGCCAGCTGCCCCCCACATCGGGAAACAACCCCACGCTGATCTCCGGCATGGCAAGGCGCGAGCGTTCGGTGACCACGCGATGGCTAGCGCCGGACATCAGGCCGATGCCACCGCCCATCACGATACCGTGGCCCCAACACAGCAGCGGCTTCGGATAGGTATGGATGCGGTAGTCGAGCCGGTATTCCTCCTCGAAAAATGCCGCAGCATGCACGTTGGCCTGCGGCGCGGCGCGTCGCGCTGCAGCGTCGGGCACTGCATCGCGGTGCGCGCGCATGCTCTGGTACAGGCCATGCAGATCGCCACCAGCGCAGAACGCTTTGTCGCCGGCGCCACGCAATACCACGCAGGCGATCTGCGTATCCTCAGCCCAGACACGTAACTGCGCATCCAGCAGCCGCGTCATCTGTAACGACAGGCCATTGAGCGTCTTGGGCGCATTCAAGGTAGCGATGCCGATACGGTGCCCATCGGCGCACGCACGCTGCTCGAACAGCACCGGTGCCTCGTCGGTTGCGCTGACCTGCGCCATCAGCGGTTGCTCCACTGCGGCGCGCGCTTGTCCAGAAATGCGGCCACGCCTTCGGCCTGATCGGCGTGCTCGAACAGATCCACGAAGGCTTCGCGCTCGGCAATCAATGCCGCTGCGTGGGTGCCATGGCGCGTGGACTGCACCAGCTGCTTGCACGCCGCCACACTGACCGGGCTCTGTTTACCGGCACGCTGCGCCCAGGCAACCGCCAGCGCGCGCGACTCGCCCTTGCCGACCACCTCTTCCACCAAACCGATGCGCTGCGCGGTTGCCGCATCGATACGCTCGCCCAACAGGATCATGCGCTTGGCCCAGCCCTCGCCGACCAGGCGCGGCAGATTCTGGGTGCCGCCGGCACACGGCAGCAAGCCAACGCTGGCTTCAGGCAATGCGAGCTGTGCGTGCTGCTCTGCGATGCGCAGATCGCACGCCAATGCGCATTCCAGCCCGCCCCCCATCGCATAGCCGTTGATTGCGGCAATCGACACGCCACGAAATGCACTCAAGGCTTCGAACGCTTCGCCGAACCGGCGCGCAGCCCCACGTGCATTGGCCTTGTCGCCATCGGCGAACTGTTTGAGATCGGCACCGGCGCTGAAGAACTTCTCGCCTTCGCCGGTGATCACCAGCGCGTAGATGCTGCGATCTGCATCCAGCGCGCGCACCAAGTCGCGCAGGGCCGCCAGGCTGTGCACGGTCCAGGTGTTGGCCGGCGGGTTGCTCAAGGTCACGATGGCGACGTGCCCATCGCGCTCGACCTGCAGACCGGTATGGAGGCGTCCTTCCCAATCGCTCATCGCAATTGCTCCTCGCCATTGAGCAGGTGACGCGCCACGATCATGCGCATCACCTCGTTGGTGCCTTCCAGAATGCGGTGCACGCGGCTGTCGCGCAGCAAACGCTCGATCGGGTATTCGCGGATATAGCCGTAGCCGCCATGGATCTGCAAGGCATCGTCGCAGATGGCAAAACCGGCATCGGTGGCGAAGCGCTTGGCCATCGCACACCACACGGTGGCATCGTGGCTGCCGGCATCGAGCTTGCGCGCGGCGGTGTGCACCATCTGCCGCGCGGCCACCAGCTGCGTGGCCATGTCGGCCAGCTTGAACTGCAGCGCCTGGAAATCGGCCAGTTTCTTGCCGAACTGGCGACGCTCGCCCATGTAGCGACGCGCGGCATCCAGCGCGCCTTGCGCGGCGCCCAACGAACACGCGGCGATATTGATGCGGCCACCATCCAGCGCCTTCATCGCCATCTTGAAGCCTTCGCCTTCCTTGCCCAGCAGGTTCTCGGCCGGAACACGCACGTTTTCGAAGCTCACACCGCGCGTAGGCTGGCTGTTCCAGCCCATCTTCTCTTCCTTGCGACCGTAGCTGATGCCAGGCGCATCGGCCGGCACCACGAAGGCGCTGATGCCACGTGCACCGTCTTCGCCGGTGCGTGCCATCACCACCAGCACGTCGGTTGCGCCGGCGCCGGAGATGAAGGCCTTGCTGCCGTTGAGCACATAGCTGTCGCCGTCGCGCTGCGCGCGCGATTTCAGCGATGCCGCATCCGAGCCGCTGCCCGGTTCGGTCAGGCAGTACGAGCCCAGCTTGGCGCCGCTGGTCATCGCCTGGCCCCACTGCGCGCGCACCGCGTCTGTGCCATAGCTGGCGATCAACCAGGTAGCCATGTTGTGGATGCTGATGAAGGCGGAGGTGGACGGATCCACCGTGGCGAGTTCTTCGAACACCACTGCCGCATCGAGCCGGCGCATGCCCAGGCCGCCGACGCCTTCATCGGTGTAAAGACCGCAAAAGCCGAGTTCGGCGGCCTTGGCGATGGCCTCGCGCGGGAAGTGACCTTCTGCGTCCCACTGCGCTGCGTGCGGGGCGAGTTGCTTGTCGGCGAAGTCGCGGGCGGCGGCGCGGAAGGCTTCCTGCTCGTCGTTCAAATCGGCTGTATTGGGATGGAGCTGGATGGCTGCATTCATGGCGATCGGGTCACTTGAGGGAAATGGTGGTGTTGACGCCATGGCCCAGCGTCTGATCGTCGAACCAGCGCGCGGTCACGGTCTTGGTCTGGGTGTAGAACATCACCACCTGCTTGCCGTACGGACCCAGGTCGCCGAGCTTGGAAGCGCGCGAGCCGGTAAAGGAGAACAGCGGCACCGGCACCGGAATCGGCACGTTGATGCCGACCTGACCCACGTCGATGTCTTCCTGGAAACGCCGCGCAGCCGCGCCGGATTGGGTGAACAGCGCCGTGCCATTACCGTTGGGGTTGGCGTTGACCAAGGCAATGGCCTCGTCCAGCGTGGCGGCTTCCAGGATCACCAGCACCGGCCCGAAGATCTCTTCGTCGTAGATCCGCATGCCGGGTTTGACGCCGGAAAAGATGGTCGGGCCGACAAAATTGCCCTGCTCGAAACCCGGCACCTGTGGTGCGCGACCATCCAGTTCCAAGGTGGCGCCCTGCTGCACGCCGGAGGCAATCAAGCCTTCTACCCGCTCGCGCGCGGCGCAGGAAATCAGCGGACCGACCTCGGTGCCCGGGGCGTTACCTGCGCCGATTTTCAGGCTCTTGGCCTTGGCTACCAACTCCGGAATCCACGCGCGCGATTCACCAACCAAGACCAGCGTGGAGGCGGCCATGCAGCGCTGCCCGGCGGCACCGAACGCGGCGCCGACCATCGCATTGAGCGTCTGCTCGCGATTGGCGTCGGGCAATACCACGGCGTGATTCTTGGCGCCCATCATGCATTGCACGCGTTTGCCGGCGAGCGAGGCACGTCGATAAACGTGCGTGCCCACCTTGGTGGAACCGACAAACGACAACGCCCTGATGTCGGGGTGATCGCACAGCGCATTGACCACTTCTTCGCCGCCGTGCACGACGTTGAGCACGCCCTTGGGAATGCCGGCTTCCAGGGCAAGTTCGACCAAGCGCATGGTCACCATCGGATCTTGCTCGGAGGGCTTGAGCACGAAGGTGTTGCCGGTGGCGATCGCCATCGGGAACATCCATAACGGAATCATTGCCGGGAAGTTGAACGGGGTGATGCCCGCGCACACGCCCAACGGCTGCAGCAGGCTATAGGTGTCCACGCCATTGGCGACGTTGTTGGCCAGCTCGCCCAGTTGCAGATTGCCGATCGCCGCGGCGTGCTCCACCACTTCCAGACCACGGAACACATCGCCTTCGGCATCGGCCAGGGTCTTGCCCTGCTCGGCGCTGAGCAGCGCAGCCAGTTCTGGCATGTTTTCCCGGATAAGCTGCTGGTATTTGAGAAAAATACGCGCCCGGGTGCCAATCGGCGCCTTGCGCCAGGTCACGAAGGCGCGGCTGGCCGCCGCCACCGCGGCATCCACTTCGGCGGTGGTGGCGAACGGCACCTGGGCCAGCACCGATTGGTCGGCCGGGTTGACCACATCCTGCCACTGCGTGCTGGCGGACAGCACCAACTCGCCATCGATCAACAGGGAGACGCGGGGGACGGATTCGCTCATTGCAGGGCTCGCTAGTGAAGAAGGACATCGGGCCGTGGCGGGCCATCTCTTCGCATTGTTCGCATCGATACCTTTCATTCCCAGCCCGCGATTGCTTAATTACGCTAAGCTGGCAACAAAATTTTGCAAATCTTGCGAATGCCTCAGTCGCACGCTCAACTCCGCCACCAGCTCGGGCTGCGCCTGCTGCGGCTGCGCCAGCGCCATGGCTTGACCCAGGCCGAACTGGCGCGCCGGCTCGAACTGTCGCCAAGCTATCTGAATCAGATCGAGCGCAATCAGCGCCCACTCACCCTGGCCATCCAGCAGCGGCTCAAGACCGCGCTGGGCGAGCTGGACGGCCTGCTGGACCTGGACGACCCGGCCGCACTGGTGGAGCCACTGGACGAGTCGCTGCGCAGCCTGGGCCATACGCTGTTGCCGGCCGAACTGCGTGCGCTGACCGGCAACCTGCCGCAGGTGGCCCAGGCGCTGCTGGATCTGCACCGCGCCCATCAACATCTGCTCGAACGCAACGCTGCGCTGGAACTGCAGATCGGGGTCGAGCACGCCGCGATGCCATCGCTCTCGCCCGGCGAGCAGGTGCGCGACTATTTCAACCGCGCGCACAACTATCTGCCCGAACTCGACGAGCGCGCCGAAGCGCTTTACGCCGAACTTGGATTGACCCCGGAAAATCTGCCGCTGCGGCTGCGTCAACGGCTGGCCGAGCGTCACGGCCTGCTGGTGCAGGACGCCCCCGAGCTGCATCGCGACAAGCGTAGCTTAGATGCGCAGGCGCGCGTGCTGTGGCTGTCGGCGCACTTGCGGCCGGGCCAGCAGGCGTTCCAGATGGCTGCGCAGCTGGCATTGCTGGAATGCGCGCCGCTGCTGGACGCGCGCATTGCCGATGCCGGTTTCGCGGACGCCGAGCGCATCGCGCTCTCGCGGATTGGCCTGTCGAACTATTTCGCCGGCGCGCTGGTGATGCCGTACAGCGCGTTCCTGCACAGCGCACAAACCTCGCGCTACGACATCGAATGGTTGGCCGACCGCTTCGACGTGGGCTTCGAAGCGGTGTGTCACCGCCTCAGCACCTTGCAGCGGCGGGGGGCAGCCGGTTTGCCGATCTTCTTCATGCGGGTAGACCGCGCCGGCAATGTGTCCAAGCGTCACTCGGCCACCGATTTCCATTTCTCGCATGTCGGCGGTGCCTGCCCGCTGTGGATCGTGTATGAGGCGTTCAACCAGCCCGACCGCATCCTTACCCAGATCGCGCGCATGCCCGACGGCCGGCGCTATTTCTGGCTGGCCCGCCAGGTCAGCAGCGGTCCACCCGGGTATGGCCGCCCGCGCAAGACGTTTGCCCTGGCCATGGGCTGCGACCTGCGCCACGCCGACCAACTGGTGTATGCGCGCGGTTGGGATCTGAACGCGGTGGACGATGCGGTACCGATCGGCCCGGGCTGCCTGACATGCGAGCGCAGCGACTGCGTGCAGCGCGCATTCCCTGCGCTGCCACGCCTGCCCGCGCGCGCGCGTTAGCGGCTTGGTGGGAATGGAATCTGGTCGTCGGGAGTGACCGTGCGTTGGCCCGCGATCGCAACGACGGACGCACTGCACCTGGCCTGATTGCATCGACCAATCTGGCGCTCCTGCCGCGCACAAGAGCGGCAACATCATTGGGCCATCCCATCGGGCCACGTCAGCCAAGTACCGGCCCCAATGCCGCAGCCTCTGCCGCATCACGCCCTCACCTCCGAGGGAACAAGCAAACGCGAGTGCCGCAGCGCAGCATTCCAAGCCGAGATAGCTGTCGCAAAATGCTTCATTGGAATGGAATGGCTTGCGCTTCTACCCTGAAGCGGACACATGCAAGACAGGGGGACGTCAGCGCGACGCAGCGCGCTTTCGGCGTCACGCACACGAACGACCAACACTGATCACGCAGCACAGCACCACTGGCCACACCCGCGCGGACGCGCCAGTCCCGCTCCATGCGACTGGCCGCACCAGCAGCTACCACCGTATTCGGTCACTTTGTCCTGGGAGGGATCAACCGATGCCTGTTCACCATAGCGGCCACCCGGCCAGTCGGCGCCTGCGCCGCACGCCAGTTCCGGCCATCCTGTACACCACCATCGCTTGCGTGCTGGCCACCGCGTTCGGCGCGCATGCACAGGACAGCGCTCCCGCCGCCCCGCCCGCAGGCGACGCCAGCCCGGCTGCTGGCAACGGGCAAACGCCGGTGACGCTGGACAACATCACCGTGATCGGCCAGCGCGCCAGCCTGAATCAGGCGGTGCAGGCCAAGCAGATGTCCGATCATGTCGTGGAAGTGATCTCCGCGGACAACATGGGTCAGATGCCCAATGTCACCGTGGCCGAGGCGCTGGTGCGGCTGCCTGGCGTCAACGGCACCCGCGACCGCGGCAACGAGAGCCTGGCCACCGTGCGCGGCCTGGGTCCGCGCATGACCATGGGCACCGTCAACGGGCGCGAAATCGCCTCCTCCGAGCCCAACCGCGCCGTGCGCTGGGAAGTGTTCCCCACCGAGATCGTCTCCACCGTCAAGGTCTACAAGACCCAGTCGGCTGATCTGGTCGCCGGCGGTCTTGCGGCCACCGTGGACATCTCCACCATCAGCCCGCTGGACTACACCGGGCCGGGATTCGTCGGCACCGCCGGCCCGGTGTTCTACGACCACGCCAAGGATGTGGACGGCTACAGCCCGTGGGGCAGCCGCTTCGGCGCCAGCTGGGTGCACAAGCTCAACGACAACCTGGCGGTCGCCTTCGGCGCCACGTACCAGAAGCAGAAGAACGCCAGCTCGTCGATCGGCAGCTGGGGCTATACCGATGCCACCACCTCCCGCGATGTGGATGGCGATGGCACCGTGGACCCGACCCCGTGGGGCGCGGCCGACCAGCTCAAGCTGATCGACCAGACCCGCACTGGCGCGATGGGCACCGTGCAGTGGCGCTCGGGCAATTTCGAATTGAAGTTCGACGGCCTATATTCGCGCATCGAAATCGACGAAGACCAATTGCAGAACTGGTTCAACGGGCTGGCCTTCAGCACCTTCTCCGGCAGCACCAATCCATACACCACGCCGGGCTCGTCCTACACCATCGTCGATGGCGATGTGGTGGCCGGCACGCTGGCCAATTCGAACCTGCAGGTCGACCACGTGGTCAGCCACTACAACGAGGTCAAGACACTCACCGCCGGCGGTTTGAACGCCAAGTGGAGCGGCGATGTGTGGACCCTGGGCAGCGACCTGTCGTTTTCGCAGGCCAAGCGCGACAACACCTGGCAGGCGGTGCGTTTCGGCAGCAACCCGGACACCATCTCGTTCGATTTCCGTCGCAGCGTCACGCCCACCATCAGCACCAGCTCGGACACGCCCGAATACGGCATTGCCGGGCAGACCGAGCCGCAGGCACTGCGCGACAAGATCGCTGCGCTGGCACTCAATGCCAGCCGCGCCGTGGATGCCGGCCCGTTCACGTCGCTGGAACTCGGCGCACGCGCCGCGCGTCGCGAAAAACAGAACCGCCGCTTCCTCAGCAACCAGTCCGGCTACGATCAGCCGATCTCGGCGTATCAGGACCTGATCTACCCGGTCACCATGCCCGACTTGAACGTGCCCACGCTGACCGGCGGCAACATGGCCGAGATCGCACGCATCGGCTTTGGCGGGTTCGACCCGAGCACGCTCGACGAACAACTGCTCGACCATTGGAACGTCAAGGAAGACGTGCGCGAAGCCTTCGCAAAAGCGGTCTTCAGCTCGCAGCTGTTCGGCACCGATGTCACCGGTAATGTCGGCGTGCGCCTGGTCAACACCAAGACCACCAGCGAGGGTTTCGATTCGGTCGGCAGCACCATCCAGCCCAGCACCGGCAGCAAGGAATACACCGACGTGCTACCCAGCGCCACGCTCAATTTCCTGATCGACGACCAGCGCATCCTGCGCTTTGCGGTGGCCAAGGTCATCGCGCGTCCGCCGCTGGACGAACTGCGCACCGGCCGCCGTCTGGACGACCCCAGCGTGACCGTTGGCCAGCTCACCGGCAGCGGCGGCAACCCGCAGCTGGACCCGTTCAAGGCCACCCAGGTCGATGTCTCTTACGAGTGGTACTTCCATACCGAAGCGCTCGCCGCCCTGGCCGTGTATCGCAAGGAAGTGGATTCGAGCATCGGCTACCGCACCGACCGCGAAGTGATCAACGGCCTGGATTACCTGGTCAGCGCGCCGTTCAATGGCGGTGGCGGCTACATCAATGGCGTGGAGCTCACCTTCCAGACGCCGTTCTACTTCATCCCGCACATGGAAAACTTCGGCGTCTACTCGAACTATTCGCTGGTGGATTCCAACCTCAAGGAATTCTCGCCGGAAGACAACCCGCTGCCGTTGAGCGGGCTGGCACGCAAGACCGGCACCTTCGACCTGTGGTACAGCAGCGGCACCTTCGAAGCGCGCGTGGGCTACAAGTACCACAGCCCCTACACGGTGGTGTACGGCTGGAATGCCGCGCGGCTGGCGCGCCTGCAGAGCGAAGGCACGGTGGATCTGAGCCTGAACTGGCAGTACAGCAAGCAGCTCGGCTTCCGCTTCCAGGCGAGCAATCTCACCAACGAGCCGCTGCGCGCCTACACCGACAACAAGCCCAATCGCCTGGCCAATCAGGACGATGGCGGCTACCAGGTATTCGGTCGTCGTTACCAGTTGGAAGCAACCTACAAGTTCTAGGCATTGCTCGATCGGCTGCACATGCTGCTGCGCAGCCGATCTGATCGCTGCACACCTGCATAACACCGCAGCCGCCGTGTGGAATCCAATCTGCAAGCCACGTTTGGATTCTGCACAGCGGCCGCGCAGCAGCACGGCCGCCTGCGGCATGCTGTCACCCGCTCCACGTTGTCCCTGTCGAGGAATTGCATGCGCTCACCACGCCGTCTCTGGACGCCCGCGCTCCTGGCGCTGGCCATTTCCACCTTCGCACACGCCGCCCCGGCTCCCGCCGCGTTATATCTCGGCGCGGACCTGTCCTACGTCAACGAGATGGAAGAATGCGGCGTGCAATACCGCCAGAACGGCGTGGTCACCGATCCATTCGAACTCTTCCACGCCCACGGCGCCAATCTGGTGCGCGTACGCTTATGGAACGATGCGCGCTGGACCAAGTACAGCGACCTGTCCGACGTGAAGAAAACCATTGCACGTGCACGCGCGCAAGGCATGCAGGTCTTGTTAGATCTGCACTACTCCGACGATTGGGCCGACGGCGAAAAGCAATTGATCCCCAAGGCCTGGGCCAGCATCACCGACACCGACGAGTTGGCGCGCACGCTGTATGGCTTCACCTACGACACGCTCAGCGCACTCGACCGCGCCGGTTTGATGCCCGAGCTGGTGCAAGTGGGCAACGAAAGTAATTCCGACCTGATGGACAGCACGCCCTGGGACAAGAAGCGCCCCATCGATTGGCAGCGCAACGCCAAGCTGTTCAACGCCGGCATCAAGGCGGTGCGCGACATGGCCGCACGCTCGGCGATCAAACCAAGGGTGATGCTGCATATCGCCCAGCCGGAAAATGTGGAGCCGTGGTTCGCCGACGCCACCAAGGCCGGCGTCACCGATTTCGATCTGATCGGCATCAGCTATTACCGCAAATGGTCCACGCAATCGATGGCCGAGCTGGGCAAGACCATCAGGCGTCTGCGCGGCCGCTACGATGCCGATGTGGTGGTGGTGGAAACCGCGTATCCGTGGACGCTGGATTCCGGCGACACCTCGCACAATCTGCTCGGCGAAGACTCGCTGATTCCCGGGTACCCGGCCACGCCGCAAGGCCAGGCACGCTACATGGTAGACCTCACCCAGCTGGTGATCGATACCGGCGGTGCCGGCGTGGTGTATTGGGAGCCGGCATGGACCAGCAGCCGTTGCAAAACGCGCTGGGGTACCGGCTCGTCGTGGGAAAACGCCAGCTTCTTCGACTTCAAGCACGGCAACGAGGTGCTGCCGGCGATCGACTTCATGCGCCACCCGTATACCGGTGTGCCTGCAGCGATCAAAGCTGACGCGCGCAAGCGTCATGCGGACAGCCAGCACGTCCCTGCAGAGGCCGAAAAAAGGACGCAGCCATGAGCGGCATCAATCGGCGCGAGTTGCTGCGCGGCATGCTTGCCAGTGGGGTGAGCGCCGCACTGCCGGTGGGCGCAGCCGGCACAGTGGCGTCGGCTGGCGCGACGGCTGCACCTGCAGCCAAGAACAGCGTCTCGACATCGGCACTAGGCGACGCAGCGCTGGCACCGCGTGAGCGTCTGCTGTTCGACTTCGGTTGGCGCTTCCACCTGGGCCATGGCAGCGATGCGGCGCGCGATTTCGAATTCGGCACGTTCCAACGCACCTTCGCCAAGGCCGGCAAGGACACCGCGACCGCCGCGCAACTGGCGTTCGACGACAGTGCCTGGCAGCAGGTGGATCTGCCGCACGACTGGGCCGTCGGCCTGCCGTTTCGGCAGGAGCCCATCTCGGCCTCCATCACCGAGGAAGACCCGGCCGCTGCGCACGGTTACAAGCCGCTGGGCACGAGTTTCCCGGAGAACAGCGTGGGCTGGTATCGGCGCACGCTTCAGATTCCGGCCAGCGACCTGGGCAAGCGCATCAGCCTGGTGTTCGATGGCGTGTTTCGTGAGTGCATCGTGTTCTGCAATGGACACATCGTCGGCCGCAACGCGAGCGGCTACTGCGGCTTCGAAGTCGACCTCAGCGAAGTGCTCGACTACGGCAAGCCCAACATCATCGCCATCCGCGTGGATGCCACGCTGGGCGAAGGCTGGTTCTACGAAGGCGCCGGCATCTACCGGCACGTGTGGCTACAGAAGACCGACCCAGTCCATATCCCGCAAGACGGCGTGTTCGTGCGCAGCACCGTGCAGGATGGCAACGCCACTGCGCAGCTCTCCACCGAAGTGCGCAACGAGGGCAGCGCGCCGCGCCGATGCGTGGTGCAGGCGCGCATCACCGCACCGGATGGACGCACCGTGGCGCAAGCGTCCAGCGCAGCGGTCACCGTCGCGCCCGGCCAGGTGCAGGTGGTCGAACAGACCTTGCCGCTCGGGCAGGCGGTGCTGTGGTCGATCGACGCCCCGCAGCTCTACCACCTGACTACCAGCGTGCATAGCGACGGCACTGCAGTCGATGCGCTGGTGACGCCGTTCGGCGTACGCAGCATCGCCTTCGATGCACAACGCGGTTTCCTGTTGAACGGCGCACCGCTCAAGCTGCACGGCACCAACAATCATCAGGACCACGCGGGCGTCGGTACCGCCATTCCGGACGCCTTGCACGCATGGCGCCTGCGCCAGCTCAAGTCGATGGGCTGCAATGCCTACCGCAGTTCGCACAATCCGGCCACGCCGGAATTACTCGCGCTGTGCGACCGCCTCGGCATGTTGGTGATCGAAGAAACCCGCCGCATGTCCATCGACCCGGAAGCGATGGGCGAACTGGAAACGATGGTGCGGCGTGGCCGCAATCATCCCAGCGTCATCCTGTGGTCGCTCGGCAACGAAGAGCCGCAGCAAGTGACCGCGCGCGGTGCACGCATCGTGACCCGCATGCAACAACGCGTGCGCCAGCTGGATCCCACCCGCCCCACGACCTTCGCGATGGACAAAGGTTTTGGCGATGGCGTGGGCCAGGTGGTGGATGTGGTCGGCTTCAACTACCGCACCAGCCAGATGGACGGCTTCCACGCGCAATACCCCAACATCCCGATCTACGGCAGCGAAACCGGCAGCACCGTGTCGGTGCGCGGCACCTATCGGCGCGATGACCAACGCGGTTACACCCGCGCCTACGACCTGGACCACCCCTGGTGGGCCAGCACCGCCGAAGCCTGGTGGAGCTATGTCGCGCAACGCCCCTACATTGCCGGCGGCTTCATCTGGACCGGCTTCGACTATCGCGGCGAGCCCACGCCCTACAACCGCTGGCCCAATGTGGCTTCGCAATTCGGCGTACTCGATAGCTGCGGTTTTCCGAAAGACAATTACTGGTACTACCGCGCGCAATGGACCAGCGAACCGGTACTGCATCTGTTCCCGCACTGGAACTGGGACGGCTTGCTGGAGCCCGACGACAACGGCCGCATCGCGGTCTGGTGCCATAGCAATCTCGAGGCGGTGGAACTGCTGGTCAATGGCGTCAGCCAGGGCCTGCAGCAGGTGCCGGCCTACGGCCATGTCGAATGGCGCGTGGTCTATGCGCCCGGCACGATCGAAGCGCGCGGCTATCGCGGCGGCAAGCTGGTACTCGGCGAGCGTCGCGAAACCACAGGCAACCCGGCGGCGATTCGCTTGAGCTGCGATCGCAACACGCTGCGTGCCGATGCCGAAGATGTGGCCGTGGTGAAGGTGGAAATCCTCGATGCACAAGGCCGCCTGGTTCCGACCGCCGACAGCCTGGTGCAGTTCGCGCTACGCGGACCCGCACGGCTGATTGGGGTCGGCAATGGCGATCCCAGCAGCCACGAGGACGACAAGGCGCCGCGGCGCAAGGCGTTCAACGGCCTGTGTGCGGCACTGCTGCAAACCACGCGCAGCAGCGGCGAAATTGTGCTGCAGGCCACCGCGCCTGGGCTGACCTCGTCCACGCTACGCCTGCCTGCCGAGCCCACGCGATCGCGCGCATCGGTGGCTTGAAACGCACGGCGACCGAACGTGCTGCGTTACCTGGGCCAGTGGTGGCCTCGGTAGCGTCGCGATGCCATAGGCGAGTCGAAGGCCATCCATCGGTGTGTTTGCTGACGGCGATGATCGAGCAGGTGATTCCGGCTAGAAAGATCGCTTGCGGGCTTTGGCCACGGCCAGGCCATCGTCGGCAGTCTTGACGGGGCAGCTCCCTACCGGTTGCGTGACAGCGGCAGCTTCAGGTCTGCGCACCTCCGGCAGCCGGGTCGCGCGGAAAATAGCGGTTGAGCTTTTCTTCCCAGGCGCGGAACTGCTCCAATGTCTGGGCGTCCATCGGGCGCGGGTCGTCGGCCAGGGCTTTCTTCTGCGCCACATAGGCGATGCGCTGGGACGACAATTCATCCCACGCCTTTCTGAGCATTACCGGATCCGGATGCGAGACCAGCATCGCCTCCAGCAGCGTGGCCTGGGCCACGCGCGCGGCCAGCAGATCGCTGAGCGCCTCGGTCACCGCCTGCATCCACTCGTGTTGTTTCTGTTCCATATCCAACCAACTCGCTTGCGTCATGCGCCGCGCACCATAGCGCCCCCTCTGGAACGGTGGCGTGCAAGGCAGGTTGAAGATTCAGGTTCACCACGTGGTGCGAATGCGGCCAGTTCCCGCTTCATCGCTTCGCTTGATGTCATTCAACGCGCGGAACTGTCTCCACCTAGCGATCCCCTCCCACGCGGCGCATGGCCGCGCGGGAGCGCACGCGCTCATCGCAAGCGCGAGAACGCACCGATCCCTGCGATCGCCAGCCGCTCGGCGGGCACGGCAGTTTCCGCGAACGACAGCCGCAGATAGCGGATCTGGCGGACTTCTGGGAAATTCAGCCGCTGGGTCGAGAGCGCATAGGCGATGTTGGAGAGCTCGCCGGCGCCGGCCGGCTGCCAGTGTTGGCCATCTTCGCTGGTTTCAGCGCGATAGCCCTTCGGCGGCGCCGCACCGGTCATCACTGCGCGCGAGGGCGTGAGACTGAACCCAGCAACCTGACGCGACGCGCCGAGGTCGATGGTCGCCTGCACGGGATGGCCCGGCGCCGGTGCGGGCGTGATCCAGATCGTGCTGGCATCGTCGTCGAGTAAGGTCTCCGCCCCTGGCGCGCTCGCCTCGACGATGCGCCAGCCGGCGGTGGACAGCACGTCCGGCGCATTCGCCGTCGGCCGCGCGACCGGCACCGGCGCAACGGCGCGGAACAGCGCGAATTCGCTGATCGCCGGGCAGACCGGCGCCTCGAGCACGACCAGGCGCACCCGGCGTGCGGCGATCGGGCGCTCCAGGCGCACGATCCGCTGTGCACCGATGCACTGCGCCTCGGCCAGCCGCCGCCATTGCCCATCGACCTCGGCTTCGACCGCGAAGCGGGTAACGCGCACGCCCAGCGGCAGATACTCCCGCAACCGGATCAGGTCGAAGCTGTGCACCGTCGACAGTTCCAGCGTCAGCGTTGGCGTGGTGACCTCGTCCGGCGTGGACCAGTAGCTGTCCGGCTGGCGATCGAGCACGCGCGCCGGCTCGAACCCGGCACCGCGCGAGGCGCTGGCACTGGCCCTGGCGCCCTTGGCCAGGTCGATGGCGAAGCTGGCGCGGATCGCGTCGCCGAAACTCTGCAGCACCGCCACGTCGTGGTCGGGGATGCGGCCGCGTCGGTCGGGCGGCAGATTGAGGTTCATGTTGGTACCGCGCGCCACCGAGGTGTCGAAATAGCGCACCAGATTCTCCGGGCTCCGCACCTTGCCGTCTTCGTCGGCGTGATAGAACCAGCCCGGACGGATCGACGTATTGGTTTCGGCCGGCCACCACAGCGCTCCTCCGCGCACGCCGGAATTGCCGTTTTCCTGGGTGTACGGCGCATTGGGCATCGTCGGCCAGGATGGATCGCCGGCGATGCCATCTTCGTTGCCGCCCCACCGGATATCGGCGCCGAGCGGATCGAAGGTACATGCCATTGGCTGATGCTGATGCACCAGCTCGATCATCCGCGGCCAGTTGTAGTACGCAGGCGCATCGATCTTGCGCGATTCGCGCGCCCCACCGTAATAGCCATCGCCGCCATTGGCGCCGTCGAACCAGAACTCGAACAGGTCGCCGTAACCTGTGCAGAGTTCGACGATCTGTTTGCGGAAATAGTCCAGATAGCCGGGGCGGCCATATTCGGCGTGGTTGCGATCCCAGGGGGAGAGATAGATGCCGAAGGCCAGGCCGGCGCGTCGACACGCCGCGGCCATCTCGCCGACGATGTCGCCCTTGCCGTTTTTGTAGGGCGAATTGCGGATGCAGTGCTCGGTCAGGCGTGTCGGCCAAAGGCAGAATCCATCGTGATGCTTGGCAGTGAAAATCAGCCCTTTCAGATTGCCGGCCTTCGCAGCAGCGACGATCTGGTCGGCTGAAAAATCGCTGGGATCGAATTTGCGCGGATCCTCGTCGCCGTAGCCCCATTCCTTGTCGGTGAAGGTATTCATCGCAAAATGCACGAAGGCGTATTGCTCCCACCGATGCCAGCGCAGCTGGCGCCGGCTGGGCACCGCACCCCACGGCGCCGGACCGTTGGCACGCGGCGTCTGCGCAATGCGCGCTGCCGACGCGCCGAAGCTGGCGGCAGCGGCCACCACACCTGTGGCAAGAAAGGTACGACGATCGATCATTGACGACTTCCGACTTTGCACAAGTTTCGATCTTAGCTTTTCCAAAGGCGAAGCGTCCTCCCACCAAGCCAAAAGCGGTTGTGCAAAGGACCGCGTGCGGGTTGGCCCCGGGGCGGATGGCGTTGGAGAGCGTGAAGCGTCCTCGTTAATTCGATCCACTTGGAAGTAGAGTTCCATTCCAAGGAGCTTTGCATGAAGAAGTCGAAGTTCACCGAAAACAGCTGGTCCGGATCCTCAAAGAGGTCGAGGCCGGTGCAAAGGTCGGCGAGACCTGTCGCAAGCACGGGATCAGCGAGCCGACACTATTACGTCCGGAAGTCCAAATATGCCGGCATGGAGGTGTCGCAGTTGCGGCATCTGGAGGACGTGGAAGCCGAGTTGGCCCGGATGAAGCGCATGTATGCCGAGCTGGCACTGGATCAACACACGCTCAAGGACGTGCTGTCGCGAAAAGGTTGAGCCAGGCTCTTCGACTGGAATTGAGTCTGGCCATGCAAACCGCTCACGGCTTCAGTGCCCGTCGAGCTGATCGGGTGTTGCAGCTATCCCGATCTGCACGACATTACCGTCCGCGCCAGCGCGACGATGGACCGCTCATCGCCGCAATCGAGGCGCACCTGAAGGACAACCCCGGACACGGTTTTGGCCTGTTGATGGATTGGGCATTGCGGCCGCGGGGCTAGGGCAAGACCCGCGCCTGGCGGGTCTACACCAAGCTGAAGCTCAACCGTAAGCTCCCCCGTCAAGCAGGCACTTCAAAGGTAGAGCTTTCGGCGTACTTGTTGCGGTACTCGACCGGGGTCATTCCGCCGAGCGAATCATGGGATCTTGCTTCGTTGTAGTCGATCATCCACCAATGGGCGGCTTCGCGCACATCGTCGAGGCAGGCGAAGAGATTCAGGTCGAGCACTTCCTCGCGGAACGTGCGATTGAAGCGCTCGATGAAGGCATTCTGATTTGGCTTTCCCGGCTGGATGTACTGTAGTGCGACGCCATTGGTCTTGAGCCAGCGGGTGAACGCTTCGCCCAGGAACTCGGGGCCGTTGTCCGAGCGCACCACCTGCGGCAAGCCATGATCGCGTTTGATCTGCTCGAACACACGCACAAGCCGTTGCGAGTTAATCGAGGTGTCAACCTCGATGTGCAGCGCCTCACGATTGAAGTCATC